>NZ_AEXL02000083.1 GCF_000242875.2 Candidatus Nitrosopumilus salarius BD31 | reverse complement strand
TAACCACTACAGAATACTACACCCAGTATCAAGGAACGGTTCGTGCAAATGCAGTTTATGTTTTAGATGAGCAGCTTAACATTGTTGGGGAATTAGATCAAATTGCCCCTGATGAGAGCGTATATTCAGCGAGATTTATGGGAGATAGACTATATTTAGTAACATTCCAGCAAATCGATCCATTTTTTGTTATTGATTTGTCAAAAGACACACCAAAGATACTAGGAGAGTTAAAGATTCCAGGATTTTCAAATTATCTTCATCCGTATGATAATGAGCACATCATAGGAATAGGAAGAGACACGAAAGAAATTGAAGAAGGTAGAGTCCAGCAATTAGGAATTAAAATTGCATTGTTCAATGTTGCAGATGTTAACAATCCAAAAGTAATTGACGATGTAGTAATAGGAGATAGTTCTACATACTCAGAAGCATTGAACGAACACAAAGCATTCTTCTTTGACAAAACAAAAGGCATCATCTCAATTCCAATAACAGGCGACACCAAGAATCTCAATGAGGACTCAAGTGCAAAGATGATTGCACCAGATTACAACCGCTGGAGTGGATTCTATGTGTTTGATTTGGATAGTGTGAACGGATTTGAGCTAAAAGGCAAAGTAACTCATTCAGATAGCGACTCACATTATTACGGAATGAACAATGCAAGGACATTTTACATTGACGATGTATTGTATACTGTATCTGAAGGATATCTAAAGATGAATTCCATTGACGACTTGAAAGGAATCAATTCATTAAAGTTTGAAAACACTGGAAAGTTCATCGGATATATGGATGAAGAGATGGTACGTTAGATCATACCAAATGCACTATAGTTGATACGCCTCTCCTATCAAACTCAACACCATTTTCAACTTCACTAATTGTCACAGTAAATGAAATAACATCACGGGATTTGCCATTTTCTGCATGGAGTTTCAGATGAATATCCATCATGTCAAATTCCTGCGCAGGTAAATCAGTTTCATCCAAGTATGCATCACATGTTGATTCAATTCTAAACCGATCATCTTTAAAATGAAATCCAAGTTTCACCTTTCTTCCATCTCTTCCTGCACCTTTAACATTCACATCGATAATTCCTGGCCGTGTTTCGGTGTATCCTGATTTGTGATTTACAAAAACTCCAATCTCAAGAGGCTTACCAGCAGTGGATTCGGCCATCTTTTGAATCCCATCATTCATCACAACATCAACTGCTTTGATAGATTGTGCAACCTTTGCTATCCATTCATTTGTTCTTGTAATTGTAGCTCTAATGCCTGCACGTCTTCTTTTATCTTCATCTTCAGGCAATTTGTAATAGTCAACCCAAGCCTCATAATCATGTGAGATATCCTCTATGAAATCTATGCATGTTCGCCTATATTCATCAACATTATCAGTTCTCTCTGATTCATCGCCTGTTCGCATTCCATCATAATCAATAGGCATTGCCATATTCTGAATTAATTCAAGTTCTAAAAAAACCAATCTTGAGACAAATTAATGATTATAATAGGAATTAGTCAAAGAAAAATTATGATATTTACAGAAGTTGTAACTGATCTGCAAAATCAATTAAAAAAAGATTTGGCACAGATTAGATTTCTTCTCAAGAAAAATCCAGCGACAGGATATGCAAGGATTGTAGAAATTGGAAAAGAGGTTGGAAGAAAATACAACATCAAGTTAATTGTCAACTTTCCAAAGGAGGGAAGAATTGAAGAGTTTGAAATGTATGGAAAAAGAGATCTGAGTTTAATTGTAGATTATGATCGAAAAAGATTCCCAATAGACAGAGAAATAATAAAACAAAAAGCAAAAGAGATGCTAGTGGATGTTCAAACAGAAGATGCATACATGTATGAAAATAAAGAAGGGGTAAGAGTTTACACAAAAAATTGGAAGATAGACATTCTACCTCATTCAGTACACATTTGGACTGAATTTGATCAGAAAGTTACAGCGTTTTGTGATTGGCTGATGGAAAACGCTTATGAGATGAAGAGTGGCGAACAGTCTAACAAACTAGAGTAATTCAAGATCATCAAGAATTTTTTGCGCCTCAGAATTTTTAGGCTGAAGTTTTAAGATGTGTCTGCAGCAATCAATGGCTTCATCTTTTTGTCCAAGAGCCAAATGGGTGTTGGTTTTCAAAGTGAGAGTTTCAACATCGTTGTTATCTAATTGGAAAGCTTTTTCAAAATAAGGTAATGCTTTCTTATGATCCTCCACTATAAAGAAAATACTGCCCATGATAAACATAAAATCAGGATCATCGGAATATTCAGATTCCAGACTCTTTCCAAATGCAACTGCCTCATCATATTCACCATCTTTTAGTAATTTTTTGAGTTGTCGTTTGGGTTTTTTGAAAAGGCCTATCATATGGATTCGTTATTCGTAGCAGAGATTAGCAATTTGAATGTAAGACCATAAAAAATCAGACTTAGTCAAACAAAGATTCTGGTTGATAACTTGGGCTTTTAGGTTGAGTCGTCGATGGGATCTTCATTATTCCTTCTTTTATCAAGAATTGGATTCCCTGAACAAATGAATCATCATCAATGGAACCATCAGCCCACCAACCTGCATTGTTTTTAATCCATGTTGGGATTTCATTTGTGCCGCTGCTAGAGCCTGGAGTCGTCGATGGAATCTTCATTATTCCTTCTTTTATCAAGAATTGGATTCCCTGAACAAAATCTGAATCGCCAATGGAACCATCAGCCCACCAACCTGCATTGTTTTTAATCCATGTTGGGATTTTAGAGGTGCTGACAACATCACCGTTTAACTCGTTAAGATGAGGGTTCTCAACAATGGGGACTTCAATAATTGCATATCCACCTATTTTTGAATCAGGTACCTCGTATTCGGGTCCTGTACCATGAATAAATATTGCATAACGAGTAATTCCAGCTTTTTCTTTTATTGGAAGAAGAAGATGAACTTGACCAAATCCATTGAACAAATCTGCACGCCCAATGTCTTGAGCATATGAACGAAGACGATTACCAGATTCATCTACAACCCAAATATCATAATGAACTTGATCTATGAATTCAACGTCATTATACTTGTTCATGAAGTTTATTTTCCAGTCAATATCACAACCTTCCAAAGGATACTCTGGAGAGTAATTATATTGAATCATCATTGAAAAAGTATTTGTGGCAACACGTCCACTAACATAATCATGAAAAGTAGTATCACAGCCTAACAATTCTGCTTTTAGAGCTGTTGATTCAACATCAACGAAAGGATCATCTAGCACATTTTCTTGATAATCCAACAAAGTGTATTGATACATAATTGGAGCAACACCAGTTGTCACCCATGCATAAGTTAATGCCTTAACAGGAAATGGGAAATCATCGACAACCCAAATCTCATTATTATTACCGCTATACCAACCAACAACAACTGAATCAGCAGTTCCAGCAGGAGTTGTAACTGATTCTGCTCGTTTTGTAATTAATTGAGCGCCACCAATTGCACCTATCTTTCCCCATGCAGTGTCTCGGAATTCTTTTGGTCCATGAATCAGATCATGCACATTTCCAGTGGCAAATGCAGATAACCAAGATAACGAGGATTTGAATGCAATTGCATAATCATGAAGATTCTCATCAAAATTTATTGGTTCAGGAGCAGTTTTACCAAGAGTCATTGAACCTTTAACGATTTTATTTCCATCAATAACTACAACTTTTGCATCCCACAATGTTTCACTTTCATATTGTATGTCTCCTTTGATCCAGAATTTTAATTTGACAGGGGCACAGTCATTAAGATCTAATTCACATAACGAATATTCAAAATAATCTCCTTTTTGTAGACCTTCACCTAAATACCATGATCCATCCACATCAACACCGCCGGAGGTTTGAACACCTTGTCCAAAAGCAATATTCGAAGTTCCAAAACCAAGAACAGCAATCAAAAAGATAATTACGAATAGATTCATGAAGAACATAGCAAAAATACCTAGTTAAACGTTTTTTTAAATAAGCAAATATAGAGGAAAATGTACAGAAATTCCAGAAATGTGTGAATGTTCTAAAGTACATTTGTTCGAAGTAGAGTTTAAACTGGATGGAATGACTGTAGTTCCAACACATAAGAACTGCGGATTTTCACTAGATGAAAAACAAGCTGATAAGTTTCAAAAAGATTTGGTAAAATCATGGGGCTTGGAGCAAGATGAGGATTAATTTAAAAATAAAAAATAAGTTTTAAAGTTACTATCGAATTATAGTTGTCCGACAGCTTCTTTACAAACACTTGTTGAACATTTGCAATCATGACTGCATATACAATGACCTTGCATTGCACAGTCACATGAGTAATCTGGATCTCCGCTGTCTGCTTCGCATCCACATGCTTGATCTACCATGATAAATCAGTAACTTTACTTCTTTTAAAAGGTTAGTACATACATGTAGAATATCAGGCACTTGAAATAATCTCAAGAACAGAATTAGCAGATTTTTGCACAGTTTCTGATTGCTGTTCTAAAAGATTTTCGTCAGATTCAACATCGAAGGCTATCTTTAGAAGATAAATCAGATCTTGCCTTCGGCTTAAATTATCCTTAATTTTTAGAAAGTTTTCTTTATTGATATAACCCAGATAAAAATAGCAATCAGAGAGCATTGAATTTTTTACAAAGAAATCATGTTTTTGTTGTATGATTTGAGAGTGATTATTTTTTTCAATCAAATCTGAAAATCCAATTGTGGATTTTAGCATACGCTCAAGTAATGTTGGAATAGACCTCTCAATCCCAACAGTTTGAGTAACAACAGAGATATTTTCATTGATCGGAGTTTTCTTTAATTTCCGAAGTGAGTCAAGCATATGAGAAGGACTTGATCTTTGATGACTAATTGCAGATATTGCATCAGCCAAATAATAAGTAGCACATTTTTGCCAGCAAGGTGCAAATACATCAGATGTTTGAATAGATTCTTTAGTTTTTTGACAGCAGAAAATAGATTCAATTAAACAATTTTTAGCAAAATCTAGGAACAACAAATTACGTTTTTCATTAATTTTAGAAAGTAACATTCGTAAATCCCAGGATTCATCCTGAATTATTTTGAGAGCATCGTATTGAAGAAGTTTTTTTGATCGGGTTTCAGATAAAGAGGCATGATGAATCATTACAAAGTCATTTTCAAATTTTACAATTTTTTCTAATTCAGACTTTTCATCAAATACAACAATATCATAGTCACAAGAATCAAAATAGAAATCAGAAACTCGACAACCTGTCAATCCAATTGGAAATTCAGATAATCCTTCGTCTTCAACAAATTTTTTAATATTCATATAATTGAGTATGATTGATTTTTCTATAAAGGAAGAAACTTACAAAGTTTTACAAATTCATTCAAAGTCAAAACATTTCCTTTAAATTAAGATTAGATTGATTTTTGACAAGCTCCTATAGTGTAGTCCGGTTAAGCATTTTGGCTTCTCAAGCCAAAGACTCGGGTTCAAATCCCGATGGGAGCACCATCATTCTGTGGCATAGACAAGGAGTCCACGTTTGACCTTTTAAGAAATCTAGGTAAAATTTCCAAATGTATCAATGAATTAGTTCTTTTAAGATAGTATGGATTTTAATCAAAATAATTTTTAGAAAAGTCGAATTTTCTTTATAAACAAAAGTATGTTTATGTTGTCCATTTACCTTAATTTCTATACGTGGCTCAAATATACAAATGTCTGCAATGTGACGTAACATTTGATTCGATAAAAAAAAGGAATGCACATGAAATCTTTTCTCATAAATCAGACATGCCATCAAAAAAGAAAATTCTGATTTTAGGAGGAGGATTTGGCGGAATGCATGTATTAAAAGAACTACAAAAAAAAATAGATGTTAAAAATGCAAGTATAACGATTGTAAGCGAGGATAATTATTTTTTGTACACTCCAATGTTACCAGAAGTGGCTTCAGGTATGCTCAATCCAAGAGACATTACAACTGCAATTAGATATTTTTGTGTTAGCGCAAAATTTTATCAGGCTACAGTATTTTCAGTAGATTTAGAACAGAAATTAGTAACGATTACAAGGAAATTTGATGGGAAAGATCACGCTTTAGAATATGATTATTTGGTGTTAGCTGTAGGAAGTATTAACAATTTTTTTGGAAATAAAGCAATTGAAGAAAATTCTTTTACAATAAAAACTGTTGAAGATGCAATTGAATTACGTAATCAGATTCTCTTAATGATGGAAATAGCCGCACAAACAGGAAGTATGGGACTTCAACAAAAATTTCTCACTTTTACTGTAGTTGGTGCAGGTTTTGCAGGAGTTGAAACAATTGGAGAAATAAATCATTTTGTAAGAAAATCTGTAAAACAAGCATACCCTTCAATTGTAGATACAAACATCAACATGATTTTAATTTCATCTAGGAATGAAATTTTACCGGAACTAAATAAAAAACTGGGAGAATCTGCAAGAGCATATTTAGAAAAAGTGGGAGTTCGAATTATCACAAATGTAAAAGCGATTAATGCTGGGGAGAGCTATGTGGAACTATCAGATGGGGAAATAATTCCATGCACTACACTAATTTGGACAGGTGGTGTCACTACAAATTCCATGATAAAATCAATGAATTGTGAACATAGTAAAGACGGGAAGATTTTGGTTGATAAATATTTAAAATTAAAAGAACATTCCGAAGTGTTTGCGTTGGGTGATTGTGCAGCAATTCCAGATGTCGATACAGGAAAATTTTACCCTCCAACAGCTCAACATGCATTACGAGAAAGCAAAATTGTTGCAGAAAATATCAAAAAGACACTTGATGGAGATTCAAGTTTGAAAGAATTTTCATATCATAGTAAAGGGATGATGGCAACTATAGGAGATAAAGCAGGTGTTGCATCTTTGATGGGACATAGCATATCAGGAGTGTTGGCATGGGTGATTTGGCGAACTTATTATTTATTGCACCTTCCAACGTTAGAAACAAAAATTAGGATTGGTATTAGCTGGGCAATCAATTTATTTTTTGGGACAGATTTGACTAGGATCGGAGAGACAAAAATGAAAAATTTGCATAAAGTGGAAATTGATGATACACCATCTCTGAAAGATCAATTATTGTCAGATTTGTAGATAAATTCTAGTGGTATCTGTAGATATTTTTCATTGGAGGCTGAAAGGTTCAAAATTGAAAGTGACAAACTAGCATAATCAGAACCAAAAGGAATTACAGAAATAACAATACGTATTTTTAAATTGTGATTAAACAAAATAAAAAATTGAGTGTCGCTTATAGTAAATATCATGATTTGTATATTTCAATAAAATTAGATAATCTTCATTAATACTAGATTATAGTCAATTGATAGTTGTCAAAAAAAGCTATTTTACTACATAGAAAATTACAAGGAAAAATATTCATTGAAAGTAAAATTTCAAATTTATCTTCTAAAAATTTACAATTAATCTATACACCAGGAGTGGCATCGGTATGTAAAGAAATTATGAAAAATCCAGAGTCCAAATATACGCTAACATCAAAAGGCAATAATATAGCAATCATAACTGATGGTACCAGATTATTGGGATTAGGGAATGTGGGAGCTAATGTATCGTTACCTGTAATGGAGGGAAAATCAGCAATATACAGAGCGTATGGAAAAATAAACGCATTTCCAATATGTCTTAACACTACTGACAAAAAGAAAATTGTGGACATCGTCGAGGCAATAGAACCTATGTTTGGAGCGATAAATCTTGAAGATATAGAATCACCAAAAGTTTTGGAGATATACAAAGAACTTGAAAAAAGATTGGAGATTCCTGTATTTCACGATGATGGGCAAGGTACTGCAATTGTTACACTTGCAGGATTGATCAATGCATTAAAAATTGTAAAAAAGAATCTATCTGAAATAAAAATAATCGTGGCAGGTTCAGGTTCTGCAGGATATTTTATTGGGAAATTATTAAATTTTGCAGGATGTAAAAATATCATCATGCTAGATTCAAAAGGTGTGATCTACAAGAATCGAAAGAACAACATGACCAAATACAAAAGAGAGATTGCAAAAATAACAAATCCAAAAGAAAAAGGACAACTCTCAGAGGTGATAAAAAATGCAGATGTCTTTATCGGAGTATCAGGAATTGAAGATCTTTTCAAACTAGAAGCAATCAAAACTATGAATAAAAACCCAATAGTATTTGCACTTACAAATCCTTATCCTGAAATAAATCCACACGATGCAAAGAAAGGTGGAGCGAAAATTGTAGCTACGGGTAGCTTTCTATATAAAAATACGATAAATAATGCAATAGTTTTTCCGTATTTGATGAGGTCAATATTAGATTTAAAAATCAAAAAAATAACTATGGAAGTTCTTTATGCCACTTCGTTAGCTGTTGCAAAGACAATATCTGATCAGAAATTGTCTCCAAACAACATAATTCCGTCAATTGAAAACAAATCTTTACAAAAAAACATAACAAAATCTCTTAAAAATCTGAAGTCATAGAGTATTCTATATGGTGTAACAATACAATCATTTTGAGGGCCATAGAGTAATGTGAAAAAAATCATTACAGTGTTTTACTTGGGAATTAAAATTTTGTGCATATAACACAGTCTTACTTTTTATTATCTAATTTCACTAAGATGAATATATTGAAGATCATCATAAAAAATGGGGAATCAAATAAAGTGTATCATGATGCTACAGATGTATCGGTTCTTCCAAAAAGCAAATTGGTTAGAACATTTAATGAGGATGGGTCTTTGAACGAAGAATTCAAACTTGTTGATAAAAAAATCACATTGGATGATGACCTTGACAACGATCAAACGGAAATTGTAGTAACTTTGAATGTTAGAAAAGAATGATTGAAATAGAATCACGACACATTTGCCACACATCTATGTAGGTTAATTTCCAAATAGGAGTTAAAAATAAGGCAGTTAAGTATGAAAATTAGGCATGGTGTTCATATATCAAAGAATGCATTCTAAATCATGTCAGAAAAAGATGAGTCCAAAAAAGAAAAGATCGGCTCAGAATATGAGGAAATGAATGAGGGATAACACGAGCTTGAAAGAAAATTATGAAACTGATGAAGAATACGAGGAGTCAATATTAAATGAGTTTTAAAGAAATTCTAGTAGCATATGATGCATCAGGTTTTTCAGACAGGGCATTTAGAAAAGCGCTGGATATTGCAGAACCAAAAAGCAATCTCACAGTATTAACTGTGATTACCGGAATATATCAGCCATCAATTGGATTTTCAATGAAATTGAATAAAGATTTGTTAGATAAGCAAAATAATGTACTCAAGAAAATATTTTTAAAATTACAAGATACCGCCAAGAAAAAAGAAATTAAACTTTCTTTAAAAATTATTCAGGATAATTCAGTATCAAATGCAATTATTAAATATGTTAATTCACACAAATATGATTTGATTGTAATTGGCTCGCATGGAAGAACAGGTTTGAATAAATTGATTCTTGGAAGTGTTG
>NZ_AEXL02000084.1 GCF_000242875.2 Candidatus Nitrosopumilus salarius BD31 | reverse complement strand
TTATGGTAATTGACGTAATTTCTGATCCTGCATTTAGTGAAACAAAAATTATTGGTCAAAAAGGAGTAATCCTTTGTGATCATAATAAAGGAACTATCAATGTGGGAAAATCATCTAAATGGAAAAAAATCCAAATAAAATCTGGTGAAGTAGCTAAAGGATACCAAGGTAATACTCCATCAGAATCACTATATGTTAACGAAATGAAAAATTTCCTTAATTTGATAAAAACTAAAAAAAATCCAGATTATACATTTCATAATGAACTAAAAATTTTACAAGTTTTGGATGCTATGGAATTAAGTAACAAAAAATCTAGGAAAATTACTCTAAAAAATAGATGAACTAAATGATTTTTTAATCTAATAAACTACAATTGATGTAAATGAAACCAAACATATTGTTTTTAGTAATTGATTCTATGCGTTCTGACAAATGTTATGGTAAAAATAAAACATCTATTACTCCAAATATTGATTCATTAATCAAACAAGGAATTTATTTTTCTCAGGCAAT
>NZ_AEXL02000085.1 GCF_000242875.2 Candidatus Nitrosopumilus salarius BD31 | reverse complement strand
AAGCTCCATTGCTTCCACTTCGCCTTCAATGGGAAGCATGTTTACTGGACTTTTTCCTTTCAAAACTGGAATGAGTAATGATACGTATGAAAAACTAAATTCTGATATACCTACATACGTAGAGCATCTCAAAAAGCATGGTTTTAACACTTTTGCAACAACGTCTGAAGTAAATTCATTTTTAGGGCTAACAGAAGATTTTGATCTTAAACTTGAATCATCAAGTCATAATAATTATTTTAGTTTGTTTAAGGGATTGGGGGAAAAAATTCTTGCAAAGGTAGATTCTGCTTTAAACGAGCCGTGGTTTTTTTATGTTCACGTTAACGACTTACATCAACCAATTGTAGTTCCTGAAAGCTTTGATCATCCAAAATATGGTGAAACCTCATATGAAAGAATGGTCTCTGCAATTGATTCATGGATTGGTAAACTTTTGAAAAAAATTAATCTAGAAAATACTTTGATTATTCTTACAGCAGATCATGGAGAATATATTCGCTCATTAAAAATCAATGATAAAATAATAAATCTTGAGTCTGGAATGGGAGAAAAAACTCTTTGGCAAATTGGTAACAAGGTTCCTAATGTATTATATGGACCAAAAAAAAGATTTTCATCATATCTACACAAAATTAGAAATTCTAGAAGAGAAAAACAAATCAAAAATTTGTCATTGTCAAAATATGAAGAACGAGTCCTTACAACATCACGAATGAGTCAAGGCAGCCATGTCTATGATGATGTATTAAAAGTTCCATTAATTTTTGCAGGTTTTAATATCAAACCTAACGAGATTATTTCACAGCAAGTGGGATTGATAGATGTTTTTCCCACAATTATTGAATTGATAGGATTAGAAAATCTAAATTCAGATATTGATGGAACTAGTTTAATTCCACTCTTTACGAACCAGCATCTTGATGAAAAACCAATCTTCATTCAAAGTATACCCCATATTTCTGAAAACCATAAAAGCTATGTAGGAATTAGAACTAGCAAATTCAAGTATATCAGAAATAGTGATAACAATCAAGATGTT
>NZ_AEXL02000086.1 GCF_000242875.2 Candidatus Nitrosopumilus salarius BD31 | reverse complement strand
GCTTCTGTGCTTTTTTGAGTGCCTTTTCAGCATCTTTCTGTGCTTTTGCTTCTGCCTTGAGTTGCTTCTTTAGATCTTTATCCGTTGGGGTATCTGTTACATCGTTATAGTCTGATTCTGTTGGTTCTTCTTCCCAGTCATCGTCATATGAAAAGTATGAATTAATGCTAATGAGTTTGAGATAATCTCTCAGTGCCTTCTCAGCCTCCTTATTCTCTTCTCTTAGAACTTTCTCTTCAGCCTTGTTCTCAGCCTTTTGCTCTTTTTCAACTTCCTTGTTGTCTACTTTGAGTTGTTGTGCTGCTTCTGGGTTTGATTCTCTTAGTTCTTTCTCATCTGCCTTATTTTCATCTCTCACTGCTTTCTCTTCAGCCTTGTTCTCTGTCTTTTGTTGTGTTTCCTCTACTTTGTTTACTTCTTTGAGTTCTTTGGCTAGATTTGTATCCTCACTTGTAGCTGCTAAGATCAATTCAGCATCTCCACTTTCTAAAATTGCTAGTGTTGCTTGTAATTCATTAATCGTATTTTGTGTTAAACCAATTTTATTTCCATTTTCAAGTAAGCTTTTGATTTCGGTAATTGTCTTTTCTGCAAATGCATCAATTCTATCATCGTTATTTTCTGGATCACTGGCCAAATTGTTCATCTGTGCAAACAACTCTTCCAGAAGATCGTTTGCAATTGCTAGTTTTGCTTGAGCGTCAGGGATATCTCCATTTGCTAAA
>NZ_AEXL02000087.1 GCF_000242875.2 Candidatus Nitrosopumilus salarius BD31 | reverse complement strand
TTTCCGGAGTATCAGAAATAGTACGTACAGGTTCTGTTTCTAAAGGCGGAGTATCATCTAGAGCAGTTGGAATATCATGTGAGAAATCATCATCAAATGTCACTTCATTAATAGTCGGATATGCAATTACCCCCATTAAGAAGACAGTTATCGAAATTCCAGTAATTATCAATAGTCTAGTTTTCATTTTTCCGAATTAATCATCTCAAATAAGACATGTTCCTATGACTTCTATTTTAGTTGAATTATCTGAAAATGCTATTTGCAATGTTCTGTATGTGGAAGGGGTTTGGAAGTTGTTTATATACAAAATTCGTCTAATCCTTTAAAAAAATTAGACGTTAGAAAGATAAATCATCAAAACGTATCTTTTTTGTTGAAAATTTCTAAAATTATTCTGTATGATGAGCCCACTGTTCCCGAAATTCAGATAGTAGAAATAAAGAAATTCATCATCAACACATTTCCAGTAACAGTGGAAATAAGAGACAATTTCTTCAAAAATCTTGATGAAAGAAAATTCGAAGAGATTGCAAGTACCAGAATATTTGATTTGAAAAACCCATTTCAAAAACACACACCAACAGTGGAGGAAATAAAAATTGAAATAGAAAATACAGACATGTCAGAAAATGAGGAGAAGATACTATATGATGGATTTGAATTCCATAAGAAAGTTGCCGAATTTATCCCAATAAATGAAAATGATCTTTATACGCTCCATATCATTTTTACAAATAAAATTACATGTACATTTGATGATGGTGATTTTAGATATCACGCAAGAGCATTAATTGGATCAAATCCGATGATTATTTCAACGACAGGAATGATAGAGGCACCTGCAAAACCAAAAAAGTACTATTTGGAACTAATGACAGAGTTTACAGACGAAAAAATTGAAGAATTGAAAAAAAAATACAAAGGTGAATTTTTAGAATATCATGATTCGAGATTATCTGAAATTGCAAAGGGGTATATTTTACAGGCAATAATGTATTATGAAACAGGAGATGCATTCTGCGATAATTCAGATTGTAGATTATATAATGCACATTGGCAAAAAGATCTTTTTCATACTCAAATTGAAAACAAAAAATTTTGCAATAAGCATCAGAAACTATTTGAAGAACTCAAAAATTAGATACTCAATGAACTTAGTTGATCTTTAATCTTTTTGGACGATGCCCTAATTAAATTAGATTCAGATTCATCAAGTGTAATAATTTGAATTTCAGAAACTCCATTTTTATCGATTTTAACAGGAATGCCCATCGCAACATTATTTTCACCATATTCACCTTCAAGAACTATAGAAGCAGGAATAAGAATTTCTTTTGAGTTAAGAATAGTTTCAATTACATCATAGGTTTGTTTGGCAATGCCAAATTGAGAACGACTCTTGTAGATTCTTAATTTCTTCCAATAATTCCGAATTTCATTTGTCATGGTAATTTTTTCAGTAGCATCGAGCATAGAGGATAATGCATTACCATCAACAGAAACACCAGAAAAGATAGGAATCATGGAATCACCATGTTCACCAATAACAAGTGCATTAGAAATCAATGATTGAGGCATAGCAAATTTTTTGGAAATCAAGTATCTGAACCTGCTGGAATCTAAACTAGAAGCAATCCCTATTACTTTGAATCGAGGAAATAAAGTTGCTTTTTGAAAAACATATGTTAGAACATCTAGTGGATTTGAAATTAATAAAATTATGGCATTGGGACAATATTGTTTTATTTTTTTTGCGATATCTCGAATAGTATCTACCTGAGATGTCATATTTTCAGATCTATTTTTCAAGTACACACCTGTGCTTGCAGTGATTACAACAATTTTGGAGCCAATAATTTTTGAATAATCAGATGTTCCTCGGATAGAAAACTCAGAATTAGAAGGAATTGCATTGGAGATATCCAATGCTTCACCTATCGCTTTATTTTCATTACGGTTAACTAGTAAAACATCATCTAAAACATGAGACATGCAAAGAAATGCAATAGAACTGCCAACTCGGCCGCTACCTATAATTGAAATCAATTACACCACAGATTTACTTGACAATAAGCACAGGACACCTTATTCTTTGAGATACGCCGTTTGCAACACTACCTAAAAGTAGCTTGTCAAGACCGGTTCGTCCATGAGAGCCAATTACAACAAGATCATGTTTACGAGATTTTGCAAATGTAACAATATCATTAACCACGGATTTTGAAGTAATAATACTAGAAGAGATAGAAACATTGTTTTTAGATGCTAAAGATTCTAGATCTTCAAGGTGTTTTTTCGAGACTTTTTTCTGCTTTTTAATTAGTTCAGAATCAGCTCTTGCATCGTAATATTTGTGATGCCAGGCATCACCCTCAATGCAAGTAAGTAATGTAATTTTAGAATCATATTTTTTTGCAATATCTAATGCCATTTTAAAAGCCCTTGTAGACTGACTAGACAGATCAAAAGGTACAAGGATATTCTTAAACATAATTTTCAACAGACCCTAGGAATGATAATTTTTGAAGATTATTCATATCTATCCCATATAAAATGGAAGTAAATATCTTTTCAATAATTACCAAATATGATTTTCAACAGTGATATCGTTAGTGACATATTTATCAAATTAAAAAAACAGTGTTTTTGTGGACGTAAAAGATTTGAGATTATCGGAGTTTATTTCAAAGCCAATTACCGTAAGTCCAAACGCCACTCTAATG
The DNA here is from genome assembly GCF_000242875.2 of Candidatus Nitrosopumilus salarius BD31. Lineage (GTDB taxonomy): Archaea > Thermoproteota > Nitrososphaeria > Nitrososphaerales > Nitrosopumilaceae > Nitrosopumilus > Nitrosopumilus salarius. The sequence goes on along the minus strand of NZ_AEXL02000087.1, from coordinate 51,852 downwards.
AAAACAAGAGAAATTTTGTTAAAAAACAAGGTAAAACGAGTGATAATTCTAGATAAAAAAACACCAGTGGGGGTAATCACTGAGAGAGACATTGCTAAAAAAATTTATGAATTAGGTACAAAACCGATTAACTCAGTAAAAGCAAAAGAATTCATTCAAAAAAAAATATTTGTATTGACTAAGGAAAATTCAGTCCAAGAATGTGCAAAAATGATGAAAAAACATAGAATTAGTCTAGTAATTGTTGTAAATGAGGATAAAACACTGAACGGGATTGTAACAGAAACAGATCTTGTCAAAGTGTTCCTTACAAAAGAATCCACGCAAATAAAAACTTCAGAAATAATGAAAAAGGAAGTAATCACTGCACAACCAAGTGATCCCATACTTTATGTTGAAAGTTTATTGATAAAGTATGGAATCTCCAGAGTCATCATAAAAAGAAACCAGAAACCAGTAGGAGTAATTACGTTCAGGGATTTCGTACCAGCAAAGATTCCACAATGGATTGCAGAATCTGCAGACCCAAAAGAAGTGCAGGAATATAAATTCAAAAAAGGTTTAGAAGAAATACATTCAAATCAAATGAGTTACTTGTTTCCATTTCATGCCACAGACATAATGTCACCAAACCCAATTACAGTAGAAATGAACAAGGACGTAAAGATTGCAATAACACTGATGATCAAATATGACATTAGTGGACTTCCAGTAGTCAACAAATCAAAACTGGTGGGAATTATCACCAAATCAGATATTGTGAATGTCTTAGCGCAATAATGTTATGACGCATCAAGGAGAAAAATCAAGTCAATATTGCGAAATACTTATTTTACAATCAATACAGGTTTTTTGGATTTATGTAAGACATAATTAGAAACACTACCTAAGAATAGTTCTTTGGCAGATCCAAGTCCACGTGCACCAATCACAATTAAATCGATTCTGTTTTTAGAATTGTTTGCAAAACGAGCAATGTCATATCCAGGATCCCCCGATATCGCCTTTCCAGTTAACTGAATTCCTTTTTTTGCAGCTCTAACCTTTGCATCTTCAAGTAATTTTTTTACTTCAGTCATAGAATTAAAATCCAGAAATCCTAGTGGATGAATGGCATATATTCCAGGTACGGATTTTACGGCCAATGCAGTAATAGTCCCTTGAGATTGTCGTGCAATATGAATAGCCATATCTAACCCCCGAAGTGAATTTTTTGAACCATCAAGAGGAACAAGTATTTTCTTAGTTTTTATCACCATAAATTACATCAGAATACTTTGAATTTTAAGACTACAGTGATTATCTAGATTGATTTTCAATCATGATAATTTAGAATTTACATCATATAATTGATAAATAATAACACGGCATGCACAGTACATTTGTAAACCAAATAATGAGTAAAAATGTTTTAACTCTGGATAAATCTGTTTCATTACAAGAAGCAGCAGAAAAGATGAGAAGTCTAAAAGTTGGGTGTGTAGTAATTTTAGATGATAAAAGTCCAATTGGGATTATTACAGAGCGGGATTTTGTAACTAAGGTTGCCGCGGAAGGAAGACCATTATTTACAGAAATTTCAGAAGTAATGTCATCACCGTTAATTACAATTGACGGTGAAGAAACAATTTGGGAAGCATCTGAATTGATGAAAGAGAAACAAATTCACAAACTACCTGTCAAAGAAAACGATCAGATTATAGGAATTGTAACCACTACAGACATTGTAAAAATATCTAGTGTAGGATCAGATTCGGAAATGCGTAGAATATGTGATCAGATACTTTTGAGAATGAAAAACGAGTAAACATAAGGGATATTCACTTAAATTATTGAAATTAATAGATCCAACACATGATGGCAGCAGATGCAGGTGCAACAGTGTTAGAAACAAATGATGACAATCCAAAAACACCTGATAAAAGTAAAACAAAATTTGATGTGGTAATCATTGGTGCAGGGCCTTCTGGATACACTGCAGGAATTTATTGTTCAAGAGCAGGTTATGATACTTTAATTTTATCTGGAATACTTCCAGGAGGTCAGCTAGTCAACACAACAGAAGTTGAGAATTATCCTGGATTTGAAAATGGGATAATGGGCCCAGATTTAATGATCGATATGCGAAAGCAATCACAGCGAATGGGAACTACCATTATCGATGATGAAGTAGTAAATGTGGATTTCAGACGAACACCATTCAAAGTTCTAACAGCATCAGAAGAATACGAGGCACGTGCAGTAATAATTGCCACAGGTGCAAACCCTAGAAAATTAGGACTGGAGGGAGAACAAACATTTGGAGGTAAAGGAGTGTCATATTGTGCAACATGTGATGGTCCATTTTTTAGAAATCAGGAAATCGTAGTAGTAGGCGGCGGAGATTCAGCTATTGAAGAAGCAACATTTCTTACAAAATTTGCAACAACGGTTCATCTAATTCATAGACGAAGTGAATTACGCGCTAGTAAAGTGATGCAAGAAAGAGCTCTTAACAATAACAAAATTAAATTTCATTGGGATTCAGCTGTAACAGATATCAAAGGAAATCAGAAGATGCAACAGGTAGTTATAAAAAATCTAAAAACAGGTGAAGAAACAACACTTGATGCAGGAGGTTTATTTGTGGCAATTGGACATGAGCCAAATACTAAATTATTCAAAAGTCAGATAGAGTTAGATGATGAAGGATACGTTGTTTTAAAAAACAAAACTCATACAAACATAGAAGGAGTCTTTGCAGCTGGCGATGTACATGATCGAAGTTACAGACAAGCAATTACAGCAGCAGGATTTGGTTGCATGGCAGCAATAGATGTAGACAAATATCTAACAGAAAGTGCAGACAAACAGTGATGAAAAATGCTCAATGCAAAAAATGCTTGAATAAATTTTATGAGAAAAATATCTACACAATCCAGCAATTCCAATATAGAAAAGAACCCACGTACAAGTGGTCATTAGAATTTTTTAAGAAGTTAGATATTAGTGAATGGGATTCATTTTGCGAGCAATGTATCACATATTACTCAAAAAAATCTAAAGACGCTTGGGAGAAATTTAAAATTTAAACTCTTTATTGGTAGTACTCAAACTAATCTCATGAGCCAAGATCCAGAAAATCTCAGAAAAGCAGTAAAAGAGCATGGCGAAAAATTAGCAAAATTAGGAATGAATCTAGGAGAAATACAATTCAGTTACAAAATAGAAGAAAAAACATCCAAGGATTATTGGCAAAACAGAATTGATGATTTTAAAAAATATCATCAAAAAGCATTAGAATATTACAATCAAGTGTATGCAATGATGAATCTAGTAAATAAAGAAGAATCACAAATGTTTCTATTGCGTACAAGTAAATTTCGTCAGTTGGCAGTAACTTTGATAGAGATTATGGAAAAAATCAAAGAAAATCCATCAATTATAGACCACAAAGACAAACAGCAAAGTCAATGGAGTAGAGAAATTAAAAATGAAATCATTGAACATAGCAACAAATGTTTGAGACATGAAATGGACATGAATTCTTTATTTAGGGAATTTTATGAGAAACAGTTGAAGAAAATGATAGAGTAAAGTCAGTATGCCAATTCAGACATATACTTGGCATCTTTTAATGAATTTTCAAATTCTTCCTCAGTCATAATGTTTTGAGCCGCATAAACACTTTTGAATTTTCTACCATCATCTGCAAATATTCCTACCACACATGCATTTTCTTTTATAGGATATTTTTTCATGCAAGCATAAACAGCCGCTGAAGAAGGACTGATTAATAATCTATCTTTTGCAAAAACTTCCTTTACAACTGAAAATGCTTCAGCGTTATCTACAGAAACCCAATCATCTACAACATTTTCTCTTTTTAGAAATAAGTCAGGTTTTGCAGATTCCTCAAAATTCCTCCACCCTTGAATCAAATGGTTCTGTTGTGGTTGGCATCCAATAATCTTAACATGAGGATTTTGTTCTTTAAGAAAAGTTCCAATTCCAGTGATTGTGCCACCAGTACCAACACCAGTAAAAAAATGAGTTACTTTACCATCAGTTTGTTTCCAGATTTCAGGTCCTGTTCCTTTGTAGTGACCCATAAAATTTGCTTCATTTGCATATTGATTTGGAGAATAATATGTGTCAGGCCTAGAAGATGCAATGGATGTTGCAAGTGCAATGCTTTGGTCAGTACCAGCCCCAACTTTTGGACATAGATCATCACTAGTTTCAAAAACCTTAGCACCTAAATTCCGAATAATGTCCTTAGTTTCATTACTAGCTTTTTCAGGAATTACTATCTCAACTTTATAGCCTAACAAATTTGCAATTCCAGTTAACGCAATACCGGTATTTCCAGAAGTGGGTTCAATTATGATACTTTGACCTTTTTTCAGAATTCCTTTTTCTTCACCGTCTTTGATCATCCAATATGCTGCTCTATCTTTAACAGACCCAAATGGATTATGACCTTCTAATTTTGCAAAATATTCTACATCGTCATGGGAAAGAGAATCTAATTTAACAAGAGGGGTGTTGCCAACACGATTTAACACGTCGGTATCACTAACAGTAGTCATAATTTGGTTATTTCACCTTTTTAATTTGAAAAGTAATAACATCTCCATTTTTAGACATGTTTACTAACTCATGACCATTTCTTGTGACCCATCTAGAGATGTCATCTTCAGCTGCAGGATCATCTGCAGATACAGTTAGTGTTTCACCTACTTGCATTCTTTCAATTTCAATTTTTGTTCGAAACACAGGTTCAGGGCAAAACAATCCAGTCGCATCTAATTTTTTTTCAGTTGATTCAGACATTGATATCTATTTCATCAAAGACGTTTTGTCATATTAAAATCTATACAGATTTTATACAAAGTGTGGATTTATCTAAGTACGTGTTCTTAAATTTTGAAAAATATTGAAACATGAAATGATTCAAAAATTTGAATTTAATCGTCGATTGACCCACCTTGACCATATAATATAGGTATGGTGTATGTGCTAGTGATATTTTCTACACGACGTAACGTTTCAATTATTTTGTCTAAACCAGATTCTGCATCATGATGTACTTTGAGAAAAATATCATATTTGCCCCAAATACCATTCACTTCAATTACACTATCCAAACTTTTTAGATGAGTAATAATTTCTTTTTCATGACCAGGTTCACATGTTAGTAAAATGTAAGTTTGCAATTCTAATCAGTATAGACATATCATGGATATAACTAATCTGGATTTTTAATTCATTAATAACACATTTTAGTTTTTACAATGCCATTTTGAACATTGTAGCGAGATTTCGGTCCCTCATAAAACTAGGATCATGATTTTGGAAATTGATTTTTTGTGAAATTCGTTTCATCAAATAGATTCCAATCTTATAAAATAAAGACCACATTGGACTGTTTTGATTTGAATCATAAATTCTCAACAATAGTGCAAAAAGCCATTTTTCATTTGGATAGTGTTCAGAAATGTAATCAGCCATGTATTCTCTGGATGTGTTAATTTTGTATCTAAGATGCTCAAGTGTTTCTGTTTGTTGTGCGTAACCTGTTTGAGATATTTTGATTTTACTACTTTTCATTGCAGATAAAATATCATCAAGATTATTTTCAGAATCAATTACATTCACACATCTTCCTAAAGTTGACAATACATGTGAATCACTTCCTGCAACTTGAGTCATATTATTATTTAATGCAAATTCGGTTGCACGGGCATTTGATATCACATCGATATTATTACTATTGAAAACCTCAACCATGTCACATTTTTTGGCATTATCACGTAATGCATCAAGTAAACTAAATGGATGTGGAGCAGATGATATACCACCTTGTTTTTTTACTTCGTCAATTACTTCTTCAAGTGAAAGTCCAGGTACAATAGCATCATGAATTCCATATGCCAAGATATGAGCGCCAGTGTCAATTGTAATCTCTTCTGCAGGGAAAACACCAATATTTTTGAATTTTGCATGATCCTTTTTGTATTCTAATAATTGATCATATCCATCAAGAGTATTATGATTTGTTACAAAAATTGCATCTAATCCTAAATCATGTGAGCGCACTAATTGATCTCGAATAGAAACATTACAATCGTAAGGAGGGTCTTCATTCCCAACATGAAAATTTGAAAAAGAATTATGGCAGTGTAATTCAGCATTGATTGGCAATTCAATTAAAATACGCTTCATTAGATAATAATCTTATTGAAGAGAATCATCTAAAGAGATCTTCATTTTCAGGGCGAATTAATTCATCTGTTATGTGTTCCTCAATGTTAAATTGATAATCACGTATGATTACGAAGGGACATTTCAGGGATTTGCCCATTACTAATTCTGCTGCAGAAGCAAGTTCATCAGCTATTGCAATTGCAGTTACTCGCAAAACTTTATCAAACGAATCAAAGGTTCCGGCATAATCTAAAATAGGATTCAGACCAGAAACTCCGATTGCACAATTTGTTTGGCCCATTCTAAATGGACGACCAAAGGTGTCAGAAATAATTACTGCGACATGTTTCTGAGTTTGTTCTAAGATTTTATTGCGAATATTTTGTGCAGATATATCAGAGTTCTCAGGCAACAAAGTAGCATAACCATGTTCCACATTACTTTCATCCACACCTGCATTTGCACAAATGAAACCATTATTTGTTTCAACAATAAGTATACCATGCCCCATACGGATTATTCGTTTGGACTCAGACAAAATTAATTCAGTTATTCTAGGATCTTTTTGATATTGAGAGCTTATGCCTTCTGCAAGTAATGAAGGGGTAACAGTAGACAGTTTAATTGACCTCCCCTCTTGTTTAGAAATAATTTTTTGTGCAACAACTATGATATCCCCCTCAAGAATTTTTTCAGAATTTAAAATCAAATCAGAAAGATCATCGGATGGAACGATCTCTTTTTCTACATGAATTGGAATAATTTGCAAGTAAAATATCTCATCAGAATGGACTAAAAAATCGTTTAGGCAGGGGTGGGAGTTTCTAATTCTAATTTGTAATGTTTGTTAATAATATCAAGGATCTTTGAGAGATCTTTTTCTTCCAAAGTAGTAGTAGCCAAATCTTTGACAATATCTTGAGCACGATATGCTATACCCAATCCACAAATGTCAAACAACTTTACATCATTTGCGCCATCTACCACACACACAATATCTTCTTTCTTCTCACCCCATTCAGCAATTTTGATTTTTGCAGATTTTGATTTGTCAGAATCAACATGAATTGTCACTCCATCAAGTTTTCCATCTTTAAAGATCAGATCATTAGAGTAAACATAGTCCAATCCCAATTCTTTTTGTAATCTATCCATCATTAATCCAAATCCACCTGAAACTGCCATGAGTTTCCAGCCAGCTGCTTTTAGAATTCTGCATGCTTCCTTTGCACCGGTCATAATAGGTAAAGAATCAGATACATCTTGACAAGTTTTCATGTCAAGACCTTTCAAGGCAGCAACTCTAGTTCGAAGCCCCTCTTCCCAGTTAATTTTACCTTGAATTCCTTGTTTAGTAATTTCCCAAATTTCATCTTCTTTGTGGAGTTTTTCTGCCAAAAGCGGCAAATATTCTTCGTCATACAAAACACCTTCAACATCAAAAATTATTAGCAATAGACTTCTGATTTGGAAAAAAATTGCTAATTATATTAAAGTTTAAACTTTTTTTAGATCAGAAAAACGCTAATAATAAATCACCGAGTGTTTTGAGAATACATATGGACGAGCTCGAACACAAATACGAAGTAGTAATCAAAGAAACGGAAGACAAGCAAAAACTACCAGAAGACGTCAAAGAAGAATTAAAAGCATCAGGAATGATGGATGACAAAGGTAAATTGAAACTAAAAGGAGTTAGCCCAAAAATGCTTAAAAAAATGAAACAAGAATTTGTAGAATGTCCAGTTTTAAAAGAAAATATTCAATTCATTCAATGTTTTGTATGTCCAAATTTCCAAAGCAGGGTTATGGGAAAAGTACTCTGTAAAGGCGACAAACTAAAACCATAAAACTCCATCCAAAATCATCACGAAAGGCTCATTAGTTAAATTAAATCTTGGAATTTTAGTTTGAGTAAGGAAGATGTTGGGATTACAGTTTCAAAAGAAGAGGATTTTAGCGAATGGTACACACAAGTAGTTCTTAAAGCAAAACTAGCAGATTATGCACCAGTTAAGGGTCTCATAGTTCTCAGACCAGACGGATATTCTATTTGGGAGTCATTAAGAAGCACATTTGACAAAAAATTTGCAAAGAATGGAATTAAAAATGGATTTCTCCCAGTATTAATTCCAGAATCATTACTAGGTAAAGAAAAAAAACATTTTGCAGGATTTAATCCAGAGGTATTTTGGGTCACTCATTCAGGTACCAACGAAATAGGGGACAGATTGGCATTAAGACCTACATCTGAAACATTAGCATATACGATGTATTCCAAATGGATTCAAAGTTGGAGAGATCTTCCACTAAAAATTAATTTTTGGAACACAGCACTAAGAGCAGAGATTAAAGCTACAAAACCATTTCTTAGAACATCAGAGTTTCTATGGCAAGAAGGTCACACAGTACATGCAACACAAGATGAAGCAGAAAAAGAAGTGATGAAGATTTTAGAGATTTATAAAAATACCGTAGAAGAGGAATTGGCAATTCCAGTCATCACAGGAAAGAAAAGCGAGAAGGAAAAATTTGTAGGGGCAGTATACACAACTACAATGGAATCAATAATGCCAGACGGCAAAGCTCTTCAAATGGGTACATCTCATTTTCTAGGACAAAATTTTTCAAAACCATTTGAAGTGAAATTTGCAGATAAGGATAATGTAGAGCATTTTGCATGGCAAACTTCATGGGGAGTATCATGGAGATTAATAGGAGCTATGATCATGGTACATGGAGATGACAAAGGTCTAGTATTGCCACCAAATGTAGCCCCAGTTCAAGTGTTAATTGTTCCAATTTACAAAAACGATGAGGGGAAGAACACAGTATTATCAAAAGTAGAAGAGATTAAAAAAATTCTTGAAGCAAAAAAAATCAGAGTACATGTTGATGACAGGGAAGGATTATCCCCAGGGTACAAATTCAACGACGGGGAATTAAAAGGAATTCCACTACGCATAGAAATTGGGCCTAAGGATATTGAGAAAGAAAGCATAGTGATAGCAAAAAGACATAATCGTGAAAAATCAAATTTAAGGTTTTCAGAAATAGAAACAATTGGGACAATTTTAGATGAAATCCAAAAAAAGATGCTTGAAAATGCAAGAGTCAAAGCTAAAACAAATTCAATAGATATTTCAAACTATACAGAATTTAAATCAAAAATTGAGAAAGGAGGTTTCTTCAATGCTCCATGGTGCGGAAAAATAGAATGTGAGGAAAAAATCAAAGAGGAGACAGGTGCGGACATCAGAGTATTGCCATTTGGCAGTGAAGACACCAATCAAAAATGCATCTACTGTAATGAACAGAGTATTTCAATCCCAATTTTTGCAAGAGGGTATTAAGACAATATTAAACAGAGCATAAATTCAATATTTTATTTGCTGTTTTATCAATATCAACATTAGGCTCTGCTGAGACAAAGAGAACTTTGTTATCAACTAAAAAAGTAAATGTCACAATATTCTTTCGTCTGGCAGCAGCATATGTTACAGGCCCAAGATTTTCGTCAAAATCTTGTCTTGTTCTAATTCTTAATACAGCTTCAACAAACATTTTTTTTCGTTCGGTTTCATTTTTTAGAGGTTCTAACCCCTTACGAAAAGAACCAACTACAAGATTACCCATCATATCCAAAAATCCAGCAAAACGAATTTCAGGTTCTTTTAACAACAAATCACATTTTTGATTCAAAGATTCATCAGACATGTATCAAAGTACAAATCAGCCGATAAAAAACATTGTGGGATATCAATAAAAAAAGGATCAAACATAATAATGGAAAAAAATAATTTGAATTATTGACAACTACTCCCCAATTAGAAGAAAAGAAATCACTTTTGGAACAATTTAAAGAAACAAGAAGTAGAACACTCGAAATAGTCAAAAATTTAGAAACCGATGATTTTGTGGTCCAAACAGCATTTTTTATGAGCCCGCCAAAATGGCACATAGGACACGTAAGTTGGATCTATGAAGCAATCATGAGTAAAATCGATAAAAATTATAAGTTTTATTCAAAAGAATTTTCCGAGTATCTAAATTCCTATTATCAACAGTTTGGAGTACCACATGACAAAGGATTACGAGGAGTAGTTTCAAGACCAACAGTTGATCAGATTTTTCAGTATTTTAACACGATCAATCAAAGAGTTGAAAAATTCATTCAAACGAACACATTGAATGATGAGCAGATAAAATTGATCACAATGGGATTTCATCATGAATGTCAACATCAAGAGCTTCTTGTATATGATTTACAACATTTACTAGCTGAACAATACAAACCACTAAGAAAAAATGAAATTAAAAATCAACATAATATTGAAAAAAAATCAATCCACATAACAGGGGGGCTATATACAATGGGGTATAATGGAAATGGATTTTGTTATGATATCGAATTACCTCAACACAAAGTATACCTCAATGATTACAAAATTGACATGTATCCAATTACAAATCAACAGTATCTAGAATTTATAGAAGATGGCGGGTATGATACTTACAAGTATTGGCTATCTGACGGATGGGAGAGAGTAAAAGATAATCAATGGAAGGCCCCAATGTATTGGGAAAAAATAGAGGACAAATGGAACATAAGAGACTTTTTAGGAATCAGAGATATCAATCCAAATGAACCAGTATGTCATGTAAGTTACTATGAAGCAGATGCATATTGTAAATGGGCTGGGAAAAGATTGCCGACAGAGGCAGAATGGGAAAAAGCTGCATGTTGGAATGAAGAAAGACAAGAAAAAACAATCTATCCATGGGGAAATGATTATCCAACAATAGAAAAATGTAATTTATTTGAATCACATTATTGGGGATGTACCGAGATTGGAACATTTCCTGAAAGTAGCAGTCCATGTGGATGTCAACAAATGATCGGAGATGTTTGGGAATGGACTTCCTCAGAATTTATGGGGTATCCAGGATTCAAATCAGGATTTGATGAGTATAATGATAAATGGTTTACAAATCAAAAAGTCTTGAAAGGAGGATCATTTGCAACTCCAAACATGTCAATTAGAGGAAGTTATAGAAACTTCTTCAGGCTAGACGAAAGATGGTTATTCTCAGGGTTTAGATGTGCTGAGGATGTTTAGTTTTTAGATACTAGAGTTAAAGAAAAATAATTATTGTCATCTAACCATGTATGTTTTATTTCAAATTTTACGTCATTCAATAAATTATGAATTTGATCTAATCCATACTTGTGAGAGTGTTCAGTATGAATCAATTCGTCTTTTAACAAATTAAGCAAGAGATTAGATTTTGAAATTACAACAGATTGATTTACCAATGATTTAAGATACATCTCAATTCTTTGATCTTTTGAATTGTAAACTGAATAATGTGAAAAATCATTTAGATTAAAATCAGCATCAAGTTCATCATTAATTCTAGAAAGAACATTAAGATTGAATTCGGAAGTAACTCCTTGTGAATCATTATACGCAGATTCTAGAATTTGTTTGTCTTTAACTAGGTCCAACCCAATTAGAAACAAATCCCCAGGTTTCATCATAGAATGAATTGTTTGTAAAAATTTACGTCCTTCATCAGGGGTGAAATTTCCAAAACTTGAACCTAAAAACAAGATTAAATTTTTTTTATCATCATAATTTTTGAGGAATTCCAAACCTCCTTCATAAGTATCAATAATCCCAGTAATGTGGAGACTATCATAATCTTTGAGTAATAATTCAGAGCTTTCGGTAAGAATTTCAGATATATCTATTGGAAAATATTCAGTTTTCGTTTGCAGTTTAGTAAAAATATCAAGCACTAAGCGGGTTTTAACAGAGGCACCACTCCCAAGTTCTACCAATTGAAAAGTATCATCAAGAAAGTTAGGTAATTCAGACTGTAATTTTTCCAGAATACTGATTTCAGTTCGTGTGGGGTAGTATTCAGGTAAGGAACAAATTTTTTCAAACAAATCTGAGCCTTTTTTGTCATAAAAAAATTTAGGACTGATAAATTTGGGATCTTGACTAAGACTGTAAGATATTTCTTCTGCGAAAGTTTTTTCAACTGCACTAGAATGAGGTTTAAAGTATTGAAGTTTAGAATCTAGAATGTATTTTTTATATTGAAGATTTTTTTGAATTGTGTCGTTCAAGTATTAAACAGGTCTTTATTTAACATAAATGCTTTATCCCATATTTCACGCATGAATCATTTTCTTGATATACTTCTATTTTCAACGATATTCAATGAGTGAGGTATTAAGAGTAGAACATTTAAAAAAATATTTTACAAAAAAAGGAATTTTTGGATCAGAATCTTCAACAGTTAGAGCAACAGATGACGTATCATTTTCTGTTAAAAAAGGGGAAGTTTTTGTTCTAGCCGGAGAATCAGGTTCTGGAAAATCAACAATTGCAAAACTAATTCTAAAATCAATTAAATTAGATTCTGGAAAAATCTTTTTTGAAGAACAAGAGATTGATAACGAAAAAAAGAATTTAGATAAAATTAGAATGAATTGTCAAATGATTCAGCAAGATCCTTACGATTCAATAAATCCAAGAATGAAAATAGGAGATATTGTATCAGAACCCCTAGAGATTCATAGTTTTGGAAACAAGGATGAAAGACTGAAAAGAGTAATTGAGGTATTACACGAAGTAAAACTAGAACCTGCTGAAGATATTATTAAAAAATATCCTCACATGTTATCAGGAGGGCAAAGACAAAGAGTAGTTTTAGCAAGAGCTTTGGCATTAAAACCAAAAGTGATTTTAGCAGACGAACCAGTGTCAATGTTAGATGTATCAATCAGAGCAGAAATGTTAGAGTTGATGCAAGAGTTACAAAAAAAACACAATATTTCATTCATCTACATTACTCATGATTTAGCGACTGCGAGATATTTTGGTCAAAGGATAGGAATACTGTATATGGGGAAAATTGTAGAGATTGGGCCTGTTGACCAAGTCTTATTGATGCCCAAACATCCATACACTCAAGCATTAATTGATGCAATTTCAGAGCCTGATCCAGAAAACATACACAGAGAAAGAAAAATCAGAATAAATATGCCAGTAGACGTGGATGTTTTTCAAGGGTGTAGATTTAGGGCAAGATGTCCTTATGTCATTGAAAAATGCATTCAAGAGCCACACTTAGAAAAAGTAAGCAATGAACATTATTCTGCATGTTATGTAAAACTAGATTAGGTTGTTCTTACAGATTGCATGCGTTTATCTTTGTAAGTAACAACATTAGAAACACCATTCTTTGGAAAAACACCATAAATCAATTTAGCTTTTTGTATAACAGAGTCTTTTAGAGATACCATAATGAATTGGCTTTCTTTGGATCGTTCTTCTAAAATATTAGCAAGGCGCTCAGAGTTTGGTGCATCAAGATGAGCATCCACTTCGTCGAAGAGATAGAAAGGTGAGGGTTTTAGCTTTTGCAATGCAAGAACAAATACAATAGCAGCTAATGTTTTTTCACCACCACTGATTGATGTGGATTCTCTTTTAGGTTTATTTGGGAATTGAATTAGATATGAAATTCCAGAATTAAATATGTCATCTTCATTTTGTAATTCTAACCAAGCATTTCCCCCAGTCATTTTGTTGAAAATTAGTCGTATTTCTTTATCTACTTTATCAAATGCATCCAAGAATGTTTGTCGTTTATCTTTTTCAATATCCTCGATGAATTTTACAATAGAGTTTCGTTCTTCCTCAAGAGAGTTCTTTCTAGTAGACATTGACCGATAACCATAAGATACTTCAAGATATGTTTCGGGAGCTTTTGCATTTAATGCGCTAAGAGAAGATAATTCTGTGCTCAAGCCTTGAACAATAGGTTCAACATCAAAAGTTTCCATATTTTTATCAAATCCAAAAGCAGTAAGAATTTGCTGTAACTTAGTTTCGTTTTCAACCAAATCATGAAGATCACGATTTAATGAATCAGATTGACGTTCCAAAACATTGATTTGTTTTGTAAGATCAGATGTTTGTTCTCTAAGAACACTCAGCTTATCATCAAATTCTTTAAGGTGACCAATGGAAGAACCAGATGTAGAAATAAGTTCTTGTTCTTTTTCTCTTAATTTGACAAGAACTTCACTTTTTGCTTCTTTTTGTTTTTCTAATTCTTGAATCTTATTTTCCAATTCTCTATGCTCCAAATTCAAAGAATCTATTTCGTTTGAAAGACGATTGGATTGAGATTGTTCTCTATTGTCTTGAGTTTGTAAGGTAGTTTGCTGTGAGGATTTATCACGATATTCATTCATGATTGTGGTGTACATTTTTTCAATGTCAGATTTTTTTACGTTAATTCGAGACAATTCATTTGCAATACGATCCTGTTCACCGCTTGCATAATTTTCCTCAACTATTGTAATACGTTGTTGTAGTGATTCGACATGAGATTCAGTTGTTTTTATCTCCGACTCTATAGAATTATTTCTAAAAGTTAATTCTGAGATTCGTTTTCGGAGTTGCTCCTTCATGGCAATTGCAGATGTAATTCTAGATTTCAAATTGGAATAATTTTCATTTGTAGATGTTAACGAGTTTTCAGAAATTGAAAGTCTCTCATTGTAAGATTGAATAGAATCATCCAGTTTTTTTAAGGAGTGCTTTTTCTTTTGAACATATTTTTTGATTAAACTGATTGATTGGAATAAACCATCAATATCACTACTCATCGAGATTAGTTTTGTGAGTTTGGAAATTTTTGAATTAATGTCAATAATTACAGTACCGCCTTTCGCTTCAAAATATTCACCATTCATAGTTACTGTTTTGTAACCCATTTGGGAGACTTTGTATGCGGTTTCTCGAGTGTCAGCAAGCACAATATTTCCAAATAGAAACGTTTTGAGGGCAGAATATTCAGCATCACAGTCAACATAATCTGAAAGGACACCCACAATTCCAGATATTTTTGGAAGAGTTAAATTGAATTTTGGAATGGCATCCAACGGAATTATTTTTAGTTTTGGGAGATTTTTACTTCTTGCAAATTCCGCAATTCCAAGTAATGTTGCAAAATCTTTAACAACAATTGCTTTAATCCAATCTGAACTTACTGCCAATATAGAGCGCTCGTATTGTTTATCCCATGAAATCATTTCATAAACCAATCCTTCAATACCAAGTTTTTCAGAATCTTCTTTTAATTTTGCAACAGTGTAATCTTCATGCATGAATCCTTTTACAGTTTTAATTTTTGATTCATATTGATTTGCAGCTGTACTAGATTTTTCAAGTATCAATCCCAATTCATCCATATCATTAATGATTTTAGATTTCCTTGAATTTAATTTTGATATTCTGGATTTTAATTCAGATATGGTATCAGTATGATTTTTTAACATTGACTCTAATTGAGATTGGTATCCAGTAAGTTTAACAATATCATTTTCTAGTTCAGTTAGTTTTACAGAATTGCTATGAATTTTAATTTTAGATTCTTCTTCCTCATGTTCAAGTTTAGAAAGTTTTAGATTTGCTTCATTTAGTTGATTTGTTAATAATTTAATTTTGTTATCTATTTCAGATTTTTTAGCAGCTGCCTCTGATTGCTCAAGTAGGATCTTATTTCTTTGTGTATCGATTATTTGCAAATCATCATTAATTTTATTTTTCTTTAGATTTGTTTCGTCTATAGATTCTTTTATTTTTTGAAGCTGTGTATTAATATCACTTCTTGCAACATTAATCTCTTCTAGCTCAACCTGAATTTCTGGAAGTCTAGAATCAATTTGTTGTAATCTTTTCTTTGATGCCGATATTGCACTATTGTCAATCTCATATTGTTCCATGGCAGAGCTAATTTCTATATCCAAGGAAGCTTTTGCCTGATTGTAATCATTGGCTTCAGCCATCAACTTTGTTTTTTCAGTATCAAGTTCGTTGATTTTGGTCTTTAATTCATTACGTTCACTTTCAAATGCTACAATTTCAGCAGTTATTTTGTGCAAATCAGATTGTTTTGACTCTTTTTGACTTGAAATTACCTTCATTTTATTGGCTGCAGATATTGCCTTGTAACGATTTAACTCTCGCTCCAAGATATCATGACGTAGTTTTTGATTTCTTTCTTCTTCAAGTTCATCTATTCTTTTTTTGATCTCACCCATTTTAGCCAGGGCAATTTCCAATCTCCTGTCTGCATCCTCTAATTGTTTTATGGATTCAGTTTTTTTCTCATCAAAATAGGACAGACCAATTAAATCTTCAATTGTATGTCTTTTTTCTTCAGAAGTAAATTCTGAAATTCGAGTAACGGTTCCTTGTTGAACTGCATTTAATTGTCCTAGACCGGCATTTGCCATGTCAAGAAGATCAAGAACATGGTTTCGCTGTGTTTTCTTTTTATTTAGATAGTATGTATTTTCACCATTTTCATCCATCTCCCGGGTGATTTCAACAACATCAGAGTCTACAGGAATCTTTCTGTCAGAATTATCAAAGTGTACACTGGATCTCGCCATTTTTGGGCCACGATGATTTCCATCAATGTCATGAATTAAAGATCGTAATTTATCAACCCTCATAACTTTGGGTTTGTTTTCACCCATTGCAAAAATTATTGCATCTAAGATGTTACTTTTTCCAGAACCATTTGGACCAGAGATCGATACAAGACCTGGTTCAAACTGTACAGTAGTATTCTTAAACCCAAATGATTTGAAACCATAGATCTCAACTTTTTTAACATGAACCAATTACAAATATTTCTCATAACGTTGGATAATCGATGGTTAACAAGTTTAGTTGACATAATTGCGCAATTTTTCTTGTTGTGTTATGATATTTTTCGTAGGGGTAATTACTTGAATGAGGTGTAAAAATGATCGTGTGTTTACGCCTACCTATAATTACTATAGAATAATTCTACATTCATGGTCAAATTAGGATTAGTTCAAACTACATCATGTAATACAAATGAGGAAGGAATTTTTCGTGTTTCAAAGATTCTTAAAAAATTAGGCAGAAAAGATGCAGATATTGTTTGCCTGCCAGAACAGTGGCTAAAAAATAACGAGTTCAGTGATTTTGATTCAGAATTTGCAGAATTTAAGAAAATTGCTAAAGAGTATTCCATGACGATTATACCAGGAGCATTCTATGAAACTGGAAAGAAAAAACCAGCAATAATTTCACCCATAATTGGCCCTGAAGGAGAAATAATAGGCAGACAAGAGAAAATTCACCCATTTGGACTTGAAAGAGATAACGTGAAACCTGGAAATGAGGCTAAAATCTTCAATACCGCCTGTAAATTTGGAGTAATGATTTGTTACGACATGGTATTTCCCAAAGTTGCAAATACTTTTGCAAGAAAAGGAGCACAAGTTCTATTTTCACCAAGCAGGATTGTAAAAAAAGGCATAGAGCCATGGCAGATTTACGTTCAGGCCAGATCTCTTGAAAACAGAATTCCAATCCTAGCTGCAAATGTGGAAAACATACGATTTGGAGGAAATAGTATCGTTGTAGATTTAACTGAAAAGAGTAACATAGTCACAACAAAAGTCATAAAATTAAATGGGGAACGTGGGATCATAAGAGAATTTATGCTTGAAAAATATGAAAAGAGCAGAAAGAATAGATTTTCAGATTCAAACAAGTTTCAATAGTTAGTCACCAGCAACAAACTTTTCACATGCGACTTTTGCTGCAACATCAGATGTTTGTTCTATAGGGTGCTTCATCAAATAAGCACTTGCAGGTTTGATAGGCCCTCCTACACCTCGGTCAAGAGCAATTTTTGCCAATCTGATTGCATCAATTACAATTCCTGCAGAGTTTGCCTTATCATCCACCTCTAATCTAACCTCCATGTTGTATGGAACATTAGCCCATTGGCGACCTTCAATTCTCATAAACATTAGTTTAGTATTACCCAAAAACGGAATGAAGTCAGAGGGACCAACATAGATTTGATCATCATCTAGTCTTTCCTTAAGTTGACTTTGAACGCTTTCAGTTTTAGAAATTTTCTTTGACACTAGTCTATCTTGTTCTTTCATGTTAAGGAAATCAGTATTGCCACCAACATTGATTTGGTATGTTTTTTCAATTTTTGTTCCTCGATCACTGCATAATTTAGCTAAAGTTCTATGAACAATGGTCGCTCCAACTTGTCCTTTAATATCATCACCAATACATGGAATGTTCTTTTCTTCGAATTTTTTTGCCCATTTTTCATCAGACGCAATAAATGATGGGATACAATTTACAAATGCAGTGTTAGTATCAAGGCAAATTTGAGCCCAAAATTCAGTGACTTTATCAGACCCAACAGGCAAATAAGATACGATAATTTCAGCACCAGTGTCTTTGAGTATTTGTTTTACCTCTTCAGCTATTTGTTCAGGAGTTTTTGTGCTTGTAATAGGTTTGATTCTGTTTTCAACCCATAATCCAACGCCATCCAGTATTGGACTTTCATAGACTTTGGCAGAATTTTTTGGTAATTCATCTTTAGGAATCCAGTTAACCATATTTGGAAATTCATAAATCGCTTCATGTAATAATTTTCCAACTTTGTTTTCACCTACATCAAATCCACATACAAAGTCAATATCATGAATTCCATATCCAGCTAATTTATCATGAATAATTCCAGTAACCTCTTGAGAGGGGTTTTTTCTATAATATTCAATTCCTTGAATCAATCCTGAAAAACAATTTCCTATACCTACTAATGCAACTTTAATTCTACCAGTCAACCAAAAAATGGTATTATTAGGCGGGTTTAAAGTTTTCTTAAACAATTAAAAAAATTGTTTCAATTAAGGCAGAATTTTATACTTGACGTCGACGAATACAATCATGATAAAGCCAGGTCGTCCAGTTAAAGACATAGAAATTGATTCAAACACATCTATTGAAAAAATTTTTCATGAATTGTCCCAATCAGGGGGATTTGAGTCAGTAAATCTATCAGATGGCTTAGAAATTCTATCAGAGATGATTGCGGATAAACAGTGTTTAAGATTTATTTCGTTTGTAGGAGCTGTTGTTTCAACTGGATTAAGAGGAATAATAAAAAACATGATCAAAGACAAATGGTTCGATGTAGCTGTTACAACGTGTGGTGCATTAGATCATGACATTGCAAGACATTTTTCACATTACAAAGAGGGTTCATTTACAATGGACGATATGGAATTAGCAGACCAAAACATCCACAGATTGGGCAACGTACTCGTTCCGATGGATAGTTATGGTCCACTTATAGAAGAAAAGATGCAGGAGTTTTTAGAAAAAGAATATCAAAACGGAGTAAAAGAAATGACTACTGCCGAAATATGTAAAATGATTGGAAAGCATCTAGGTGAAGATTCATTTCTTTATTGGGCATACAAAAATGACGTCAATGTTGTAGTGCCAGGAATTATGGACGGTGCGGTAGGTAGTCAAATTTGGCTATTCACACAAAAACATAGTGATTTTAAACTAAACATGACAGGGGATGCAAATCTATTATCAGGGTTAATTTTCAAAGCTGAAAAATCAGGCGCATTTATGATTGGCGGTGGAATTTCAAAACACCATACCTTGTGGTGGAATCAATATAGAGAAGGATTAGATTTTGCTTTCTACATTACAACAGCACATGAGTTTGATGGTAGTCTTAGCGGGGCATTAGTAAGAGAGGCAATTTCATGGGGCAAAGTAACACAAAAAGCAAAACAGGCAACTCTTCATGCAGAAGTAACAACAATTTTACCATTTATCTATTCAGCACTTGTTTCAAAATTGAAAAACAGTTCATAATTAGATAAAAGCTATTATTTGATCAATACAAAAAATTATCAATGTTTCCAAAAATTAAAGTTAGAGAGTTAATAAAGATGGATTTAGAGGGAGGTTATCTGATAGATGGTTTTCCGTCTATGGGTTTTAGTAGTGCAATAGCAACGGAATCAATGATTCATACATCACAATTTGAATTAGCAGGAGTAATTGATTCAGAGAGTTTTCCTCCAATCAGCATAGTAAAGAATGGGAAGCCAAATTTTCCAACAAGGGTTTTCGTAAATAAAGATTTGAAAGTTGCTGTGTTTTTATCATATCTTACAATTGATCAACCATTACAAAGAATTACTGCTAAAACAATGCTAAACTGGGCAAAAAAACACAAAGTTGGATTAATTGTCAGCAGTGTTGCAGTAAAATCATCAAACGGTGAAGGAGAAATCATCGGAATTGGAAGTACTAATTCAGCTAGAAAAAAAGTAAAAGACGCAGGTTTAAAAGTATTAGAAAACGGTACAGTTCCTGGAATCCCCGGCATGTTGCTAAATGAAGGAAGTATTTTAAATCAAGATGTAATTGTAATTATTTTTCATACTGAAGGAACAGGTCCAGACTTTAAATCAAGTGCAGATCTTTGTATGGCAATGTCTAAATTAATACCAGGTGCAGTATGTGATATTTCATCATTACAGAAGGAAGCAGAAAAAGCAGAGATATTGATTAAAGAAGCACAAATAGAATCCAAAGATCTCAAAGATTCAATGTATCAATAAAAGTCAATTATACATAATTCATCATTGATAAAATACCAGGATCGAAAATGGCAGAGTTCATAGAATTTGCAATTCTAGTTATCATAATTTCAGCATCAGGGGTTATGATGCCAGGTCCACTTTTTGTGGCAAATATCTCATCAGGACTACACGGAGGAACAAAAACAGGAATTAAAATGGCAGTAGGACATACCGTTGTTGAATTTCCATTAGTGATATTACTTGGAATTGGGGCGTTTTCATTAGAAGTATTTCCAGAATTCAGAACAATGATATCCATTTTGGGGGCAATCACACTTTTTATTTTTGGAGCACTGCAATTCAAATCAATATTTGAAAAGAAGGAATTCCCTAAATCAAAAATAAGCAGAGATCCAGTATTTACAGGAATTTTGTTAAGTGCATTTAATCCATTTTTCATTATATGGTGGATAACAGTAGGATTGAAATTAATTTCAGATGCTGTACTAATTTGGGCATTTGCAGGCATACTAATTGTATTTGCTCTACACATATGGATGGATTTTGCATGGTTAGGAACAGTGTCATTTCTAGCATCAAAAAGTTTTAAAATTTTATCAAACAAAAATTACAAAATAATGATGGCGGGGTTAAGTGTGATGTTAATTTATTTTGGAATAAAATTTTTGACAGAAATTCCTACTTAGCCACAATCCAAAATTTCAATTTTTGGTTCACATTCGTCGTTAAATGAATTAATTTTTTCAACAATTATTTCACAGAACTCTGGATCTAATGATTTTTCATATAAAGAAATGTCATTAATGAGTATCATGTGTTGCGGAGCGCATGAATAATCACTAAAATTAATTAAAAGCCCAATAACCAAAATTCCAAATGCAATAATAATTAAATTCCTTAAATTAATTTTTTGAAATGTCAATTTCCATTGTAGAGACATTCCGTTGTTTTCCATCCTGAGAAGTTAAAGAATCAGATGAAATTCGCACATCACTTACAAAATATCCTACAGAGTCCATTCGTTTAACAATCATTTGTGAAACATCAACAGCTTGTGTAATTCTTTTTCCACGAGCTTTAATTGTAACTGTGGGTCTCGTTGAAAGTTGAGTCAAAGTTGCCGAAACATAAGTCATTATTGGTTTCGTACCAACAAAAATCACATCACGTTCTTCTGTAGAATGAGGAGAGTCTGAAAAATAATTCTTATCATGATGTTTGGTAGAGTCATCCTTAGTAGGTTCTGGTGCAGCTAATTGTGGTTCAGGTTCTGGTGCAGCTAATTGTGGTTCAGGTTCTGGTGCAGCTAATTGTGGTTCAGGTTCTGGTGCAGCTAATTGTGGTTCAGGTTCTGGTGCAGCTAATTGTGGTTCAGGTTCTGGTGTTGGTTCAGGTTCTGGTGTTGGTTCAGGTTCTGGTGTTGGTTCAGGTTCTGGTGTTGGTTCAGGTTCTGGTGTTGGTTCAGGTTCTGGTGTTGGTTCAGGTTCTGATTTAATTCTAGAACCAAATTCAGATAAAATATCTTCTGCATCTTTTGATTTTTTATTGTCGCTCAATTTCAAATTCCTGTTATAACAAAATTCTCTTTGGCTTTTATTTAATTTTATCAGGCATTTCCCTTAAGATAGTCATCAAATATTTTTTCAAGATCGTCATCATCGCTACATTTTCTAATTTTATCGACTAAATCCACTTCTTCGATTTCATAACAGTTTAGAACATCTTGAGAATCTTTGAATACCAACATTACTTTATTCTTAAAAATACAATGATAGAGTTTTTCTTTTTCCATTTTTTCAGGTTTTAAATTTACGCCATTTTCATCAGCTGAGACTGGATATTCCATGAAAAAAGTGGGTATGGACAGTATTTAGATGTAGAAACTCAATTATTCGCCAGTATTTTTTATCAGGATGGGGGTTTAGAATCTAATTAACTCCAATAATACCTGATCTGACTAAAAATTCAATCCCTTTAAGAAAATCATCTTCAGCAATATTACCATCAGCCCACCACTTTGCATTATTTTTAATCCAATTTGGGATATTGCTAGAAGTTTCTGAATTATCTGACATAGTATTTGTAACAGTAATGATTTTTTCTTTAATCAAATATTGAATACCTTGTACAAAAGAATCATCATCAATCTGATCATCAGCCCACCACTTTGCATTATTTTTAATCCAATCAGGAATCTTATTCATGTCTGGATTTTTTTCTATCGTTTCAATTTTAGATGTTAATTCAAATTCAAGATTTTTTATCACACCAGCAAAATTGATAGAAGGAACTCCGATTTTATCTGGAGTATATTTTGCAGTATACACTCCCAGTTTTTCCCGGGATTCTTCTAACACCAATCTAGTTTTAGAATTATCAATTTTGATATACGCCTCAGTGGAATTGGTCAAATCTGAAAGATGAGTATTGTTTGGTTTGTCATCTGAATCATTAATTTTATTAAAAAATATCATGTCATTGAGTAATTTATCGGATTCATCAGCTAAAGTTACTGTGAATATAACAGAATTGGCAATACCTACTAACGGTGGTTCTTTTTCCCATCCTATGTCTATTTTAAAATCGCCTACAACTTTTGCAGTATGAGCATCTGCTGTAGAGGCTGTTCCAAATAATACAAGCAAGATAAAAAAAATAAGAAAAAAAGGAGATTGCCTGTGAATCAAAATTATTGATGCGGAACTGCCCAATTATTTTCAATTAGCACTGTTGATTGGTATTCGCTGACACAGACAGGACTCATATTAGATGCTCGCAACAAACGTACTTGTCCTGTTTTGCATTCAATTTCCTTGTTAATTTGATCTACAGGTGACTCAACTGTAGTTAATTCCATATGTTTGCTATCAGAACTTTGGTCTATTGATGTCTCAGAATTAGCCAGTAAAACAGAAGGATTGTCCGAAATTATATTCAATGCATTATGAAAATAATTCATGCTTGCATTTCTCTTCTGATCCCACATCTTTACAACTATGGTGTTTGCATCAAATTCCTGAGTTGGAGTAAATGTGAACTTTATTCCAATGATGGGGGAATTATCCACAACAGAAACACTGATGTCTTTAACTAGACTTTGCTTGTTAAATTCAGTTACAGTGGTCATTCCATCAAAAGTCTTTTCCCATTCAATAGTTACAGAATTGGATGGAACAAGTACTCCCGAAAGAAATTTTTCTTCATAACCCAAAGATAATTCCACATGTTTTAATGCATCGTATCCTGCATCATCATATACCTTGAGAGTGATTTCTGCAGGTTCACCAACTTTAAGAATTTCAGGATTGAGATCTTGTTTGAACATATCAACATCATATGTTTGATCTACAATAGTAATTCCACCTGAAACAATTTGCTTCCCATTTGCATCAACCCCTAAAGTTGGAGGAGTGCAGCTTGAACAGCCAGATCCATTTTTATGGTTGTGACCGTTGTGAGCATATGCATCAAATGGGGCAACCATTAATGCAATAGAACACAAGAGTGGCAATACCAATAAGATATTTTTCGTCATTAGGTGAAAAATATGAATTTTAGATATAATCAAATTGGTACATTTGAGAATTGAACTGGTACAATTATCATATTTGGTGAAATCAGATTCCTGTCCACATAATTAGCAAGTTTCAATATATAAAAAAAGTTGAATCCATATACGCTTGAATGATTTTTAGATACAATTTAGATGTAGAAACTCAATTATTCGCCAGTATTTTTTTTACATTAAGTTAAGGTTCAACTTTACGGGACTAGACCATCATTTCGTGGATGAAAATAGATACGGATAGATGTGAAATTCAATTGGGTACAGACAGATTATTGCACAGGAGTGATCAAGACGGTACCAGATTGGTTTGGCACGAAACTTATCATCGCCATCTCTTTTCCTAATAGATAGTCTTGCGATTTCAAATCCATTGGAATTTGACCATTAACAGTGACCAGCATTTTTGAGGCAACAAACTCACTTGGAATGTATAGTATAACATATTGAGGTTTGTCTATTGAAAATGAAATAACTCCAACTTCTTTCATGACTTGGAAGTCTGAAATTATTGCAGGGCTTCTAATGTCTATAGATTTAGATCCTTCAATGAATTGTGGCTGGAATTTTTCTCTGATATCTTCAGTTAATGGGTTGCTCTCATATTTCTCAGAGTCTTGAATCTCTAGTCGTAATCCCTCAATACAGTAATTTCTAGAATCTGCATCTTCGATCATATTGCAGAGTTCTTTGCCTTTTTCAAAATCATGGTTTGTAAAAAATGCGAGTGTGGTTCCAGTAGACATACTACATTCAACATTATCAAATCTTTCTAGTTGTTCTGAATCACATAGATTAGAAAGTACATCCTTAGACATTCCATTTCTTGTAATAACATTATCAGTATATTGCATCATGACACCTTTGACACACAAGATATTTTGATAAAAAGACAAATCATGACATGATTCCAGTGAAGAGTTTAGATCATCACCAAAATAATGAACAAAACCATGTCCCAAACCATGCACACAGTCTTGATAGTTTGAAGAGCCTATCAAATCATCACATATTGTTTGATATGAATCTGGGAAAGATTTTCCTAATTCTTCAATATTATGGAAGTAAGACGAAAGCACTCCGTGAAAATAACCTCCCCTACACATTGTACCATCCATCCCTTGCAGACTTTTTGTTACATCAGTAGTCATTTCGTAAGAAACATGACCAATTTCATGAGAGACAAAATGACAATCATCTATTGCACCTATTTTTGATAACGCAATAGACAATTCCAATGCATCAGAGTTGTTCTTTTCGTTCTCAGTTAGAGTTCCAAAAAATTCCGAATAGCAAACAAGACGCATTGTACCATCATTCATTTCAGCACAAGTCTCGATATTGTCAAGATATTTTGTAGCCAAGATTTCAGAAGCGGTCATTGGATACGAATCGTTAGTATCCAAGATTCCGTCATTATCATCGTCTGTATCTTGAGAGGAACCTATCCCGTCAAAATCAAAGTCAGCCCAATCTAGAGGATTGGTATCAAACTGATCAAGAGAATCAGATACACCGTCATTATCATCGTCTGTGTCGCACTCATCACCAACAGTATCATAGTCAGAGTCAGTTTGAGCCAAATTTGCATTTAGAGGACAATTATCATCAGAATCTGTTATTCCATCATTATCAAAATCTGCAAATATTCTATCTTCAGACCATGCCAAAAAGGATAAGCAGATAATAGCACCTAGTAAAGCAAGTACAAGTTTAATTTTTTTATCAATAACAAAATTTGCCATACAGTATGTGTCAGCACATTCTTCCAGATATTTTAACGCATGGTAGAAATCATTCTATCCAGAAGATAAAATCAGATACAGTTGCAGGCGACTTTGCTTTGTGTGATACAAAATTAGAGACTTAATCATTTTCAGATACAATTTAGTCACATCAATAGATTTGTACTATAGATGAATAAGGTCAACTATTCGTAAGTATTTTTCTACTTGAAAAACTCTTCATTATATCAATTGAATGAATATTGTTGTTTTATTAACTTGTTAATCTCATTTTTTACATCTCTTATCAAAAGTAATTTTATATTTTTTGTATGAATAGCGCAAACATACTCGCCTGTAAGACATTGTGGACATACAAATATCTCTTCAAGTATTTCCAATCCAAATTTAGATATAGATAACATGATGTCACACTAAATTCAGTTGCAATGTTAGTTACCAGTAATTACATCCCAGATAAAACTAAAGAATTCCTTAATCATCATCAATCAGGGTTATCATAAGCTCATCATCATCAAAATCATCATCAGTATAATCATCATCAGTATAATCATCATCAGTATCTGCTGTTCTAACTTTATCTAGATCCATAAAGAGTTCCCAGAAAATTTTGTAATAAATATACTTGAAAATGACATATCTTCACTCAAAGAAAAGCAATTGACTTTCAAACCATGTGAGAGCAACTAGATATTGAAAATCCAGTTCAAATCACAATCCAATCATGTTTTATCTTATTAGATAAAGCAGTAGCGGAAGTGACAATATTTGGATAAAAAGAAAAATAATAATAATTTTTAAACTAATTAAAACATAAGATTTTTTTATTTTTATTATTAAGGATTGGATTATTATGTTGCATTTTAGAAGAGGGTGTTAATTGTTCACCAATAATTTTGGTTTGACATGGTAAACAGCCTCAAAATCATCACATTTTGAATGATATTGGATTGAAGTTGTTTGTTTACAGTACACACAGATTTGCTGTACTGTACGATGACAGTCATGACAGATCATGCATGAGTTTAGTCTCATTCCACAGTATCTACACGATTCATCAGGCATACTTATCAAAAAAATCATTATTCTAAGATAATTTTAACCACAAGAAAAATGAGTACAAACTATACTGGAGTAACCAGTTGATTTCCTGATTGTTTAAGTCAATTATCATTTTGTTTAATATTTTGTTTAGAACTATACACTCAAGGTTTAACAAATAATGAGATGTGCTAGTTGTGGAAATCAAGCAAGTTGGAGAGATCCAAATTGCCATAAATGTGACAAACCACTACATCAAAAAAACTGTAAAGGAAAATCTGCTGATTGTAAATGTCATGCTCTCAATGAACAGATATGGGCACAGAAAAAAGTTGTCGCAAATTAACAATACAATTACAAATTTCCAAATGCAATCAAATGATAATATCATTGATCAGAGAGATATAGAAATTTCTGAAAAAATCAGTTTCCAAGAGATTGTAGAATCTTGTTACTGTCTTTGATCATTTTTGATAAAAGATCAGAGGATTGTTCTTTTTTAGTTTCATTTACTAGGTTTTTCATTAATTGAATTTCATATTGTATACCTATCTTTAATCCAATTTGGAATATTTTTGGCAACTTTGACATATTAGATGATATTACAAGCTCTCGTGATTTTGCATGTTTATCATGTTTAATCTCTATAGATTTTTTGACTACTGTTTGGAGCAATTTTTCAAAATTTTCATACAAATTTGATTCTAGTTTTGTCATTGTGAATTTTTTAGACATTGTAACAGTTCTTTTTATATTTAGTAATGCTTGATTAGATTCAATACCTTCAAAGTCTTGAGAAGTCAGATCTACACCATGTGCGTCTTTGAATGTATTTACAATATCCGAGATTGCGTCTTTTCTACATGAAGACAGAGTTTTCCCAAATGGACAATTTTGACAATTTGTAGTGTAGTAACGAAATCCTTTGTTTCCGAAACTTGATAGGACTAATTTGTTTTGATTTCTTAATTTTGTCATTACTCTTGAAACTACAGCCTCATCAACATCAATAATTTGAGAAATTTCTTGATTAGAATATGAACCCTCATCAAGTAATTCCAAAATTTCTTTTTCAATTTCACCAGGGGATCTTCTAGATTTTTCCTCTATTGCATCTGCAATGTAATGTTCTGCAAGTCTTTGTTCAGTACCCATAACAAGTTTTTTACCTTCAGATTTTACATCTAACCCAGAATTTACTTCAGTTTTTATTATTTTTCCTAACAATCTTTCAATATTTGGTATTTTGAAGTTTACGAGTAATAGTTTTAGATCATCAATAATAATTTCGTGTTCTTTAGAAAGTAAAAACAATAATGCCCATCGAATTTTTTTTTCATTACTTGTCTCAATCTTACGAAGTATATTGCAAATCTCAGTAATTTTTTCCCATTTAACATCATCAATCATGTCATCAAGATCATCAACGAGGTGAAGTTTACCTAGAGTTTTGGTAAATGCATAAAAATCGTTTTTTAGTGTATTTGAAATAGTTAGTTTTTGTCTTACTGATTTTTTATATCGTTCAATCAAATCTTTCTTTAAAAGCATTTTTTCATTTCGCAGATCATCTGTATCATATTTAAGAAATTCAAAAAATGAAAACGATGGTGTGTTTAGTATATCAGGTTCTAATGTTTTCAAAGCTTCCATTATTGAAGAGGAGAGGGCCATATTGGACATTCGAGCATGAACATCCCATGATAAAAACTTGCAGAATTAAGATGTTTAAGTTTAAATGCATTCATCTTTTCTGCCTTAAATTGAATCTTGTGTTAAAAACAGAGTTGCCAATTAATTAGAATCATATTTTATATCTTGCTTCATTTCTTTGAATGATTCCAAGTATTGTTTTTTCATCAAGTTTTCAGGCATTTTCTTATTGTTCTTATTTTTTTGTGCTGATTTGGCTTTGTTTGAAGTTTTACTCATCACATAATTATGTAATCACTAGTTAATCAAGTGTGATAGAGTTGATTTCATATTAAATGAAATCAACTTGTTTTGCTATTAGCAATTACCTTATCCAGAGCAAGTTTTGCACTAATCAGAGTTTTATTGTAAACATCTCTAGCTGTTTTCTGTTGAAATTCATACGTTGATTTAGCTTTATCTTGGGCTGTCTCTGTTTTTGCATTCTCTAATGCTTTTTTATAATTAGATTTTATAATTAATAGATACTTGTCATACAAAATCTTTGCATCTTGGATAGATTTAGCATAATCTGTTTTTGCTTTTATAATTTCAGATTTGTCTGGTGACGATGAAGATGTCACAGGATTTGAAGCAGTTGATTTTTTGTATTGTTCATTTGCTGAGGCTAAAGCCTTGTTTAAAACATCGGTTGCAGTTTTAATTGCTTTGTTATAATCAATTTTTGCTTGTTTTAATTTTTCAGGATTACCGTTAGCAAGATCAACTGCATTTGTGTAATTTAGTTTGGCTTTAGAAATAGCATCAGAATAGATTCTTTCAGCATTGTACTGTGCATTAACTTTAACGTTTTGTGCATTATTAACTGATTGTGATGTGTCAGCAAAAGTTAGTTGCTTTCCAACTCCGTTAATTCCTACAGATGATAAAAGTAGGATCGTTGTAAATATAGCTAAATGTGACTTGTTTAATGTTTTAATCATTACAAAGAGATAGTTTCAAATTGGATAAATTAAGTTGGTTAGTTTTGATTCAAACACACATCAAACTAAGTGTTTGATCATACAGGCTGAACAGATCATGTGGAAAAAACAGGAATTGAAAATATTATTCAGTTGGTGTACTTTAGTATACTGATAATAATTTGAGAGAATTTTTTTACACAAAGAATCATGCCAACGTTTCAGGATAATTGGGACAAAACCCAAAAACCAAGATTAAATAATCAGATTCACGGCATGATTAAAAAAGAATCACCACTTAAACCAAGAATCCAGCAATCGATTGGTAAACTCAATCAAACATTTTCAAAAATTGACCATATGCATAAAAAACTACAAGAAAAAGATGCAAAATTATTCAACCGAATTATTGTTGCACAACAAAAGCATGATAAAACCACAGGCAGAGTTCTTGCAAATGAGCTTGTAGAATTAAGAAAGAACGAGAAACTAATAGGCAATCTCAAACTTGCCCTTGAACAAATTCAATTAAGATTATCAACTATGAACGAACTGGGTGATGCAATGGTTACATTTGGACCAGTAATGGAAATGATGCGTTCAATAGGACCAGCATTGAATAGATTCATCCCACAAGCAGATGCTGAATTTGAAGGAATGTCAAATCTTCTGGGTGGAATGATGACAGACTCGTTTGGTGGAAGCTTTGAATTAGATAGCACATCAAATGAAGAAACTGAAAATATTCTAAAAGAAGCAGCTGTAATTGCAGGGAATAAAGTAGGAGGCAAATTCCCATCAACCCCCTCACAGATCAGTAGGGATTTAGGATCAAGAGTTAATTAATTCAGATTCAATCTTATTTCTAATTTCACACTAGCGGGGCAAATACTGTTTATTCCTTTTTTAGCAATTCATTCAAATCTCTAGTTGAAGCATACTCATACTTGGGTTCTTCATACTCTACAGTAAACACAGTAGATGAATACACAATATAGTAATAATCAAAACACCGTAGAACAGTATTGGAAACCAGAGTAGTTTTCCACATAGATTTTGATTATTTTTATGCTCAATGTGAAGAGATGAGATCTCCAGAATTAAAATCCAAACCTGTTTGTGTGTGTGTTTTTTCTGATAGAGGCGCAGATAGTGGAGCCATAGCAACTGCAAACTACACAGCAAGGAAATACGGAGTAAAATCAGGAATTCCAATTTCCTTTGCAAAAAAAAGATTAGAAGAAAGAAAAGATGCAGTATTTTTGCCTGTGGATTTTGACTTTTATTCCGAAATATCTGAAAAAGCAATGGAAATTATGAAAAGCAAGTCAGATGTTTTCGAATATGTAGGAAGAGATGAAGCATACTTGGATGTTACAGAAAGAGTGGGTGGAGATTTTGAAAAAGCAAGTCATCTTGCTCAACAAATAAAAAATTTGATCAGAGACAAGATTAAACTTAGTTGTTCGATAGGAATTTCACCAAATAAACTAGTTTCAAAGATTGCATCTGATTTTCGAAAACCAGATGGGCTTACGGTTGTGACCCCAGATAAAATAAGTGAATTTTTAGAACCACAAAAAATCCGAGTAATTCCAGGGATTGGGAAAAAGACAGATGAGAGATTTTCAGAGATGGATTTAGAGACAATTAGAGATTTAAAAAAATTAGACATCTTTGCTTTGAATAAAGAATTTGGAAGAAAGAGTGGAACTTACATCTACAATGCAGTAAGAGGAATAGATAACGAGCCAGTTAAAGAAAAAGAAGCAAGCATACAATACAGTAAGATTACAACTTTGAAGAAAGATTCAAAAGAATATCAGTTTCTATCAGAAAATCTTGTAGAATTATGTAAAGAGGTACATGAAGTATTAATTAAAAATAATAGAATGTTTAAATCAATTGGGATACACTTTGTACAATCAGATTTATCAAATAGATCAAAATCAAGAATGCTGCGAAGTCACACCACAAGTCTAGAAGAATTAAAAAAAAATGCAGAACAGTTACTAAAAGAAGCATTAGAGAACCAAACAATGACAGTCAGAAGGCTAGGAGTCAAAGTTTCAGAACTCTCAGAAGTTCAAGGTCAAAGAGACATTACAAGTTATTTTTAAGAAGAGGAAGTTTTTTCAAGCCTATTAAGACGCCTAGACTCTATTATCATCACAATGAAGATGAATGCAAATAGCCAAGGTAAGAACATTATCTCTCCAGCAATTTTATGATATTCCTCCCATGCCACTGGATCAGTAGTTACCTTTAGTGCATACCAAGATAAGGAAAAAATTCTAATTAAATTCACTGTTACGGTTCCGATAATTCCTAAAATAAAATAGATGATTTTTCGATTTCTAGAAATGTTCAGTTTTAACATAAATGCCCCGATTACCAAGGAAAAATAATTATGCTGTGAACACCAGCTGATGGCCAAAAAACTTGAAGGGCCATTGAGCCATGTTCGCCACGCAAAAACATAACATTGTCTCTTGCTACAGCAGTCCCAAGATCAAGCATTGTGATCAACCACACATTAGCTTGAACAAAATACGGTACAATGTATTGTAAAGGACCAAGTGTATCGTATGGAAAAAAGGCATCCAGTGAAAGAATGATTCCAGTTCCAATCAAAAAGATGGGGCCAGCAGGTGCAATTCGAATCCAGCGTTTACCAAAGAAAACACTCAAAGCGGCAACTACAAAAATTGCCATTACAATAAAATCCCACATCCATGTCCATGAATAGATTAGTTGTACGTCAAATAATTTTGCAGATTCAATGATATAATCCCTAAGACCAAATTCTAATGAAACAAGGTATGTGATAGTAATAGCAGTCAAAGGTATTACGGACAGTAAACGTTTCTTAGAAATGACAATTTTTAGTCCAACAAGTTCTGCAATTATGAAAACTAATGCAAAGAAATAACCACCTCGCCCTTCATTCCAACTCCAAGTAACTGAGTCAGGAAATGCAATTATTGAGAAAAGAATTGGACTGGAGATTATTAAAATTGCAAAAATTAAATTCCAATTTCTCATTAAATTGATCGTAAAAAAGGCAAATAAAAATCTCGACTTTACAGATTTTGAAAATTAATCAGAACAGAATCAGATCTTTGTAAGAAGTTAGTCTTCGGAGTCTTCAATCTCATCAGCTTCGGGATCTCTTCTACTAGGCCTGATTGGGACATAAATGAATGTCATAATAAGACTTCAAAGGACTGTAAGATACATTTCAAGGTTGTAAAAGTTTGCCTATTTGGTAATTTCTTATACATCAAGAATCAAGATTACATTCAATTTTAAGCGATTTCACAGTGGTAAAATAAGTTACTGTAAGAATTGCAATAGCAGCAAGTCTAATTGGAATCTCATAATTAGTAAGAAACGCAGTAGTTGTCGCTCCAATTGAACCAAATGTGGAGATTACGGCAAATCCAATAGGCCCACAACTGCAAGCACCAGCAATACTACCAACCAAAGAACCAAAAATACTACCACTCATTTTTTGTTTTGAACCTTTAAGAATACTAATTCTAAAAATATTCATAGGAATAACTAATGCAGATAACACTGAAAGTATCACAATAAGAACCAATCCAAATTCAGATCCGGGAGGTAAATGACTTACAACATACGGATCTAAAAAAACATATTCAGATAGAATTAGTAACCCAACAAACATAGATGCAAAGATGATAAATGAAATGGTCAGGTATTTAGAATTTGAAAATACCAGTTTGATTGTTTGTACCATTTAGATCATTGAATCAAATACGTTCACAAATACATCGTATGGTTGTGCACCACTAACTTGTTTTTGTTGATTATCACCTACTATGATAAAAGTAGGAGTAGAATGTACATTGTGTTTTTTTGCTTGATCAATATTATATTGAACACGCTTTGAATATTTTCCTGAATCAAAACAACTGTCAAACAAATCCATATCAAGCCCCAAGCTAAAAGCAAATGCCTTTAGTCTTTCAGAATTTGCCCAACCATCATCTACATTCTCTTGAGAGTTATACAACATATTATGAAATTCCCAATACTTTCCCTGATCTTCAGCACAATATGTTGCCTGAGCAGCTTTCAGAGAGTCTTTTCCCAAAAATGCCAAATCTATGAAAATCAAATTAGCCTTACCAGTATCAATATAATTTTCTACTATCTGAGGTTTCGAAGCATGAAACCATCTATAACACATTTCACATTGATAGTCACCGAATTCAACTATAGTTATCGGAGCATCGGGATTACCAAAAATAGGAGAACCCATAGTTGTGGAGATAGATCCATGAGTTCTACCCATATCCAAGTTAACAGTTTCAGAAGGAGTTGAAGAAGATGCAATAATCGTGATTGCAATTGCAATTACAATCACGCCTAAAATCAGGGCTTTTTTATTCACAATTGAAAACAGTAGAAATTGGTTAAAAAAACTTATTCCAAATTACGAGAAGACTTTCGTTTAAACAAATCTACAAACTTTGCAATCACAGTGTCAATAGGGCACACCTCACAAGTAATACTTGATGAATGACTGGTAAGGTGTTTTTCAAATTTTTCTCGTGATTTAAAAATAAGATCACACTTTTCACAATAAACTTTGGCAATACCATCGCCAGATTTTCCCATAATGAATTTTTGTAGCTGATGCTTATAAAGATCCTGTTGAAAATCACCCCATGAAGAAAATAATTGACAAGTGTGTAACAGCATTTTTTGTAGTGGTACTAGGAATTCTTTGGCACTGTAGTACAAAATATTATGTAAAACCAAATCAATACACAATTATGATTTATGATATTTTTGGAAAAGAAATCAAAATAGAAGGCGTAAGAACCAATTTCAAGATAAAAGAAGTAGCTCAGAGTCATATTTCAGAATACAAAAAAAGATTTCAATACCATACTTTTTCAATAGGAGAAGAAATTCAAACCAAAAGAAAACTAAGAATATTCAAGAAAAACTAAAGATAATGGATTTTCATATGGGCGTTAAGTTCAACCTCATATCTAGTTACAAAACCACAATGAGTACATGAAAACATTTCAGATGGAATTTGATTATCGCGTTCTATGATTCTTCCAGATACAGATGCTATCTTAATCATATTGTTACTAGTGATAACTGCAAAATTTCTTCCTTCATTTATAGAATCCAAAAATTCTTTGATTGCAGAGATAACCAAATTCACATCAAGTATTTCATCATCATCCAATGTAGACAAGGTAAATTGATTGTTTTTCAAAGTAGGAATCGCAGCAACCTGATCGGCAACATAAACTAGCAATTCATTTTTAATAGAAATTACATCCTTGCAGTCAATTGTGAGCATGAAAGTTCACATTCAAATCAATATTTTAGTTTAACATCAATTTGAAAATGATTATTATTGATTGAAATTGTGAGTTTGTGTAGATGCGGGATTCAGAAACATTTGGAGTTGAAAAGGGGCACGGTGAGGAAGTAGTCTCATGGTTGAATGATCAGGCAAAATCTCAATCAATAAAACTTGAAGCAAGATTGTATGGATACAACATATCTACAAAGAATTTTGGTGATTTTGAAATGTTTTCATGGATGGGAGACGTACAGATTGCAAGAAAAATGATAATCAAAGCAAGTAAAAGATTCAAAGTTAAAGTCATAGAGGGAGGGTATAAACCAAAAGAGAAACTCATCAGAATGAAAAAATTTGATTTTGCCAAAGTTAAAAGAGGTGACAAAACAATAGGCCAATTAGAATTTGTTGCATCAAGATTTGGCAACAGTCAATGGGAAATTCAAAATGAGGAACGACATTAAAAGAAGGAATGAAAAACAATGAAAAAAATTGGAGTGATAGGAATCGGGATGTTGGGAAATGCAGTTGCATCACATTTAGTGAATTCAGGATTTAGCGTAACAGCATATAACAGAACAAAAGAAAAAACATTTCAATTAAAAGAAAAAGGAGTAAAGATAGCATCATCTCCAAAAGAAGTTGCAGAGAATTCAGAATTAGTCATAATAATAGTAAGAGATGCAGATGCTGTAAAAAAAATATCATTTGAAAAGGATGGCATTGTCGAAGGAAATCATGATAAATTGATTGTTGCAGATATGAGTACAATTGATCCAACAGAATCCAAAAATATTTCAAAAATGTTTCAAGAATATAATATCAATAAACTAGACATTCCAGTTATGGGAGGACCTAACGTTGCAATTACGGGTAATTTAGTCATGATGGTATCGGGGAATAAAAAAAGTTTTGATGACTGTAAAAATATTTTTGAAATAATCGCAAGCAAAGTGTTTTTCTTAGGAGAAAGCGGGGTAGCACATACAATCAAGTTAGCTATGAATCTGCAAATAACAATGCTTGCACTTGCATTGTCTGAAGGAATCACGTTAGTTAAAAAAGCGAATGTTGACCCAAAAATATTTCTGGAAATTTTAAACACTACATACTTCAAAACAGGTATGAGTGAAAATAAAGCATTCAGGATGATAGATGGAAAATACGAAGTGACATTTACTCTAGCAAATCTAAAAAAAGATATCAATACAATGACGTATGCTGCCAAATCATTAGGAGTGGAATTACCAATGATCAAAAAAGCAGAAGAGATCTATGAAAATGCTGTAAAAGCAGGGTTTGGGAATATGGATTACACAAGCATAGCAGAATATATCAAAAAAATCAATGAGTAGGAATAAACCAAAATTACGAATGGAATTTAACAAAAATTCTATAAGTTACGAATTTATCAACATTGTATGAGATTAAAAGATAAAGTGGCCATCGTTACAGGGGCATCAAGTGACATTGGTAAAGGAATAGTAAAGAGGTTTACCGAAGAAGGTTCCAAAGTAATCCTAATTGCAAGAAATTTAGAAGAATTAGAGAAGACAAGGAAAGAAATTGGAAATGAGGCACTTACTGCATCTATTTCATGTGATTTAACTAACGAATCACAAACATTACAGACAGTTAACCAGATTATGGACACATATGGAAAAATTGACATTTTAGTAAATAACGCAGGAGCAATCAACGATCCCATACACTTTCACGAAATGCAAGATTCTGAAATTAAAAAACTCATAGACGTTAATTTGCTAGGAGTATTTCATATGACAAAGGCAGTACTTTCAAAAATGTCAGATGTTAAAAGCGGGGTCATTGTAAATGTAGGTTCTATTTCAAGTGAACGTGCAATCCCCAGAGTTCATTTGGCAGTCTATTCATCAACAAAGGCAGCAATATCCATGTTTACAAAATCAATTGCAGTAGAATATGCAAGACAAAACATCAGATGTAATTGTGTAAATCCAGGAATTATTAATTCCGGAATGATAAAACCATATCTCGATGATCCGCAAGCTAGAAAAGTTCTTGAAGAAAGATTACCACTTGCAAGAATAGGAGAACCAGTAGACGTAGCAAATGCAGTACTCTACTTAGCATCAGATGAAGCTAATTGGGTTACAGGCACTGTTCTAAACGTAGATGGTGGAAAAACAGCTTCAGAAGGATAATAATTCTTTCTGAAGAATTCTCTTTGCTAATAATTGTGATACACGTACAGGTTCGGGAACAGTTCCTTGTAATGTGATTTTATCCAAAAGGTATTTCACATCACTTATAGTACAACCTTCATTTCTAACGAAAATATCATATGAGGTGCTAAGAGTAATTTTTTCACGTCTGCCTAATTTTTGGTATGCATTAATTTTAGAGGCATATGAAGTTGGAAAATGATGTTTTAGCGATTCTTCAATTCCTAACGAATCTTTGTAGGTAACACTAATTATTGGAATTTTTAGAGAACGAAATAACTTTTCAATGTCTATGATATTATACATTGAAATTATCAATCCAGAAATCAAAATATAATTAATATCAGTTCTGCCAAGTTTTGCATACATCTTTAAGATCATATCGGTTGCATCATTACCTTCTAACGTCGTGTATCCAAATACAAAATCATCAATCATGAAATCTCGACGCATGACAATTCCAGATAGAATAGACATGGTTGAATTGGGTTTGAAGCTTTCTGCAATTGCTAGTCCGCGTATACCTTTTTTCTCAAGATGAAGGGATCTCATCATTCTTTTTCCCCAAGTATGCCTTATAGCTAAGACCAGTGACTATCATAATAATTCCGGTTATTGCAAACCACATAGTAAAAGATAGTAATTCAGATTCATCCATATAGGATTATGGTTTGCTTAACATCTAAAGTTTAGGATAAAATTGCCCAAAACAGCAACCAAAGAACCTGAAACATCTAAATAGATTTAATGATGACTGAAATTATGCCTGAATTAATATGTCCAGATTGCGGAAAACGCCTATTTCATGAAAATGAGACTACATTGAAGATAGAAGAGACGATTCATTCAAAGTTTTGCAGAAAAACTGAAGGTAAAACTCATAGTTTTATGCATAGAGATCCTCAACATATGGAAACTTTTGATTCTGAAAGAGAAAATGACAGTGAAGGCAATCCAGTGTTAAAAAAATAATAGATCACATACCTCAAAATTATATCCTAGACAATTATGATTTAGATTAATTGTCTGAAGAATATCATTATGATTTAGTAATTGTTGGAGCAGGGCCTGCAGGATCATCAGCAGCTTTGGCAGCAGCTAAAAATGGAGTTAAAGTAGCCTTACTTGAAAAAGAAAATTCAATTGCAGAAACCGTTAGAACCAGTGGGGTCACTTGGATTCAAAACATCAAAGAATTTGGAATTCCTGATGATTGTTACAATCCAATCAGAAAATTTTCGTTTTGTTCTCCAAATAACGAAGTAACAATTAGTGATTCAGTAGCAAGAGCTGCAGTGCTGGATGTAAGGAAAACATACCGATGGTTAGCACATGAAGCAGAAAAAGCAGGGGCAGATATTTTTGTTAAGATGAACGTAAATGATGTCATCAAAAATGAGACAGGTGATATTGTAGGAGTGAGAGGTACAGGCCCAAAAGGAAAAACTACATTTCATTCCAAAATGGTGATTGATGCTAGTGGGTTTACTTCATCAGTATCTAAAGCAATGGGTTTTGTTACACAATGGAAGAGATTTGGTGCTGGGGCTGAATACGAAGTAAAAGTCGAGAAAGTGGATTCAGATACATGGTGGTTGATGGTAGGCGAACAGTATTCACCAGCAGGATATGCGTGGATTTTTCCATTAGGAAACAATATTGTGAGGATCGGAGTAGGCGTGGGAAAACCAGAATCAAATGTAGACCCCACGCAGAGACTCAAAGAATTAATGGAGGAAAAAACGGGTCCAATAAAAAAACTAGGGAAAATAACTCCAATAGAATTTCATTATGGGCTGATTCCGAATGATGGATTGTCAAGAAAAACTGTTTTTAACAATCTAATTTTAGTTGGAGATTCAGCAGGACAAGCAAATCCTCTGGTACTAGAAGGGATCAGATACGCAATAAAATACGGAAGAGTTGCAGGAAAAGTATCATCAGACGCAATAAAGTCTGGGAACACAGATGAAAAATCTCTTTTTCCGTACGAAGCAACTTGGCGAAAAGAAATCGAATCCAAAATCAATTCAGCAGGAAAAGTTCAAGACAGATGGATAGGGTTAACTGATAGTGATTGGGATAAAGAGTTAGACATCATAAAAGAACTGAAACCTGAAGAGTTTCTCGATTTTATCAAAGCAGAGTTTGGGTTATCAAACATGATCAAACTGGCAACACATCATCCAAAACTTGCAGTGAGACAACTATTCAATCTAGTTAAAGGGAAAACTACTTGACAATAAAAAAGTCAGTTACTACCACATCATGATATTGCAATTGTACCACATATACCCCAGATTCAAATGATTTTGATATAACTTCATTAAACAAACCTGAAGAGTTATCCTTTAGTGCAATCTCCTCTACATGTTCGCCTTTTTGATTATATACATCAACAAACAGATCTTCTCTGAACGCAATAGCCTTTTGAACTGCTCCAGAAACCATTAGTTTATCATCGTCATAGTTTGCCTCTATTATTGCAACACGAGAACGAATTGGAAGATACCTATCGATATCGTGTTTTAACTCACCTAGTTTTTCATTAACATTTTCTGCATCTCGATTCGCAAATCCGATTTCAAGATCATTAATCACATCTGAAAATCGCGGATTCTCATCAAAACTTTCACCCCCAAATCTTTTTGCGAAAGATTCAAGGTCTTCAAAATCACGAGCCAGATCAACCATGTTCAGATTTGCTTTGTCATATTGGAAATCAAATTTCTCCTTAACATGAACAATTTGAGTTGCCTTAGAGTCTTTGTATTGTAACATTACAACATACAGACCAGGATCTGCTGGTGCAACCCATTGTGTAAAAAAGTCACCTTGTTTAGTATCAGTAAATTTCATACTACTATGTTTTGTTCCATCCATGTTATACACAGTAACATAGAGATTCTCCCTTCTATCAAAGATTGATTTTTCAGTAGCGCCAGTAATCACCCAGATATTTTTTTCAGGGTCAAATGAGATATCGTAAATTATGCTAGGATCCCTTAGAACCAAATATTCACTTAGGTAATTACCAATTTCGATAATTTTATCCTCAGCATCAACAAAATTTGCAATCTCAATTAGCCTGTATGCCTCATCCATCATTTGATTATACTGGTCAACATACTCAGAGAACCCTGCATTGTAAAATGTAGATACAGTGTTAGAAAAGCCATCAAGTTTCTTTCTAAACTCAATTCGTTTTATTTCATCAGCCGTGTATCCAACTTCTGAACCATATGGATCCTTTGCATAGGCACCAGAAACTTGAGTCCATTCGTCAAATAATTGGCGTACCAAATCATCAGCTTCTTCTAAATCATTTTGAATAACAAGATCTCTCACTCTATCAATTTTTTCATTAAAGGTTTCAGTAAATTCTAGATAGTTAGGTAAGAAACGATTCTTTGTAATACTTAGATCCACAAGATTCTCTATCGACTTTGCTCTCTGTAAAATATCACTTGCACGAATTTTAAAGGCATCCTTGTCATAGGAATCAAGATCTGCTTTGATTTGTGGCGCTTTTTCACTAACCCATGTTAGCAAAACTTCAATTCTATCAATTCTAGTAATTGAGGGATTCCCTGACTCCATTTGTTTTGCAGTGTTCAAAATTTTCAAAGCATTGTCAATCAAATACAAATTTTGATAATCTGCCTGAAGTTCAGCTTTTTCTTTCATAGCATTGTATTGATATTCCAAAACTATCAGAGGATTACGTTTTTCTCGCAGAGCCGTCATGGATTTGTCAAATTCGGATACAATTTCTAAAATCTCATCAATTGAATCCGAATTTTCTATTCTATCTAACAATAGTCTCCAATCAGAAACTAAGCCGGAGTCGATTCCAGTAGATTGTGAAATTTCTACACTTTTGTTAATTCTATTAGAAATGTCAATGACCTGAGCCATAACAGATATTTCAGATTCAGATTCAAGAATATCATCAACTGAAGTTGCCAATGCTAAATCATTCTCCAAAGTCTTCCAGCCAGGCATGATTAGGTTTGCTAATTCACTATTGTCAGTAGAATTTGACGAAATAAAGCGCTCAACATCATCTAGTTCTCTCAGTAAAAGAGATGCAGAGTGCAAGTCACTTACACGTTGATGAGATTGCAAGAGTTCTTCAATAGATTCTTTGCTCATCAAAGAGATTTTGAGGGATTCCCAATCACTTTGAACTAATCGGTACAGATCACTCTGCTTTCTAGATACAATATCAAGATAACGTGATTTTGACAATACATCAACTAGTTGTGTAATCTCATCTGCATAAACAGGTGCTGTGCCCCTTGCAAAGATAAAACCAATCTCAGTCTTTACAGGTCTGCTCATAACAGTATCTGATTTTGTCATTAAGTTGAGTAACGTATCTTCTAATTCATCAAAAGTTGCAGTTCTCTGTACGATTTTTTCAGGATTCACATTTCGAATATCGATAAATGCGTCTGTAAGTAAGTCAATCGCTTTAGATTTATCATCAATTTCATAATAAAAGATTGCAGCAAAAATAGTTCTATCAATGGATTTTGCAATATCAAAAGATATTTCACCTTGTTCTAACAATTTCTCAACTGAATCAAGTGATGATGAAATACCCGGTCTAAGGACAGGATTTATTTCAAAGATTAATTCTTCGTCAAAAAACTCATCCCATAAATCAACATAATCTTTTTCTAATTCAGATAAAGTATTTGCAGTTTGGTTTGATAATGGGGTGGATAAATTAAATACATCATTGATAATCGAGGATTGTTTTTCTAGAAGATGTTTTGCCAAAGTAATTTTTTGGTCTTCAGGGATTTCCGAAAATGAATTACTAGAAACTTTGAATGATGTCGTTTTTGAATTGTCGCCATAGAACAGTTTCACCTCATAGGTACCAGGAATTCCACATATTCGACCCTTAAGAGGGATAGTATCTGTAATAAAATCACCGTCAGGTAAGGGCAGTAGTTGCTGGATTTGACACATGTCACCTTGTGGATTGATTATCTGCATAATGAGAAAAGAGTCATCTGAGACTTTGGCTACTTTGCCAAAAATGAATATAGGTTCGCCATTATCATAAGTCCCAAAATTATCAAGAATCGTAATTCTGTCAGAGCTTTGAGCAGATGCATAGACTGGCATAAACAAGAGGGCAATCAGGCTGAAAATTAGCAGAATTTGCCCCATAGAGATCAAAATCTGGGCTCATCTTTAATAAAATTTAGGTAGCTATGATACTGAAAATAGATTTTTTATTAAAATCAAGCCATGGCAATTACCATACGATAATCACCAGACTTGATTTTTGGCACAGCTATGGTCTGGTTGGTCGATTTGTACATGCAAATAAAATGGAATTGCTCAGTTGTGCAATGGGCACAAGACAGACAAATCATGCTGATAGGTTGCATACAATGAGAACATTTGATATTCTCGCTTATTTTTCCGCCACACTTACGACATGATTCATCAGGCAATTCTATTCAAACAAAATAAATCAAAAATAGATATAAGCAGTACGTAGAAGTCGTTCATACAAAAGATCAGTGAGATGATTAAATTGCAAAACAAAAAACAACAAGAAATGGACGGTGTAAGAAAGACATTCGATGAATGGGCAGTAAACGGCAGAGCAGAACTAATGGAAATAGAACATGGGAAGAATGTATCTAAATTTTTAGATGAAATTTCATTTGATAAGTCATTTACGTTTTTAGATTTTGGTTGTGGTAATGGTTGGGTAGTAAGAAAAATCTCAAATCATATAAATTGTAAAAAAGCAGTTGGAATTGACAAAAGTAAAAAGATGATCGTTCAAGCAAAAAAGAAAGTAGCGAATACCAAAGAGATTTTCATTCATACAGACATTGATTCATGGAAGTATAGAGGAAAATTCAATTATATTTTTTCA
Source organism: Candidatus Nitrosopumilus salarius BD31 (assembly GCF_000242875.2). Lineage (GTDB taxonomy): Archaea > Thermoproteota > Nitrososphaeria > Nitrososphaerales > Nitrosopumilaceae > Nitrosopumilus > Nitrosopumilus salarius. The sequence continues at coordinate 8,708 of NZ_AEXL02000087.1, read as the reverse complement.
ATGGAGTCACTATACTATGTTGATTCTATAGAAAAATCATTACAAAAAATTTACAAATTATTAACTCCAGGAGGAGTATTTTTCTGTGGAACTGACTTTTACACAGACAACAAGGCAACTGCAAGATGGGCAGTCGTCATGAAAATTAGGATGCATTTGCATTCAGAGAAAGAATGGAAAAAGTTTTTTGAAAACGCAGGATTTAATGTTAAAACAAAACACATCAAAGACTTGAAAAGTAGAAAGAAATGGAAGAGAGAGTTTGGAACTTTATTCCTAATAGGCATAAAACCTGTAAAGTAATATTCAAATTCAATCGATATATTCAATAAATCATGTGAGCTGGAGCACGAAACGCTGCTACGGCAGAGGAAACTCCTCCCTCCTTACAGGAAATGTGATTTGGAGATAAATAATCAGAGATGATTGGCAACGGAGCAGAAAAAAAATCCAATATGGCGCACAGTGATGGCAAAACCTGAGGTTTCCATAAAAGGAATGAAAAAAGCCGACCCACATGGAGCAAGGCCAAACAGAACTCAAAGTGCCTGTACTAAGTTCAGGTAGGCTGCAAAGCGAAATATCGTGAAAACAGAAGGAGGGTTACTCCCAGCACACATAATTTTTTTAAAAAACCTTGAGAGTCTAACTCATTGAGCGAACTTGCTCTTTACATAAATCCGCATTACATCTACAAGTTCCATCACAAAGACAGGAACCGTGCATTACACAGTCACATTCTGAACCAATTTCAGCAGATGCGGCACAGCCACATGCGGCCTCATTCTCAGATGATGATGGTGCCGTTTGTGGCGGTGGACTTTGTTGTTGAGATTCTTCATAGACACTTCGTGTTTTTTGATAATCAGATTCATCTCTTAATTGAGCTTCACCTCTGTTGGTTTGATAACCACCAGACGATGCACTGGTTTGATATCCCACCAACCTGCTAGGATCAATTCCTTGCTGACCTTGTTCTGCATTTTTCAATGATCTGCTACTAACAAAGAAGAATGCAATTCCTGCAATAGCAGCCATACCTGCCATTCCATAAACTATGAAAATTGGAAAGTCACCAGTGGACGTGGTAGCATAACCTTGTGGAGGTGTTGGGGTTACACCTGCAATTTCTACACCATCTAAAATATCTAATGCGCCAAAACCAATTGCAGCCAAGTTTCCTTGATCTGCAGACTGTACTGTTCTAATAGAATATTTTTGATCAGCGTTAACTTCAGCCTCAAATACTCGTTCAACTTGTCTTCCTTCTCTAAGACTACTTTCACCCATAGTCCAGCTAGATACAACAAATCCAGAGATAGATTCATCTAAACCAAATGTGCCAGCATCAACGTTGATTCCTGTTGGATCAAACAAAAAGTGCCAGTTAGTTAATGGTTGTTCTGCAATATAATCAGCATTAATCATATTGTTACTTAAAATCGCTTCAGCATCAGTTCCAACTATCGTGTTGTATAGAAGTGGTTCCTCTACTTTGAATAAATTAATTGGATGGTTAATATCTACACCGTCAATTTCAATTTGTTGATTTGTTGAGAGTCCTCTCCATCCCAAATCAATAAGGGTTCTAACTTGATCTTTGGTAATTACATATTCAGTCAAAGTCCCTTTGAGGATAATTTTGTAATCAACAGAAGTGTTAATGTTTCTGCCTTTTAGATGAATGTCATATTGGACGTTAAGATCAGAAATTCTTGCTTGGCTTCCGGCATCAGCAATATTTTCATTTAATCTTTTCATCAAGTTCTGCACGCCAGGATTTGAAATATCAGCAGTACCACTCAAAGTCCATGTTTTTTCATGTAATTCATCAAATAATTGACCTCCATTTGGATATTCGATAAAGATAGTCTTTAGATAAGTCATTGAAAATGGTGATGAGTCACTATTAGGATTAATTCTAGCATCTAATTGAGCAGCCCATGCAGGCGTGCTTGTACCTACGATTATGAAAGTTGCAAGTAAAACTGTTAGAATTACAGCCCTAGACACGAGTAAAATTCTGAAAATTAAGGTAATAAACTTATCCTAATTACCTAGATCGGGATTTTTTTGAAAAAGTAATATGGAGTATGATTCACAATATTTTCAGTTTTAGAGGAAAATGATATGATTACAGTCTTAGCAGGTGGAACAGGTTCAGTCAAATTAGTCCGAGGACTAGTAGCACAAGAATCCAAAGTAAACGTAATCAGCAATGTTGGTGATAATTATTGGCTTTACGGACTTTATGTATGTCCAGATATCGACACCATAGTTTATGGTTTAGCAGATTTACTTGATCAGGAAAGAGGGTGGGGAATGAAAAAAGACACATTCAATTTTTTGAGACAGATGGAAGTTTTTGGAGAAGAGACATGGTTCAGAGTAGGAGACAGAGATGCTGCAACACACCTCATTAGAACAAACATGTTAAAGAATGGAAAAAATCTTAGTGACATTACAAAATGGATGTGTGAGAAATTTGCAGTAAGTGCAAACATCATTCCAGTTACAGATAACAGTATTGAAACAAGAATAACTACAGATAAAGGAGAATTACACTTGCAAGAATATTGGGTTAAACATAGAGGAAAAGATCCAGTTTTAGGAATTCAATATATTGGTGCAGATAAGGCTCGTCCAAATCCGGAAGCCGTTAATGCAATACATGATGCAGATATGGTGATCATAGCTCCAGGAAATCCATTAACATCGATAGGACCGATGCTTCAGATCAAAGGAATTAGAAAAGAATTATCAAAAATTAAGAAAAAAGTAGTTGCAATCAGTCCATTAATAGGAGACAATGCAATTAGCGGACCTGCAGCAAAATACATGCAAGCAGCAGGAATAGAATCAAATGCGTATGGATTAGCAAAGATGTATTCTGATGTTTGTTCAAACATCATTGTAGATACAAAAGATAGAATGTTAGTGAAGAAAATTCAGAGTTTGGATATGAAGGTTTTTGAGACAAAAATTACTATGAAAAATAAACTGGCTGAAGATGCATTGGCTAATTTTATCTTAAAACAAGTACACGTATAACTTGAAAATAGCTGCAATTATACCTGTAAAGACATTTTCTAACGCGAAAACACGTTTGAATTTACATCCACAAAAAATTGAAGATTTATGTAAAGTTATGTTAGAAGAAATTTTGCACACCATATCAATATCACCGCAAATTGAAAAAACAATCATAGTAACAAAAGAAAAAAAGGCAATAGAGATTGGGGAAAAATTCAACACCATAACAATTATTGACGAAAAAGAAGAAAGTGTGAATGGGGCAGTTGCACTTGCAGACAAGTATCTTTTAGAAAATGATTTTCATGCATCAATTGTGTTTCCTCAAGACATACCATACATCAAAACTCAAGATATTGATTTTATGTTAAACTACAAAGCACCGCCAAACTTTGCAATTATTGTACCCTCAAGAAGATTTGATGGAACAAATGCGCTAGTAAGAATGCCAGTAGATTTGATGGAGACTCATTACGATGAAGATAGTTACAAAATCCACATGAACACAGCCAAAGAACATACACTAAATGTAGCTATGGTTTTTGTGAAAAGAATAATGTGGGATGTAGACAATAATGAAGATTTAAAATTTCTTTTAGAACAGAAAGAAAAACCAGATGTTGCAGAAAAGATTAGAAAAATTCTAGAATCATAAAAATTGAAGAAAGAGATCAATGTTTCAATTATTTTTCAATACTGTCTTCCCTTAGATTTAGCACCAACAAGAATTAATGTAATACCTACAAAAATTGCAATCCATAAAAGTAAATGGAGTAAACGAATGGTGACACTAAGGTAATCTGCAAGCATTTCAGACAAACCGCCAATTAGAATAGTCAATCCACCAAAAAAAATTAGTAAAATCCCACCTCGAATTAACGTTTGATTAGCCATTATTGCCTTAAATTCACACTTTCATATAATAAAACCCATTTTAGATAATCAGTGAAATTCAATAATTTTTACAAAATCGATCATCAACAAGCTTATAAGTAATGAATTAGCAAACGTTAAATATCATCATAAAAGGTTTTGAGAGAGAAAATGGTTAAAACAATCAATCCAAAAGACAAATGCCCAAGATGCGGCCAAGGGACACTAGTAACGGATGCGAACACAGGTGAGAATTTTTGTGGCAAGTGCGGATTTGTTATTACGGACAAAGTGGAAGAATCTGGACCGGAGTGGAGATCATTTTCAAATGAAGGTGAAAATAAAAGCAGGGCAGGGGTTCCCACATCACTTGCCATGCACGATATGGGATTAGCCACTGTGATTAACCCGCAAAATAGAGATGCGACAGGTAAGCCACTTACTGCAGCAATGAAAAGCACCATCGAGAGATTAAGAACCTGGGACAGCAGAAGTCAAGTTCATGAACCAGTAGACAGAAACTTTAGACAAGCGTTTAGTGAATTAGACAGACTAAAAGACAAACTAGCTGTGGGAGATTCAGTGATTGAGAAAGCAGCTTACATTTACAGAAAAGCACTTGAAAAAGGACTGGTGAGAGGACGTTCAATTTCAGCATTGATTGCATCAGCACTATATGCAGCTTGTAGAGATACAGAAACGCCTAGAACTTTAAAAGACATAGGACAAGCAAGCAACATAAAACGCAAAGATATTGCAAGATGCTATCGTTTATTGTTAAGAGAATTAAATCTGAAGATGCCAGTAGTTGATCCAGTAAAATGCATCTCAAGAATTGCCAGTAAAGCAGGGTTATCTGAAAAGACAAAAAGAAAAGCAACAAAAATTTTACAGACAGCAGAAGAACAAAAAATTTCTGCAGGTAAAGATCCTATGGGGTTAGCTGCTGCTGCATTGTATGTTGCATGTGTTACGAATGGGGAAAATAAAACACAAAGAGACGTAGCAGAAGCTGCAGGAGTAACAGAGGTCACAATCAGAAATAGATACAAGGGTTTGAAGTTAGCATTAAATCTCTAAATGAGATTCTTTTTTAGAATAAAATTTACTTAGAAATATTACGGCTATCGACAAGATGCCTGAAACCATAAACAATATTTCTAGAGAAGACATCAATGAATGTGAGAATGCATCTTCTATAGAAATAAGATTTAGTTGTGAAAGAAAGGTAGCATATGCAAATATGAAATAATTTGTAGCCCAATGAATCAAAAGGGAAGCGACAAATCCATATCTCAAATAAACCCAACCAAGTATAATTCCACTAATAGAGGCTTGAGCAAATTTTCCTTCGCTCCAAGATTCACCAAATGCAATATGGGCAAAACCGAAAAGAACCCCAACGAAAACAATCAAGAAGAGAGCTTTTTTGCCATTATGAATATCCAAAATATTTGGTGCCCACAGACATCTCAAAAAATATTTCAGAGAAAATTTGTGAGAATAAAAAATAAACAAAGGAATACCCAATAAAAGTAGACGAAACCCAAATTCTTCCAGTATAGGAGCTAGACTAACATAAAAAAACTGAATCAGATCATTATTTGCCAAAGGTGGAACAATGTCAATTTCAAATTGTTCTTGAATGAAATTAATCAGTATTGACGCTAAAACTAAAATAGAAAGCCACTTGGTTACACCAATCATATAGTTTGAGATATCATCGTATTTTCCAAAGGAGATAATAGAAGACATCGATTTAAGAAATCCATGTCTAGGTCCTAACAGAGCAATCACAAATATTACGATATAAAAAACCCACAAAACAACAAAGACATCACCTATACTAACATCCGTTGGGGATTGATAGAAATCAGTATTCTTAAAAAGTTCTAAATGAGTTAAAGGATATTCAAAATTAATATCATCACCAATATCACTTTCAAATACAACATAAATCCCGATAGGGAAAGAAACAAGCAACAAACCGAAAATCACAGACAAAAAAGCGGTAAACGGAATTCCAATGAGCTGAAGTATTTTATTAGAATTTTGCAATTTGTTCTAATGTAATTCGATAGTATCTTCTGCAAAACCCAAGTGAATCAATGTATCCTTAATGGTATCCCGATGATCGCCTTGTAAAAAGATGTATCCTTCTTTAGCAGTTCCACCGCAAGCATATTTGTTTTTGAGTTCTTTTGCAACTGTTTCCAAATTATTCAATTTAGGATCCAAACCCTCAATCATTGTACCTTTTTTCTTAAATCGTCTAGTCTCCAATCGAATGATGATTTTAGTACTGTCTTTGGCAAGCTCACCACAAGCACATAGATCTTCTGGAAGACCACAAGTATTACAAATTACCGCCATTCGTTCGAAATAATTTCAATTATACGCACTATTAAGCCTTGTTTGCACAATAAATATGAAAAAACAAACGGATTTTTTAGATAGAAGATTTGAGAAATATAGTGTCAAAAGATCTCACAAAAAAAGCTGCAGACATGTTATTGAATGGGGCAACATTGCTTAGCGAGCCTTGTCCGTATTGTTCAGGGGTACGAGTTATGAAAGAAGGGCATGCATTATGCATTAGTTGTGGGCGTGAACCTGAAAAAAAAGAAATTCATGTTGAAAAGGTACCAGATAAAGAAAAATCATCAATTGAAAAAATTTTAGAAAAAAAGTTAGAGAGATTATCAAAAGAGTTAGAGATTGAGGTCGATCATGAAAAACAACAAGATATTCTAAAAACCATCAATTCAGTCTTAGAAACGATTAAGAAAATTAAAGATAAACAATAAAGGATTTCTTGACAAAATGGTGTTAAACCATCTCAAGTGATTTCCTATGCATTGCCATTAAAACGAGTTAATGAGTTCAAGAGTGTGCAAAGAAGCCTAGTTTTGTTTGAAAATGCTATCGATTCTAAAGCTACTTTGAAGTTGTATGTAGGAGGTTTGAAAAACTACATGAAGTTTGTAGGATTTGAAACAAGATATGATGATTATGTAAATTTAGACCCTAAACTAATTGATAGACATTTAGAAGATTTTGTAATGTTTCATGCAAGTAGAGGTGTAAAGGGTTCAAGTGTTAGAGGCTATCTAAAACCTGTCTACTTGTTTCTTGATGTTAATAGAATTCAGTATTATCCTAAAGCTATTAATCGATTAATCCCAAAAGACAAGACAAAGAAAGGAGGAGAGAAACCATTTACAGATGAAGAAATTCAAAACATGATTGATTATACAAACGAATCAAGAACTAAAGCTTTGGTTCTTTTCTTTGCTTCTATTGGTGGTCGTTCTGCTGTTCTTACTGACCCGATATTAAAATTCAAACATCTTTTCTCAATGCCTTATGGTTGTAAAGCTGTATTGTGTTATGCTGGTTCAGATGAAGAATATTGGGCATTTCTAACACCAGAATCTTCTAAAGCATTAGAAGTTTATCGTGATGAAAGAATCAAGAATGGAGAAAACATAACGCCTGAAAGCCCATTATTTGTAATTAGAAAGAAAAATCGATTCAAAGATGAAACTTACTTATCAATTCCAGCATTGAATTCTATTTTCTTTAATTTAGAAAGAAAAGCTCCACTAGAACGAATCAAAACAGGAAATCGTTATGATAAAGCCATGATGTATGGTTTTCGAAAACGATTCAATACAATATTGAAAATCAATAATGAAGTAAATTCCAATATTGCAGAAAAACTCATGGCACACAAAAACGGTCTAGATGGGGTATATCTCAAGCCTACTCGTGAAGAATGTTTTGCAGAATTCATTAAGGCTATTCCTGAATTGACAGTATCAAAAGCCGAGAAATTGAGCCTAAAATTGAACAAAATTGAATCTGAAAAGGATTTGAGAATTCAAGAACTAGAGTCGAAAATGTCAGAAGTTTTGAAATTACTTGAAAGGGTTAATCATGAATAGTTCCTTTGAATTCGTATGAACCTATTCTGAATTTTCTATCATGTAATAAGTCAGATTTGATAGAGGGTTTTAGTTTGATTGTTATTTGATTTCCATTCATTTCAAATCTTCCGATGTTACACATCTTAGGAGATTCATTGTGGTTATACACGAGTTTCTTATAATCGGGTTTTTGTGGATAACTTCCAAAGTTTCTTTCTAATCGATATTTTTCTTTTTGATTAACTATTGATGGAGTTCCTAGTCTCTCACAACTAGGGCATTTAGTAGGTAAATCAATAGGACATTTTTCCACTCGAATATCATCAATTTTCTTACGATTTAGTTTTACAAATTCTTCTTTTTCATCTTGTGAAAAGAAATAAGGTATAGGTTGTCTAGCATTTGGTATTTTCTTAGAGCCTTCTGTAAATTCTAAAGGAATTGAAATTCTGAATAATTCAACAGGAAGAAATGCATTGCCTCCCATTATGCTTGCTTTTGGCTTTCTTCCAGCTCCTTTTTCATTCATAGTTAATTTCCTATGCATTTGGTCTTTAAGTCGTTTTCTCATCGTATAATATGACAGATAAGATTCAAGCAAATCTTTCACCTTCAACAGTTGAAAGAGTAGCTGGTATTGCAAATAGTCGAAAGACTCGTGGCATTGACAAAATGATTAACGAATGTCTTGACAACTTGCAAGAACTAAAACGAAATTGTGGACAGGAACCACAGCAAGAAGAGGGTGAAAACGAAAGTGAGTAACTCAGACAATTTTTTTCCATTTGAGGATATAGACCCAAAGAGAAAACCCGATAGACCTGAGCCAATAGAAGATGATTGGACAGCAGACGATTATGATGAAAAATGCTC
>NZ_AEXL02000088.1 GCF_000242875.2 Candidatus Nitrosopumilus salarius BD31 | reverse complement strand
CTCAATATAGTGACTCTCCTTTGTCCCAAGATAATTCAAAGAGAGAGTTCATCATGTCAACCAAAGTTTCAGAATCAGACCACCATGCAAAGACTTGTCTTGTTGGGTGTGTGGCATTTCTCATAAAGATGAGGACTTCTTTTCTATCATTTACAATAAAGCATTTGTTATCGGAGTTCGAGGGTATTGCTCGAATTTTTCCAGAATGCATTTCAGAAAGAAATTCTGGAGTATTTATCAAAGGAGATACAATCATTTGAAGATTTGCAGGGGATTCGCATATCCAGTCAAACACATCAGAGTGATACAGTCTAAGCAAATCCGAGACACTGCCATAAATTCTAAAATCATCTGTGCTAGAATTCACCATTTCTTTAATTTTGTTAGTTATAGGTCCTGCCCCATGAAGTAACTGCATCTTTTCAGATTTTGACTCATCAGTCTCAACAGCAAAAAACGGAATTTCATTCCACATCTCAGAAAGAGATGCCTCCTTGTTTGCCAATACATCAATTCGTTCTTGCTCTTGTTTGACTAGTGTCGATATAGCATTATTCATTTCCATTGCAGTGTATTGTGTAGGATGAGATAATTCTGCAACTACGAGACCCATATTTTGTAATGAGTTTACCAGATGGTATGTCTCGGTTCTTGGTAATTGTAGAGCTTTTGCTATTGCAGACGCAGTTTTCGATCCATATTTTCCGAGATAGATGAATACTCTTGCCTGACTTTTTGTAAGACCAAAATTGATTAGTTCATTTTGAATTTTCTCAAGAATCAGTTTATGCTTGTACATTGCAGTGTCTGAATTATTATCAAAAAGGCTGATTTGTTCATCAATGTTCATTGCGATCACATATTTTACAGAAATGTGGCTATGTTTAGAATTGTTCGTTCATTTGAACAAACAATATTCTAGGCTCAGAAAAAATATCAAATTCACCATAAAAATGCAGAATGATAAAAAATTACCATATCAATCTACTGAATTAATTAAAATGTAATTAGCGGACCCGACCGGACTTGAACCGGCGACCTAACGCTCCGCAAGCGTTCGCACTATCCAAGCTATGCAACGAGTCCAAAAAGTTTGGGAGGTTTACGCTTAATTTGGATTGCTATCAGTCAAATTGATTGAGAAAAGATGTATGGAGTAGATTCAGTTTCATGAAAAGTCCAAGCAGTGGGCAAAGAAATAGTTTGGATTGATTTGAGATTATGTTCTTCGATAAGCGAGCCCCATCCTGCTTCATTTTTTGGATCTGGTGCATACTTTTGCGAAAATGTACCAGCAAAGACCCAACCAGCATTAGCCTTAAGATGAGAAATTGAATGAATTTTTTGCAAAACATCTTCAGCTAAGGCATTACCTCCCATTTGAGCAAGACCGCCAATGAAAAAAATTGGGTGTTTGAGATTTAATGAATTATAATCAAAGGTTGCAGCATCAGAGCAATGAGGGTGAAAATCAATTGTTTTATTCAAAAGTTTTTGCAAGTCTACTAGCATATCATCAATTTCAATACTAAAAGATTCCATATCCAATATTTTTGCACAAAATGCAATTCTGCCATCTCCCGATCCAATATCAATTACTTCAGAGAATCCCAAGTGTTTTGCAAATAACGTGACAACATAACCAGACATTATCCATGTAGGAGAAAAAGGAGCTTTGCTTGATCCGTGTTGAATACTGTTAAGCCAATACCGGTTAATGTCACCCTCATACACAACACAGTCAACCGAACCTATTTTCTTCTCAAAATAATTATAGTAGATTGGATTTTTTGTTGCAAACTGATGTAATGATTCCAAATGAGGTTCTGCAATTGGAAATAAAGAGGACGTTGATTTTGGGATAACTTCTTGAATCTGACTTTTACCATCATATGATTTTGCAAATTCGTTTTTTAATTCAACTAAATTTTTTGCGAGATCTTCAATCATGAGAAATTCCAATCTCATATTGATCTACAAATTCTTTAGTACTCATTTTTTGACGTAGTTCTTCAAACAATTTTGCATCAGATTCAATTTTTTCTTTTGATTTTTCAGTAGAATTTCCAGATTGTAATGCCCTAGTCATTTCTTGAATTGATGCAGTTAGATTTGCCATTATTTTAGGGTGAATAATAGAGTCAAATTGCTCAGAAATTAGTTTTTCAGTTTCTCGAATTCTGTCTAATAATTCATTAGACTTTGTCTGTTGTTTCAGCATGGTAGCCATAGAAGAGACATTCATGATTTGATAATATGTCTCAATGATTTCATGAATGTTCATATCAGTTTTGGAATTTGCGGTATTAATCAGATTTTGAAGTTTTAGATATTCAGAATGAAACATTTGAGAAATATCTTCAGCTGAAGCCATATAGAAAAATTAATGTTCAAATTTTTAAAAATGTTAGGATTATGCTTCTTGCTCTGCCTTTTTGACGAAAACATAATTCATTATTAGACCTGCAATAATTCCACCCAAGATTGGTGCTGCCCAATACATCCAATGGAATTCCCAGAATCCAGAGATCAATGCAGGACCAAATGTTCTTGCAGGGTTTACAGAAGCCCCTGTTAACGGTACTCCAACTAAGTGAATAAGGAAAATCATTCCACCAATAGCAAGTCCTTGAATTCCAGGAGTTGCTTTTTTGTGAACTGCCACCATGAAGATTACAGTTACCAAAAAGAATGTCAATACTGCCTCTACTGCAAAGCCAGAGCCAATACTGTTATTGATAAGATCACTTGGCCCACCTTGTGTTGCAAAGTTTACTTTGGCACCAAGTTCAGGCAAAATTGCTTTCAGTGTTGCTGCTGCTGCAACAGCTCCGATTAATTGTGAAATAATGTAACCAATACCATCTGCAATTCCAATCTTTCTTGTAATCATCATTGGGATTGTAACTGCAGGGTTGATGTGGGCGCCAGATATATGGCCAAACGCATATACCATTAACCCGATAGCTGCGCCGTGCCCGATTGAGATAAAGAAAACAGATTGTGTGGTAAGTTCTTCTCCAAAGGATGCAATAGCCAGAATTACTGAAAGAGGTCCAAAAAATACCAAACCATATGTTGCAATTGCTTCTGCAAGATATGCTCTAGGATTAACCATCAAGCAACAGCCATTTCAATTTCCATATAAAACATTCGGAGTAGGCTTTTGTTTATCTCAAGTGAAGTAATTAATTATGGGTGTAAATTGCTATAATTATTATGATTTCAGAGGGAGATATTGTTCCAAAATTTGAAATAAACGATGCTAATGGAAAAAAGGTAAAATCTACAGATTTTAAGGGTAAAAAACATGTGATCTACTTTTATCCAAAAGACTTCACGCCAGGATGTACTACTGAAGCTGATGAATTTTCAAAAGATTACAAAAAATTCCAAAAGGAAGAAATTGAAATAATTGGGATTAGTCCAGATGACGTTGAATCACATAAAAAATTCTGTGATAAGATGGGAATTAAATTTCCACTTTTAGCAGATGTGGATAAAGAAATCTCAAAAATGTTTGGTGTTTGGGGCAAGAAAAAATTCATGGGCAGAGAATACATGGGAGTGAATAGAAGCACATTTTTAGTAAATGAGAAAGGAAAGATTTTCAAAATTTACCCTAAAGTAAAACCTTCAGGACATTCAAAAGAAGTGTTAGATGACTTTCTAAATCAAATTAAAAATAATTAAAAGAAAAGATTGTTGAAAAATTAAAAGCCTTTTGGAAGTGTTCCTCTAGATTGTTTTTGTTGTTCAGGTTCAGGTTTTGGCTCAAAACCTTTTGGTAAACTACCACGTGTTTGTTGAGATCTAGATTTTGCTTCTGCCTCAATAATTTCCTGATAAGCTTTTTCTTCTTCAATTCTTTGTTGTTCGATTCTTTGCAAGTACTCAGTTTCATATTCTTCAAGTTGTTGTTTTCTGGATTTACCTTCACTGCCACTAGATGTGTTTTGTTGTGGAGGAGGTGTTTGTCCCATTCCTTTTGGTAATGTACCTTTTGCGGG
>NZ_AEXL02000089.1 GCF_000242875.2 Candidatus Nitrosopumilus salarius BD31 | reverse complement strand
TAATTGTGGTCAAATTTACGCCTATCACACGCCTAGTCAGGCTCTTTTTTGTGCTAAATTAGTTATTGAAAATTCAATTTCAAAAGAGAGGTTCAGAAATTGAGTTATTGTTATTTATGTAAAATGGAATTAGGGGAGACACAACAAGTTAGAAGATGGATTCATGATATTATTTTTCATCAAGAGTATTTTGAAGGTGAGATTATTGAATTATCCAAAGAACAGATCATAGACATCTTGTGTAATGTCACTAAATCATTTTATTTTGATGAAAAATGAAACAAATAGAATTATTTGAAAAGGTATCACTGCCAAAAAAGCGAAGTAGAATCCCAGAATCTAAAGCAATATTTGCAAAAAAAGAACTAACAGATAGACAAAAGGAATGGCTAAGATCACATGATGAAACTAATTGGCAAAACATTGCACTATCACAAAATTATACTAATCCTAAAGGAATCAGTAAAAAACTTGTATGGAAATTGCCAGGAACAGAATTAAAAAATGAAACTTGTGGATTATGGAAAACAGTTGGATGTGACAATGTATTTGGACATCCTGATAATAAACAGTTTATAAAACATTCAAAGATTTCGTGTTTTCGTTCAAAGTGCGAATACTGTTGGTTAGAAAAATGGTTATCACGTGAATCAACAAGAGCAACACAAAGAATAGAAAATTACATTGATGTTTTCAAGCATCTTCAATTTGCTAGATCCCCAAATCTACAAAGAAAATATCTAAGACCAATTCATGTTATAGTATCACCCTCTTGGAAAGACAAGTTCCTATCCTTTGATGAATTAAAAAACAAGGCTCGAAAGTTAATCAATAAAGCTGGAATTGAGGGAGGGTTGATGATTTATCATCCATTTGGGTTTGATAAGAAAAAGAAAGAATGGATTGTTAGACCCCATTTTCATATTTTGGGCTTTGGTTGGATAATCAATACAAAGAAGATTTCTGATTCTGACGGATGGGTAATCAAGAACAAGGGGTTAAGAGATTCGCTTCATTCTACCATTTACTATCAATTATCTCATGCAGGGGTATCTGATGGCGTTCATGCCATCACTTGGTTTGGTTCTTTATCATATAGGGCAAAGTATTCTTCTTATTTCAAGGTCGAAGATGATGACGAGCATGGATTTTGCGATTTTTGTGGCTGTATGTTAGTGGAATTTGAGTATGTAGGGAATGGAGACCCGCCTGATTTTGAATTTGTAGGATTAGTTGATGTGAATTATTGGAAAGCCAAAGAAACTCTAGAAGAAGCTGTGATGAAAAAAGAGATGTTGAGAAATAATATTAAAAATAGATACAAAAATCCCAGGAAAGATTACATTAATGATGGTCAAAGTATTGGTTCAGATTATTCTAGATTTCTTGAAAGAATTGAATGTTTACAAAATTGTAAAATAATTTTTCAATCTTAATGTAGATAGAAAAAGAGTGAAATTTGAAGAGTTGCAGGATGTTAATGATAGAAAGATGGTTAATTCAATGTCCAGAAATATGAGTTTCTTTAATTAGATAAACACTAGTCTTATTTACTTATATTAAAAAATTTGATTATGGGTAAAAAAAAGAAACCAACTTTTAAAAAAACAAATTTACCACCATATAAAAAAATCCCAATAAAAAAACGATATTGGTTTTTTCTTGGATTGTGTATAATTGTAATATTTGCAGGGATAATTCAATTAACTTATGCATTTACAGGAGGGTATGTTGAAGAAATTTCAAAACCGTTGCCATTGTGGAAACAATATCAGGTAGGTTTCACCACTGTGGATTTACCTGGAAAATATGTGACCCATTATGAATATCTTCATGGACTAGCTAATGTAAGAGGAGATCTAAATCTTTCAAGTACAAGTTTTAGTGTAAAAAATAAAATCCACGTAGATATCATTTTAAGACCTGAGCTTAAGGAAGTAGGATATGAAACAGCTAAATTTACTGTTGAAAATCCACCGTTTGAAAATTCAACAATAGTGGTCTATGATGGCCATAAATTTCAAAAATTAATGGATACTTTCCCACAGCCTTTTTTCATTGTGTTTGTTGGTGCAGAAAATATTGAGAATATTGAAAAAAATAATGACAGATTTGCAATAATTAATGTAACACGGAATTATGACAAAGTATATTTTGAAGGTTCTGGAGATATTGAATTTGAATTAGATGGTGAAAGAACCATTCTCTTTCTAGATCCAACTCAGTTAAAGGAATACATGGCACTACGAAAAGAATTTACATCAAATATTATTTCATTCGATATTCTTTCTACACCTAAACAACCTGATTTTCCAGATATTTCATCAAATTCTACAATATATGCATTCAAACATAGAGAATCATACGCTAATCTTCTTGATGGGAAAACGGTTCTACCCATTGACATCGAATCAGAAGATGCACTTGACGAAATTATTTTAAAAAATATTGCCTATGCAACGCCAGGTTTTTTTATAATACCTATAGGATTGACTTTCTTTGTAATGAGTTTTAATAAAATAAACAAAATTAAAAATCAAAACACGTTATGATTCTAGTCACAACTAACTTTCTGGGAACAAAAGGCTATAATGAATAGTATGAGTGTGTGAGTGTGAAAGAAACAGAGTCTAAAAAATCAGGATGGTACATATCTGATAAAATTAATCTCGTAGGAATTATGATATCAATTATTGTTTTAGTGTTATTGGCAAATCAGACGAATATCTTGAATACTCAATTTCAGGAAAAAGATAGACCTTGGATAGGTGTGACTACAAATTTTTCAATGGATGACGATAAACTTCATATTGGATATACTAATTTTGGCAGCATACCAAATACAGACGGAAAAATACTCGTAAAAGTTGACAATAAACCATTTTCAAAAGATCATTATGCTGAATGGAATGAAGTTGATGATTTGGGAGTGGTTTTACCTAATCAAGAAAAATTTGAAGACTTCTATGTTCCAATGGAATTTTTACAACAAGCAAAAAACGGTACAGCATTATATTTTGGAATCGTGTTAAATTACAATTATGTTGGAAATCAACAAGGCGAATTTGGTGGAATTTGGTATTATTCTTCACAAGCACAAAAATTTTACTATGATGATAACTGGGCTAAGTAACATCGTATTTTTATTCAAATGATTCTCCAACAGACAAACCTACGTTATAGTTTAGATAATAACCAACTTTTCACGCACTAAAGGACGACTTTGCCTTTTTACTCTTTATCGATAAGATCATCCACACCTTAATTATTAGATTCTAAACTCTCAATCTTAAATCCAATGAGAATTTTTTGCGGATCCTGAAGATGGTATATCGTTGAGATTAATCCATATCATTTTCAACCAATCAATAACTGCCTTGTAATTTATAGAAAAGACAAACCTAGATTCGATATGATTTAATTCATTTTTAAGCGATCTCGTTATGCTAGAATTTAAGAAAAGAAGAACTTATTACTTTATAAGTAAATATTCTTACATATATTGAAAATGAATTCACAGGTTAAATTTTCTAAATATTTGAGACTTAATACAAATGAAACATATTCTAAGAATATGAATTTCACCAATGGTATAAATTTAGTTCAAGAGGTATTATAGTAGAATGAATACAGTATTACTTGAAAAACCAGTTGAAGGGAAAATTGTTGTTTCGTATGATGATAAAAGATTATTCGTTATGGATAAAATTGGAGAAAGAGTGTGTGATGCTACAACAGATACGGTAAAGACAAGATTAAGTGAAATTGAAGGTTTGAAAATAAAAAGAGTAATCCACGCAAAAAAACCATCAGGATCAGCAGATTTGATCATGGAGTTTTCTGTACCAGATAACCTTTTTGAAATTGTTTATCAAAATATACAGGATCTCAAAGGAGAGTTCTTTTCAATAAATGATGTGTTAGTATACAAAAGTCGAAATACTAAATAATAAAATACTGCTCATTTAACGTCTTTTTATGGTTACGTATGAATGTGATATTTTCATAGATTTAGTTAAACAGGAAAAAAATTTACGTGAAAGAATTAAAAAAAGAAAATACAAACTGAAAGGAGATATTTTAGAGCAAATGCATTCTAATGGACCAAAATCATATACATTTTATGTTAAAACGCCTCCAGGAGAATTTCATAGGAACCAACTAATCGATATTTTTCAAAAATTAGGATCCACAAAAGTACATAGACAATGGGTAACAGAAATAACAGAATCGGCAATAGACAAAATTAAAGATTTTTTACAAGAGTTCGGAGGAATTGCATTATCGATCTATGGAGGTTCGATTGCAGTATTGTTTGGAACCATAACTCATGTAAACGCATATTTCCCAATAAATGGAGAACATGAAGTGTATCACTTGTTAACAAAAATAGAATTCTCAGATTGGATAATTTTGTTTGCATTGGCAGGAATACCAAGTTTTGCATATTTAGGACATCAACAATCAGAGTATAGAAAAAGACATTCACGAAAATAGTTCAAGGTTACTTATGATATAATTTAGTCCAAAATTTGTTAAAAAGTTCCCACAGTATTTCCATAATCATCCAAGATTTTACCATGTGATACTACTCTTGGTTTTTCTTCGAGTATAGGCTCAGTGATGATTTGAGATTCTTTGTTCTCTATTTCCAAGCCTTCTTCATAGGCTTCAATATCCATTTTCAAAAGATCACGTAATCCTTCTGAGATACATTTTCCGTCATTATTGCATATTTCTTGGAACTTCTCAAAGTCTTCTTTTGATAGTTTGGTAGATACAGTCTTCATTGGTAAACCACGAATAGATCAGGGTAGATCAAAAGGATATGGTTTACGACCAAAAAGTCTTAGCTAACAATAAAGTTTTTATGTTAAAATTCTTGATGTCGAATCATAATGAGCAGTAAAAAGAAGTCAGCCCCATTGCCAGCATCAAGTGGCGGTCTCATGAGGTTCTTTGAGGATGAGACAAAGGGATTCAAATTAGACCCAAAAATAGTAGTTTCAATTCCTATTAGTTTAATTGCAGTTTCATGGATAATTGATTTATTCCTAGCTCCGTGAAAAAACAATGGAAAAAGAATCAGACGATGTTTCAAACATACATAACAGGTTTTCCCTTACTCTAGTTAATCCATCATCGCATTATTTTTCTCTAGTTGTATCACTGATAGTTGCGTCAGTAACAGTTCTTGCCACATATTTTGGCTACTTGAGCAGTTTAGGTTTTGAAGAAAATTGGTATAGACTGCCATTGGTTTTAGGAGTCCTTGTTTTAACGCAATTATTAGACACTCGATTTACAAAGAAAAAGGAATATTCAAAATCATTACACTCGTCGCTTTTCGGAAACATGTTGTGGACAGTTACGCTTTTGATGGGAATACTTTCAAGCGTGGTGTTATCAAAAGACATAGAATTATTTTTCATAACTTTTGGAATGTTTTTGTTTGCTAGTTTCAGAATAGGAATTTACACGACAACATTGGGGGTAAGTCTCAAAAAAGCTTGGGCAATTTGTTTCATTCAGCCACTAGCAATGTTTTTCGTGTTAATCCCACAAAATATGTGGGTTTCAGTACTTAGCGAACCAATTGGATTAGGTTACGGGATATCTTTTCTGATAATTGCAAGTGTGTGGTCAATTCTAACGGACAGGGCAGGAAGACCAGGAATGGAGAGCACTCATAAAACTATTCAAGCATATCTTGCATCTCAAGGAAATGACTTTGAAGATGCGGAAAAATTAATGGAGCAACGCTCAAAGGAAACCAAAGTATCAACATCACAGATAAAACTATCATCACAAATGAACGGTAAAGAATTTCGAATGGTTTTGCCGGAAATACATCCAGGACCATATCATCCAGTTGGCGGAAGCAATATACCATATCTAATTTACAAAAATCTGTCGTCATCAGCGATGGTCATGCATAGTATTTCAGATCATTCTCTTAACCTACCATCGAGAAACGAAGTTGAGAATTACCTTAAAAATTTGGAAAAAAGTGAAGTGAAGGAAGAAGGGGTACAATGCACTGAACCAGTAACGGTGCAGATTAACAAGGCAAGAGTTACAGGATTGCTTTTTGGAAATAATCCATTATTATTTTTATCATTGTCACCACATGGAATGGAAGACATTCCAAGCTATATGAAGAATGAAATTGAACAATATGCAAAGAATAGAAATTACTCAAGAACAATGATAGTAGATTGTCATAATGCCATGGGAGAAGAAATTTCAAATGAAGATGGTCAAGATATGTTAAAGGCTGCAAAATCATGTTTAGACACTTTAATTACGAAAGACAATTTTCCCATTGAATTTGGCTATGCAAATTCTGATGACATGGATGTATGGACAGAAGATTTAGGTATGGGCGGACTAGGCATAGTTTGCCTCAAAATCAATGATAAAAAATATTTTCTCGGATGGGCAGATGCAAACAATATGGAAAATGGAGTAAGAGAGAAAATCATAGATAATTTTGCAAAGAATAATTATCAGTTACTTGAGATATGTACATCAGATACGCATTATGCTCCTGTCAAAGCAAGGAATAGAAATGGGTACTATCAATTAGGATTGATTACAGGGGCAGACAAACTTTCAAAATGGTTTCTCGAGATTGCAAAAAAAGCAGAAACCACAATTACAACAGCAAAATTTGAAATTTTAGAGAATCAAAGTGAAGTGAAGGTTATGGGTCAGAGCATATACGAAGATTATTCCAAAGCATTAGATAATTCATTAAAAATCACCAAAGGTTTTGTTATCGGAAGTCTAGGATTATTCATTACTAGTCTTTTTCTATAGTGTTCATTTGATCAAGATTGCCATAGAATTCATCAATGAATGAAGATAGTTGGAAAATAGGCACGATTGGAACGTTTTCAATGAAACCAATCTTATCCTGATACAATGTAACTATTACAGGCACGGCCATAGCACCAGGAGTTTTGGAAATGTAATGTTTAGTTCTTTCAATTTGCTTTTTTACCGCAGATGATAATGAAGAGGTGCTATAACGTTTCCAATGTTTACAATCAATTAAAATGGCAATACCTAATCGGATTCCAATAACATCAATTTCCATACGGGGTTTAGTGAGAATCATATTTTTTATCACTGCAAAATTTTTCGAAGATAAAATTTCGGCAGTTAAGCCTTCAAAATCTTTCCAATCTATAGCAAAAGAGATCTCATCTATAGGAGAACCTTTTTCAAGCAGAGCGATGGCAATTTTTAATTTATCCCCATCTTCAAAATAATACATATCATCTTGTTTTGTTCCAATATTATTTTTGATGAATTCATCTAAAATTATTTCAGAGTCAATTAAATCCATTTTTGTAACAGCCGAAAAATCTTGTATTGATATTCCACCTTGAATTATTCCATTCAAACAAGTAATCATTTTTGGATGAATTTTCAAGTGTAAATTTTGATGCATATTCGAAATATAGGTTTTAGTCCTAATAACATCAGGGTATTATGATATAGGTTTTATTACATGTTTTCAAAAATGGAATTATGAAAAAATTGCTAGTGGCCTTACTAGCACTTTCAATCACAGTTCTGATATGTAATGAATCATTTGCAGAGAAAAGTACGTTTTTTGATTCAGTGAAATTCATTCAATATTTAGATGAAAATACAGCACTGGAAGAAGTACGAAATGGGAATCTTGATGTGTATTATTATACAATTTCTCCAGATAGGTTAGAAAATCACAAAGCACGTGAAGGATTGCAAGTATTTGATTCAACTGGTGGTTCATACAGCATACTGGTAAACCCTGCAGAGTCTGAGAAATTCAATCCCTTTGCAAACAAGGAGATCAGATTTGCTCTCAATTATTTGATAGATAGAAAATTAATCGTAAATGAGTTGATGGGTGGGTATGGTTCGCCAATTATTTCATACTACACTCCTTCAGATCCAGAGTATCTAACTATCATAGAACAACTTGAGACGTTTAACTTCAGATACAATCCAACGTTTGCAAATGAAGTAATTTCAAAGGTACTAAACGAGAAAGGAGCTATGAAAATGGAGGATAAATGGCAAATGAATGGAATCCCAATAGAAATTACAATTTTCATCAGAAGCGATGATCCAGTCAGAAAATCAATTGGTGAAATATTAGCAGTTGAATTAGAAAAAGTTGGATTTACAGTAAAGAAGGATTTTGGTGATTTGAATAAAGCATTTGTTGTTGTTTATGGTTCAGACCCATCCGAACTAAAATGGAGTCTATATACAGAAGGATGGGGACGTTCAGCATTTGTAAGGTATGATTCTGTAGGATTAGGACAAATGTATTCCCCTTGGTTTTCAAGTATGCCAGGATTTAATGATCCAGCATATTGGAACTACCAAAATGACAAATTAGATGAACTTACTCAAAAAATATACACAGGTGATTTTGAAACATCAGAAAAAAGATCAGAGATAATTCAAGAAGCTGTTAAGGAAGGAGTTAACGAATCTGTAAGAATTTTTGTAGCAAGTAAAATTGATCAATATGTTGTAAATGAAAAAGTCAGTGGGATTGTAAATGATTTTGGAGCAGGAGTGCCAAGTAGATTTACTCCAATTAATGCAAAAAGTGATCACAGTGAGCTAAACATAGGAGTGAAACAAATCTATCAAGGAGCATGGAATCCAGTAATGGGGTTAACGGATAGTTATAGCAGACACATTTGGGGGATTATTTCAGATCCTGCTACGTTTAAGCATCCATTTACTGGTGAGACATTTCCAATTAGAGCAAAATGGCAAGTTGAAACCGCAGGTCCAAACGATAAATTGAGTATCCCCAAAGAGGCAAAAATATGGGACCCACTTGTACAAAAATGGAAAAATGTTGAAGAGGGAACACTTGCAACAAGTAAGGTGACATTTGATTTTGAATTTAGTAAATGGCATAATGGTGAAAAAATGGATATGCAAGATATCTTACATTCACTTTATTTTACAATAGAATGGGGAACTAAGACTGATGAAAATGATAGAACTTTTGATACAGAATTCACACCTAGAGCTGCTCAGAGCATTCAAACAATTATCGGAGTGAACCCAATTGATGATGACACGATTGAAGTTTATGTGGATTATTGGCATTTTGATGAAGGGGAAATAGCTGATTGGGCAGCGTTATGGAGTTCAGTGCCATGGGAAATTACATCGGCCATGGAAAAGGCAGTGGTTGATGGAAAAGTTTCATTTTCAAGATCAGGCGCTACCAATAAAAATGTAAATTGGCTATCACTAATCATTCCAAATGATGCAAAACTCATAAGAGATTATTTACTAGAATTCAAAGATTCAAAATACATACCAGAGTCATTAAAAGAAAACAATCAGGATTTCGAATATTACCAAAAAAGATATGAAACATCAATAAAATGGATTGAAGAAAAAAACCATGCAGTAATTAGCAATGGTCCATTTTATCTTGAGTCATATTCACCAGAATCACGAACAATCAAAGTCGCTGCATTTGATGACGATTCATATCCATTTAAGGTGGGAAAATGGTCTGAATTTGAAAAAGCCCAATTCCCATTAATTAAAAAAATAGAGATTGAAAAAATTGTCAAAAAAGGAGACGAGTTTAATGTGACAGTAAATGTTGAAAACACTGATTCATTATGGTATTTTTTGACAAATTCCCAAGGAGACAAAATAAAATCAGAAACACTTGAAGTTACAGACAATAACATAGTCATTACCATCCCTTCTGAAATAACAAATAATTTTGGAATTGGTGCAAACAATATCAAAATATTTGCAATTTCAAATTCAGTGTTGAAACCTGATTTTTATGAGTCAAGTTTTCTTGTAACTGATAGCAATTCAGAATTACCAAAAAACACGAATAAAGATATAGAATTCTCTGAAAAAAATTCAGAGTATGAGGTTTGGATCATTCCAATTGCAATCATTTTAGGAGTTTTGATTTATCTGAAAAAAAGAAATCATAGCAATCCATAATCTTTCAAAATTCCATCTATCTGATCTTCATTTTCAAGTTTCAGATATTCCTCCAAGAGATTTTGATTAAGTTCGTAGAAAGTATGCCCCCATTTGAATTTGTCAAGTAATTCTAAGCTTTGTTCTTTGTATCCTAAAATAAATAATGAGGCAGACAATGCTTCAGCAGTAGTTAATTTGTTGAGTTTTGAATAATTCAGAGGATTTCCAGCAAGAAGTGGAGGAAGTTTTCTTTTAATACCATCAAATTTTTTAGAAAACGCCTGATCAGCTAGATTCCAAGAGCAATCAATTCCCACAATAGAACGGATTAGGGATTTATCTTTAGGCATCAAAGTTTTGTCAGAGAATGGATCTAAAACCAATCCTTTGTTACTGATTTTTTTGATATTTTGAGCCAGACCAAATTTCACCATTTTTGCAGCTGTGCATTTTTTAGGATCATCCTGATAAAACATTAAAACTTGTAATTTCACTTCAACCAATGATCAGATTGGCTGTATTTTGAATTTACTCTAAAGTTTTGTATGTTATTTTATAATAAAAGCGTGAAGCTTGATCATCTTTGAGAATCTCAACATTCCAAGTTTCATCTGGTAAAAATTCATCAGAAGATTCAGGCAAAATGCTAAATTTTTCAAGACGTACATCAGGGCCACTGTATCTGACATTCATACTAGTTCCATCAACTTCAACAGTTTCATAGATTTGTCCAGGCGTTCTAGTTGATTGGCTTACCAAACAATCATCATCAGGACCAATAACACAGATTCCAGTGGAAGTAGAAACTTTGAGATTTACTATGGATTCGTCTCCTCGTGTTGGAGTAATCAAAGAACCAGTGAACACTCTAGGTGCAATAGATGCCACATCAGTGGTTTTCTCTTCAGTCAATATAGATATCATATTTTCAGAAATTCTATTTTCTTTTTCAATCACAGTATCAGGTATTACTACTAGAGGTTTCTCTACAACATCAAATAGAATAGATTTAGTTTCAAAAGATGCATCAACTGTTATTTCATAAGAACCAATTGCAGATGAAGTGTTAGGAATTTTAAATTGATGATCAAATGATCCAGAAGAACTTGGGCGAATTGTAGTTACAGGGCCACTGTGTTTACCACAATAAAATGTACCACAAGTAATTTCTGAATCTGATTTTTGAATTACACTTACATCAAATTTTTCAATATAGATCAGTCTATTTGGTTTCCCAGTAATTTCCACCACATCGCCTGGATAGTATTGTGACTTATCAGTAGATAGTAAAAGAGTCACAGGGTCATCAACGCCAAAGGCATAATCATTTGCAACACTAAAGGTGGATTCGCTACGTGCAGTTCCATAAATTGCTTTTACAGAATATGTTCCCTGAGGGAATACTGGAATTGGTAATTCAAAGAGACTGATAAATTCCCCACCCTGATTAGGATAAACAGCAGATTCATAAATTTGCTTGAATGGGAAAGAGCCATCCAATACTTTAATTGTGACTCGCTGAGGAACTACAAGTCCCTCATCACCTTGATTACGCTTCAGAACATTTCCTATGACTTTGAGTTTTTCCCCTGCTTGATATAGTGATTTTTCAGTAGTTACAAAGATAGGAGTGGTAGACAGAGTGTCATTTTCTGGATCGGCTGAAACTTTGAAGAACAAAGATTTGCTTTCGCTACTAGTAGATACTTTGATTTTGTAAACTCCAAAATTAGATTTGACTACATCTTTTCCCGTATTGACTTTGATATTTTGTACTTTTTCTGCAACAGGTGCAGTCCAAGACCATGAAAAACGTTGGTTATCGATAGTAGCCCCAGAAAGAACCTTGGTTCCATCAGGTTTTGTCATTGTTATGGTTACAGAAGTAGCACCAGTTGGAGGAATGGCACCAGTTAAATGAATAGTTTCACCTAAACCATAAACATCTTTATCAAGAGATGCAATTGCTCCATTTTTAAAATCAAGTGGATTGACTATTGAGAACGTTTTCGTTGCAACATAGCCAGAATATTCAGATTTTATAACATAGTTTCCTTCAGTAAAGACACTTTGGGTCACATCTAGATTAAGCAAGTAATTTCCTGATGTTTCAGGAATTGCTGTAAAAACGTATGCAATAGCCACATTGTCACTGTATTTTGTTTGAGCACCAGACAATGCAGTGATCTTCAAAGGAGTGCCATCTTCATGAGAAATTGAAATTTTTACAGGTACACCAGTTTTATAACTTGAAGTACTAGATGGATCTTTTATGAATCCACTAATTACCATTTTATCACCAGGTTCATAGGTTTCTTTATCAGAGTTAACAGTCAATGGAGAATCAGAAGTCACAAAACTTTCAGGATTTGAAACCACATGAATAATACTAGTTGCAGTACCAATACTTTTAGAAACAGTGATTTTATAATCACCTAATCGTAATTGGCTATCTGGAATTGTGAAACTGTAAGAAAACGAACCATCGCCCATAAGCCTCACACCATCAGAAATTTTAAATCCAGAATCACTGCCAGAGGTAGAGCTGCCTAGAGACGATTGTTTGGTTTGTATTATCTCCAAATCCAAAGTGCTAACCCATTGTTGATTTAGTCTACCAGTGATTTTGACTTCATCACCAAGACCGTATGCAACTTTATCAGTCCAAATGGAAATCGGGACATCTTCTTTGATATCTTTAACTACATCAAAATAAACAGATGCAGATTTATCAAAATATTCAGAATTAATTTCATAAGTTCCGTAAACAGGGTTCACAGTAGACACATAGAAAGTGGTTTTGAATTCACCATTGGTAGGGTAAAGGTTTCCGGTAGATACAACTTTTCCTTGAGAATCTTTTATTATCAATTTCATTCCCTCATAAGGAATTATTTTGGAAGCATGTCCAGTAATTGAAACTGATTGTCCTGGAAGATATTGAAAATTATCAGTGATTATACTAAGAGAACTTTCAGTCTTTGTAACTTGAGCAAAGGATTCATAACCCACAGAAAAACTTGCGGTTGCAGATACGTCACCATATGTGACAGATACAGTATACATTCCCTCATTAATTCCTAAAACTTGTTGTAGATTGAGTGTTGTTTTATAATTAAGATTTAGATCTGGATACATCGTTACAACTTTGTTAAAATTTGGGCCAGAGATAGCAATAGTAATTTGTTGAGGTTGGAAAGAGGGTTTCACAATAAAAACTTGTTCAGAAACACTACCTTGAATTATTGCAGTCTCACCAAACAAGTATGAATCTTTATCAGATGAAACATTTACAGTAATTTCATTCGAGTTTCCACTACTGACAAGTTTACCATTTGATGAACCAGCGGTTGATTTTGCATATTTCCAATCAGACGAAGTATCAAAATCATAGCCATCATAGATTCGTTGCCAAGATGTAAAATCATTTTTAATATCAGCAAACATAGGAGTTTTGTCAATTACAATTCCATTTTTATCTCTAAGTTCAACAGATTCGTTAGAATCAGTAAACCAAAGGCTTTGGTAAGAATAAGTTAAAAATTGTCCAGGTTTAATGATAGTTCCGCTGGGTATTGTCATAGTTTTTTTCAGAACAGTCGTAGATGCAACTTTCCATCCACCTAAATCAACATCAGAGTTTGTAGGATTGTATAATTCCACCCATTCAGCGACAGATTTAGAATCATCTCCAGGAGGATTGATATCCAATTCATTGATCACCACATGATCAGTTGTCTGAGCATATGCAGGGATGATTACCCCTATAAGAAATAGCAGAGAGAAAACTAAAGTTAGATTACGATTCATGATTGCTTCCTGTTAAGATTGTCTAGAAGCCTCATTTTAGAATGGAATTGAGGAAAAGTTGAGCTTGTTGTTAAAGTCATATATCTTAAAACCATGAAAAACAATCTAATTTTTCAGTTTTAAGGGATGCGAAGAAGTTATTCTTGAGAATAATCGCAGTTTGAGCACATTTTATTGATAATTTTAGAACCGCATTCCATACAAATGCCCTCACCTACATCATCATGTATTGATTTACGCTTTTTGCCAACGTATAGTTTTATCCCAAAATACATGAGAATCACTATGACAACAGCATAAACAGGTGCCATGAACGGAATCAAACCAATCATAAATAGAAAAAGACCAACAATCAGAATTATCTCGCGCCTCTCAAATTTCAATAAAAACAAGACAATATCAAATTGATAAAAACATGCCGGAGCTCGGTGCCATTAGTTTACTTCATTTCAAAGTCATTACTCTAACTCGTCCTCATTGCTCGGCAATTAATCTAGAAAATTATTTCTTTATAAGATAATGAAATGGTGGGATCGGAGAGATTTGAACACTCGACCTCTGCGTCCCAAACGCAGAATCATACCAAGCTAGACCACGATCCCAGTATGCCATAAAAATTGCCCAATTTAAGCTTCACAGATAATCATTTTAAAGGCAGTCAAAGGATCGAAACCATGGCAATCGAGGAATACATCAAGGCAGGTAAGATTGCATCGGAAGTAAGAGAGATGGTAAGAGGAAGAGACTGGGTTGGCAAGTCAGTCTATGATATTTGTGAAGAAGTGGAAAATGAAATTAAAAAAAGAGGTGCAGGATGTGCTTTTCCAGTAAACGCCAGTATTAATGAAATTGCAGCACATTATACTGCAGAGCCAAACGATCCAATCACTATCAAAGATACGGATTTGGTGAAGATTGATTTAGGTGCACAAATTAACGGATACATTGCAGATACAGCAGTTACTGTCTGCTATGATGCCCAATTTGATGGCCTAGTTCAAGCTGCAGAAGAAGCTTTGGCAAATGCAATGTCCATGGTAAAAACAGGAGTCAAAGCAAGTGATATTGGACGAACTATAGAAACTACAATCAAACAAAGAGGATTCAAACCAATTGCAAATCTTAGTGGACACTCATTAGATCAATATACAATACATGCAGGAAAATCAATTCCAAATATTTGGTCAATTGGAGGATTTTCACTTTCAGAAAATTCGGCTTATGCATGTGAACCATTCGTCACAACTGAACAGGGAGGAGGATTTGTAAGAAATGGAAAAATAAAAAATATTTTTGCACTTAATTCACGAAAGAAAACAAAGAATGATGAAGCAGACAAACTTCTTGATTTCATATGGAATAATTTTAACATGTTACCATTTGCTCTTAGATGGTTAGTAAAAGATTGGGAAGAAAAGAAAGCAAGAGAATTGTTAGATATTTTAATCAGCAAGAAAGCTGTTCAAGCATATCCAATTTTGATTGAAGTGAACGAACAAAGAGTTGCTCAAGCAGAACACACATTCATCCCTAATGAAAATGGAGTAACTGTTACAACTCAGACCCAATAAAAATACAAAAAGTGCAAAGTAATTTGAATGACGAAGTAAGACCATGCCCTCAATGTGGGAGATTCATGTTCAAAGAACAGGGAGAAGAAGTGTCGTGGTTTTGTCCTTCATGTAATGTAAAATTTAGAACAAAATAATACGATTATTCGTCCAAAGTTTCACCAAATATTTTCTCAATAATGGTGATTTCACCGCATGAGGTACATTTTGCAGAGGTAGAAAATAATGTATCACCATCCAAAAATTTTCGTTTCTTCAAAGCATTGCATTTAGGACATAGTTCAACAGTGAATGCTGCGGTAATTTTTTTCTTCGAGAAATTCATTGTGGAACTCCTGCAGTATTGCCAACACCGATGACTACTACAGATTGACCCTGTTTAGTATTTTCACGAATCATATCATAAAGTTGTGAACGTACATCATCTGCAGCATTAGCAATATCTTTTGTCATCAAAGTAATCGCTTCTTTTACAGATTGCTTAACCACAATCGAGAATATTGGTATTTGATGAGATGTTGCGATAGATTCAATTTGAAATCTTTCAGTTCCTATGCCACCTATAGCTGCACCGAAACCTCTTGCAATTGACGCAGAGTCTTCGCCTTCCAATTTTAATGCAGCATCAACCATAATTATTGCGTCAATTTTAGTATCAGAAACAAGACATTCTAAGGCATCTGCAGGTCTTCCCACTGTAGAACCCGGTCCCTCAGCTTTTAAAAGAGATAGTTTTCTACCATCAAAATCTATTTTTGCAAGACTAGTTTGAAATGCAATGGATTCTTTTGGACTATTTAACATCATTTTGCCAACAACCATAGGACCAATTCCATCACCTACAGGTTGACCTAGCTTAAATGGTGAAATCGCATCCCTCATTGCTTCTGCTTGTTCCATTATAAATGGAAGAATCATTTGCAATGGCAAAATCAAAGGATAGTTATTTTGTTTTTTTGCCGTCAAAAACATATGATTGATTATTTTGTAGATCATTTGTAATGAAGAAGCAATTTCAAGTAATGTTTGGACTTTGGTTAATTCAAAATCATTTATTTCGGGAGAAAGTAGTTGTACATGTTCTCTAGTATAATCTTCTCTTGATCTGACGGTATGTCTAACTTTTTCAACAATACCATTAGGATCCATATCGACTGGCATTATTGTAAAATAATCTAAAAATTGATCAATTTTTTTTGTAGGATCATTTTTTGGATTCAGATTATTTTTTACATAATTGAGTAATTCGGATCTTGCTTCAGATCTAAAACCATCAAGTTTTTTGATTGCTTTATTGAGTTCATTAGAAGTGACAATTAATTGAATTCGCTGACCATAAAAAATAAAGAGAAATATGGGCAGAATCCAAATCAGCATCATTAAAGGATTTGTCTCATCATTCATAGCAAACAACTGATTAAAATCAATATTTGTAAAATCCACTAGATCCATCAAATGTCAGTTCCAAATTAAATCATTCGTAGGGAGGATAAAAAACGAGTTGCAGGAGGCAAAATAATGGCGAGTGCTTTTATTATAGTTCAGATACAAAAAAATCCGAATATGCCACAAACAAAACCTATCGTAAGCGTGGAAAATGTTGTAGCATCAGCAGACGTGATGCAAAAAATGGATTTGAATGAGATTACAAGAACATTTCCAGATGTGGAATATCATCCAGATCAATTCCCAGGGCTAGTTTTTAGACTAAAGACCCCAAAAACTGCAACGTTGATCTTCACTTCAGGAAAAATGGTATGTACAGGTTCTAAATCTGAAGAGATGGCTAGAAAAGCAGTAAAAACAGTTGTACAAAAGCTAAGGAAGGGCGGAATCAAAGTAAAAAAAGATGCAGTAGTTACAATTCAGAATATTGTAGCTTCCATCAACCTAGGAGGTAAGATCCATTTAGAACAAGCAGCAAGAACATTACCACGAAGCATGTATGAACCAGAACAATTCCCAGGGCTAATTCACAGAATGTTAGACCCAAAGACGGTGATTTTGTTATTTTCATCAGGGAAACTTGTTTGCACTGGAGCTAAACATGAACCAGATGTATATAGATCAGTGAATAATTTACATGCATTACTAGAAGAAAAAGACCTAATGATTTATGATTAATCATTGGTCAAAATTTATTTTATAATATTCATTAAAGTACAAATGATTCAACAAACAATAATTGAGATAAACAAACAAAATAAGAAAATAGTAGATTCTAAAAATAGATTATCTAATACAACTCTTGAAAAAATAAATAAATTATTTTATTGGGCTCCCTAATGGAACATCTTCAGCGACAGTTAACCAAAATGGTTTATCATCAACATCAGCTGCCAATAGCATTGCATTTGATTCAACACCTGCCATTTTTTTTGGTTCAAGATTTGCAATGACAATTACAGTTTTACCTACAATATCTTCAGGTTCATAGTACTGTGCGCCACCAATAATCACATCACGTTGATCATCATTTCCTAAATCAATTCTGCCTTTGATTATTCTAGATTTGCCTTCTATTGGCTCAGTTCCAATAATTTTTGCAACTCTAATGTCCAATTTAGCAAAATCATCATATGATATAGTTGACATAAGAAACCCTAATTTTTCCTCTTAAAATGAATTTCTAATTTCACTGTAATTCCTTTTTATCAATTCCAGAAGTTTCAATTTCATATCTCAATGCTGCTGGAATTTCCATGTATTTCTTGTTTACAAGTTCGATTATTTGATCTTCAGGAACATGTACTTTTGTTAATAATTTTCCTCGCTGAT
>NZ_AEXL02000090.1 GCF_000242875.2 Candidatus Nitrosopumilus salarius BD31 | reverse complement strand
CAGTTTACCATCTTGACTATTATCTCTAGTCCACAGAATAGACGATGACAGTTCAAACATACCAGACATTCCTTCAAGCATGGATTCATAATCAGTTTTTGCAAATTTATTTAATTTAAAGGAATTAAGATTCTTGGATATATCTACAAAGATATTTCTGTTTTCAAGTTTTTTTAATGCATTATTAATTTTAGATTCATAAGTAAAAATCAAATTATTGATAGATCCAATTGTATCTTCAAATGATTGAAAGTGGATTTTTTCATAATATGCATCATTTTTGTGACCATGTTTTTTGATGTATCCCAAATTCTCCATTTTTTCCAGAGCAGTTCTAAACTTGGATCTGTTGTATCTTTTTTTGTGGGCATCCACACATGTTTCCCACATATCTCCAAAGTAATTTTTTTCTTTAGACATACAATTCAAAATGTCATTTATGGAAATCATTTGCATAGCAATTCCCTTATTTTCAATTATTTATTGTTGATGTACACGGTTAAATCACATCTCAACAAACTCAGAGCCATAAATTTCTGATTCAGATAAAAAACTAAAGCATTAGGAAAATTTCTCATCGGTGAATTATTTGATGAAATTAGCCTCAAAAATACAGTATTTGTTACAAAAAATAAGATGAAAAATATAATTAACTCATCTCAAAAAAATAAGGACTAATTTTATATGATAATTATTAATTAATAACAAACCAAAAACTATTCCAGAATAAAGTTATTCAAAAAATTAGAAAAAATGCAGAAATAACTATTCAAGTTTTTTCTTTGCTTTGTTAATCATAACAGTCTCCTCACGAAGATGTTTTTTCAATAAGCGTTCATGATCTTTTTTATGAACACTGTATGCTTTGTTTAGAGATTGTTTTGACTTTGCTCTTTTCACAGCATTTTGAAATTTTTTATGAATGACGTTTACTTCAGATGTATAATTTGCCATCAAAACTATTTGGATCATGAAATTAAAGAAGTTTGTGCACATATCATCAATAAAATGAACATAACTCTAAAAATGATCGCAAAAAAATATCAGTTAACGCGATCCATATATTGAACAGTTAAGGAAGATTTGCATGGATGGTTCTTTTGAAAGACCTGGTTGGGACGAATACTTTATGCTTCAAGCAGAATTAGCAAAGCTTCGTTCAAACTGCATGACAAGACAAGTAGGAGCAGTAATTGTTAGGAATCACAGACAATTGGCAACAGGATATAACGGAACTCCTCCAGGAATTAAAAATTGTTTTGAAGGAGGATGTAAGAGATGTCAATTAAGAATGGAAGGGAAGATAGAATCAGGTGCGTCTCTAGATAGATGTCTTTGCAATCATGCAGAGGCAAACGCCATTATGCATTGTGCCATTTTAGGAATTGAGGCAGGAATAGCAGGTGCGGTATTGTACACAACATTTGTGCCATGTTTAGAATGCACAAAAATGGCAATTACAATTGGAATTAAAAAATTTGTTTGTCTTGACTCATATCCTGAGACAGATTATGATTTGCTGAAAGAAGCTGGAGTAGATGTAATACAGTTAGATAAAGACAAAATTTCAAGATGGGCAAAAGAGCTAGTCACTAACTACGAAGATTCAGTGTAATAAAATGCAAGTAAACGTAAAAGAGATTAAAAAAATTGAAACAATGCCACCCTCAATGCTGGTATCTGCCACATATGATAATAATTCTAAATCAGCAATACTGAAATTTTATGAACCAAAATCCCAGAAATTGATTTTATGGAAGGACGAAACAAATCATAAACCCTATTGTTACTCCAGACTATCACCAGACGAATTAGATTTTTTACAAGAAAGAGATGACATCCTAGAAATCAAAACTGTTCAAAGATATGATTTAATGAAAGATAAAGAAATCAACATGTCAAAAATTACAGTAGCTGATCCCTTAGCAATTGGCGGCACCACAGGAGACAAAAGCATTAGAAACATAATTGAAACTTGGGAATCGGATATCAAATATTATGAAAATTATCTGTACGACAGAAAATTAATTGTTGGGAAATACTATGAAGTGGTAGATGGAAATATCAAATCACATGATTTAGAAATTTCAGATGAAGTAAAGATTGCGCTGAAAAGTCTGCTGTGGGACAAAGTAGACAGTGAAAGTATGGTAGATGCAGACGAATTCAAAAAATACATTACAGAGTGGGCAGATTTGTTAAATCAGCCAATTCCCAAAATTAAAAGATTGAGTCTGGATATAGAAGTCGAAGCAGAAATTGGGAGAATCCCAGATCCAAAAGTGGCAGAAAAGAAAGTCACCGCGATTGGATTGAAAGGTTCAAATAATTTTGATCAAATTTTTGTACTCAAAACAGAAGGTACTGAAGAAGGAGTGAACGAACTCGAACAAAATATCAAAGTTACATTTTATGATGCAGACAAAGAAAAAGAAATGATACAAGATGCATTTGAGTTAATCAAAGAATTTCCATTTGTTGTAACATACAATGGAGATGAGTTTGATTTACCATACTTGTATAACAGAGCAGAGCGACTTGGAATCAAAAATTCAGAGAATCCATTTTACATGATGAGGGATTCTGCGACATTAAAGGAAGGAGTTCATCTTGATTTGTATAGAACCCTCTCAAACCGTTCATTTCAAATCTATGCATTTAGTCAAAAATACACTGATTTTTCGCTAAACAGTGTTTCAAAGGCATTACTAGGAAAAGAAAAGGTAGACTATGGTTTGGAATTTGATGAATTATCACTCTATCAAACGGCAAATTATTGTTATAATGACGCCCTTTTGACATACGAACTTACCAGTTTTAACAAAGATCTGTTAATGGATCTACTTGTAATCATTGCAAGAATTGGCAGAATGCCAATTGACGATATTGCAAGAATGGGGGTTTCTCAATGGATTCGAAGTCTACTATACTACGAGCACAGACGAAGAAATTGTCTGATCCCAAAAAGAGAGGAGCTTCAAAGCAGGTCAGAAGGAGTGATGTCAGATGCAGTAATCAAAGACAAAAAATATCGAGGAGGACTAGTTGTTGAACCAAAAGAAGGAATCCATTTTGACGTAGTAGTGATGGATTTTGCAAGTCTATACCCAAGCATCATCAAAGTTAGAAATCTATCATATGAGACAGTACGATGTGTTCATGAAGAATGTAAGAAAAACACAATTCCACAAACAAATCACTGGGCATGTACAAAGAAAAATGGTCTGACATCAATGATTATTGGTTCACTTCGAGATTTGAGGGTAAACTACTACAAGAGTCTCTCAAAAAAATCAACACTAACAGATGACCAAAGACAGCAATATACTGTAGTCAGCCAAGCGCTTAAGGTAATTCTCAATGCCAGTTATGGAGTTATGGGTGCCGAGATATTTCCATTGTATTTTCTTCCAGTTGCAGAGGCAACAACAGCAATAGGCAGATATACAATTTTGGAAACGATTAGGAACTGTGAAGAGACTGGAATTGAAGTACTTTACGGCGACACAGATTCATTATTTATAAAAAAACCAACTGAAGAACAAATTCAAAAAGTGATAGAGCAAGCAAAAAAAGATCACGGTGTAGATTTAGAAATTGACAAAGTATACAGATATTGTGTGTTAAGCAATAGAAAGAAAAATTATCTTGGTGTAACAAAAGATGGAAAAGTAGACGTTAAAGGACTAACAGGGAAAAAATCACACACACCCCCATTCATCAGAAAATTATTTTATGAATTACTTGATGTATTATCTAAAGTTCAAACAGTGGAAGACTTTGTCAAAGCAAAAAAAGACATTTCAGAGAAAATTGCAACGTGTGGCAAGAAAGTAGAGGCAAAGGAAATACCATTAGAAGACTTGACATTCAACGTAATGTTAAGCAAAGCACCTTCAGAATACGTCAAGACAATCCCACAACATATCAGAGCAGCAAAACAGCTAGAAACCATAAGAGAGGTAAAAAGAGGAGACAAGATATCATTCGTAAAAATTCTAAATAAACCCGGTGTAAAACCGGTGGAGATGGCAAAGAAAGAAGAGATTGATTCAAAAAAATATATGGAGTTTATGGAAGCAACATTAGAACAAATCACATCATCAATGGATTTGGATTTTGATGTAATTCTCGGAAAACCAAAGCAAACTGGAATGGATCAATTTTTTTGGAGTTAAAATAGAAAATGGAAGTTGATGGATTACTTCTAACAATGTTAGGGATAACAGCAGGAGTTTTAATTTTGATGGGGTGGGTAGAACAAATCTACAAAGGATATAAGACTAAAAGGCTCAAAGATGTTTCAAAATTTCTAATGATTTTTATTGCAGCAGGTTCAATATTATGGCTAATTTATGGCATCATTGTAGAAGATGTATTCATTATAGGTACAAACATGTCAGGATTAATCCTAATGATAATTGTATTAGGAATGAAGAAAAGATATGACATTCAAGCCAAAACATCATAAGCTGATCAAAGAATAAATACAATGTAGAAAGTTTCAAAGAAAGATGTTTGTAATTAATTGTAAAAATTACGAAGAGATTGCAGGAGATAAAATAATTAAATTTATAAAAATTGCAGAAAAGATTTCTAAAAAATTTAAAATAAAAATAGCTGTGTCACCACCACAACACCTCATTGGCGTGGTATCAAATAGTTCAATTCCAATTTTAGCTCAACATATTGATGACTCTAAAGTTGGGAGCACGACAGGATTTATGATTCCAGAATTATTAAAAAAATCCAAAGTCAAAGGATCATTAATCAATCATAGCGAACATAGAATTTCCAGTAAAGAAATTGAAAAATTAATCACAAAATTAAAAGAACTAAAAATGATTTCCATCTTGTGCGTAAAAGATGTTGCAGAAGTCAAGAAATATGCAAAATTGAATCCAGATTATATTGCAATAGAGCCACCTGAGTTAATTGGTTCTGGAAAAGCAGTGTCCAAAGAGAAACCAGAATTGATTGAAAAAGCTGCTAAAGCAATAAGAAATGCAAAAAACAATACAAAACTGCTTTGCGGAGCTGGAATTGTTTCAGGACAAGACGTTGCAAAAGCAATCGAATTAGGTTCTAAAGGCATACTGGTGGCAAGCGGTATAGTCAAGGCAAAAGATTGGAACAAGATAATGTCTGAATTTGCTAAATCAATGGTTTAATACCCCCTTTTTTGGATTGGTTAATCGTAAAAAATGAAACAAGTTTATTTTTTTGACGAGGGAGACGGCAAAAACAAGAAACTCCTAGGAGGAAAAGGAGCGGGTCTATGTGAGATGACGAGACTAAAGTTACCAGTTCCACCTGGATTTACAATTACTACAGAGGTTTGTAACAAGTATTATGAAAATAACAAAAAATTGCCTAAAACACTCATGGTGGAAGTTAAAAAAAATATTGCAAAAATTGAAAAGAAGACAGGAAAAAAATGGAATTCTAAATCAAATCCATTGCTAGTATCAGTCAGATCAGGTGCTGCAATTTCAATGCCAGGTATGATGGATACAATATTGAATCTTGGATTAAACGATCAAACAGTATTAGGATTGTCTGAAAAAAGTAACAATCCAAGATTTGCATGGGATTCCTATAGAAGGTTCATCCAATTATTTGGTAAAGTAGTATTTGGCGTAGATGACAAAAAATTTGATGATGTGTTAAATGCTGCAAAGAGAAAACAAAATGTCGAAGTCGACAGTGATTTAAATGAAGAATCACTAAAAGAGATAGTTTCGCAATATAAACAAATTTGTGATAATCATACTGGAAGAAAATTCCCAACAGACCCAACGGAACAAGTCGAGCTTGCAATTAAAGCAGTTTTTGGAAGCTGGATGGGAGAAAGAGCCATTGTGTACAGAGAGAAAAACAACATAACAAAAGACATTGCAGATGGAACAGCAGTAAACATAGTATCAATGGCGTTTGGAAATATGGGAAATGATTGTGCCACAGGAGTTGTATTTACAAGAAACCCTGGAGATGGAAGTCGTAAAATTTACGGGGAGTATCTGATTAATGCGCAAGGAGAAGATGTGGTAGCAGGAGTTAGAACAGGCAAGCAAGTAGATGAAATGAAAACAGATCTTCCTCAATCATACAAACAGTTAGCACAAACATGTGAAAGACTAGAAAAACACTACAAAGAACCACAAGACATTGAATTTACAATTGAACAAGGACGATTCTATTTGTTACAGACAAGAAATGCAAAGATGAATGCAGTTGGAATGGTAAAAACATCAGTTGACATGGTCAAAGAAAAACTAATTGATAAAAACAGAGCAATAACAAGATTACAGGCAGAACAATTAGAACAGCTATTACACAAAAGAATTGATCCTGAACAAATTAAAAATTATACACAATTAGCAAAAGGTATTGCAGCATCACCAGGAGCTGCAAGTGGAATTGCAGTATTAGATGTAAAAAGAGCAACAACGATGGGGGAGAATGGTGCCAAAGTAATCCTAATCAGAGAAGAAACAAAACCTGAAGACGTTCCAGCATTTTTTGAATCAGTTGGGATTCTAACTAGCAGAGGAGGTAAAACATCTCATGCAGCAGTGGTCGCTAGAGGAATGGGTAAACCATGCATTGTAGGATGTTCTGAATTGAAGATTGACGTAGATAACAAGCAATGCAGTGTTGACGGTAAAATAGTTCGAGAAGGAGATTCAATCACTATTGACGGAAGTACAGGTAATGTGTACATTGGAGACATTCCAACAATAGAACCAAAAGTCAATGAAGACTTCAAACTAATTTTAGAATGGGCTCAAAATGCAAAGAAGATAGGAATTCGAGCAAATGCAGATACGCCAGAAGGAGCAAAACTGGCAAGAGGATTTGGAGGTCAAGGAATTGGTTTATGCAGAACTGAGAGAATGTTCAATGGAAGTGACAGAATCAATTTGTTTGTGGACATGATTATGGCGGAAAATATTGAAGAAAGAAGTAAAATTCTCAAAAAACTTGGCGAATTACAAAAGAGTGATTTTATTGAAATCTTACAAGCAATGGAAGGTTATGAAGTTACAATCAGATTATTGGATCCACCGTTACATGAATTCTTACCAAATCCTGAAGAACTTTCAGAAAAAATTCGTAAATTAGAATTAAGAAATGAAACAAACGAAGCTAATGCTGCAAGAAATGTTCTAAAAAGAGCAAGAGAACTTGCAGAGATTAACCCAATGATGGGGCATAGAGGAGTCAGAGTCGGGATTACGTATCCAGAAATTTATGAGATGCAAATTCGTGCAGTGTTTGAAGCATTGGTGGAATTAACAAAGAAAAATGTCAAAGCCCATCCACAAATCATGATTCCGCAAATCAGTAGCATTGCAGAACTTAACCACATTAAGAAAATTTATGATTCTATCAAAAAAGAGATGGAGACGGTGCATAAAATGAAACTAAAAATTAATTTTGGAACAATGATCGAAGTTGTAAGAGCGGCACTAACTGCAAATGAACTTGCAAGTACTGCCGAATTCTTCAGTTTTGGAACCAATGACTTGACACAGGGGACATTTAGTTTCAGCAGAGAAGATGTTGAAGGAAAATTTCTTCCAGAATACATGGAAAAAGAATTGTTAGAAAGGAATCCATTTCAATCAATTGATGTTAACGGAGTAGGCAGTTTAATAAAAATGGGAATTGCCGCGGGTCGTGGAGTTAGACCAGGTATGGAAGTTGGCATATGTGGAGAACATGGAGGAGATCCAAGTTCAATCAAATTCTGTCATAGTGCAGGACTTAGCTATGTGAGTGCATCACCGCATAGAATTCCAATAGCAATAGTAGCCGCAGCCCAAGCAGCAATTGAACAATCTAAGGCAAAACCAAAAAGTAAGGCAAAACCAAAAAGTAAGGCAAAGCCAAAAAGTAAGGCAAAACCAAAAAGTAAGGCAAAGCCAAAAAGTAAGGCAAAGCCAAAAAGTAAGGCAAAGCCAAAAAGAAGGTAAAAAATATTATTAAAAATTACAGTAATGAAAGAATTTTTTGTACAATTTCATCATGATTTGATATGATTTCTGTAGAAACCAGTATGAGATCCTTTTCATGATAAACATTAATCCATTTCACATTATCTCTTGATTCTATAGACCAATTTGTTTTTCCAAGATTCTTATCAAAAACGCGATTCATTTTTGCCTTCAATAATGCTTCACGATGTAATAATTTTGTTTCAGGAACATTCAGTTGTGGAATCATTCCCTTTTTTCTATGATATGCCTTTAGTCTACCACATTTACACAGAATTCCTGCGAATCGTATTGATGTATCTAGACTCAAAACTTTACTACAAAATTTACTTTCTGAACTAGGCTCCTCTAATTTTTGCACAGTGTCAATTGTTTTTTAAAAAAATAGAAGGCAAAAAGTAATTTTATTGACAAAAGAGTAAAATGCAAACGGTCAGGTTTAATCACAAACTCATTTTTGAGTAAATACAGGTAGCCAAAAATGCATAATTTTTCTATTCAAATCCATAAAGATGTCTGCATTGTCATTCCATGTTTTTACATTTTTCTTGCCAGATTCAATGGTGGCGATAATAATTTTATTACATAAGGACCTATACTTTACGGTCTCTTCACTCATGTTCTCAATGAGGGATTTATAGGATTCAGGAATTGTGAAATTAAAGTTAGAACTTTTAATGAATTCCTTTTGTAAAGAAATATTTGCATTTACTGCATTTTTCCAGGTTTTATAAGATTCATTTTGAAGATCGAATAATACTTGTTGTATATGAGGAACTGAATTTTCAACCTCAGAGAAATATTTTTTGTAAATTTGTTCTATTATTTCAAAATTATCTGAAATATCTTTACTTTCATCCATAATTTTTCTAGAAAATATCTAAACTTAAGCATATTGTTAAAAACCAAAACATCGTACAAATCTACAGGCTCATTTTTTAAATATCAGTTTCATAATAACCCAGACATTTAAACCAAAATTAGGATAGATTTGATTCTATGAGTTATAGATGTCTGATTTGCAATATAATTTTAAAATCACCTAGAGAGTTAGAAGATCATTTGCAAATAGAGCACAAATGGGGCGTAAAAAGAGATCTCAAAGGATTGGATATGAGGTCATGATTTGTAATATTTTAAGATGTAATACCAGAAGATTTTGTGAAATTGATGTATTGTTATTTTCATTCAAACTCTCAAAAACCATTTTGTAAGGAAAATCATGTCAGACGAAATAAAATCAAAGCATCAGTCCAACATTTTTTGTGTGAATTTTCGTCGATTTCTCTCATGAAAATATAAGGATTAGAAAAATAAAATCAGATCATTGAGTGGTTTGTTATATCAAAGTCATCTTAAAATTGACTTAATGTAACCCCAAATGTTGATAAACTAACCAAGTATAATTCTAAATGAGTTGTTACCTAGAATTGATTCGATAAAGCAAATTAGACAAAAAATAGGCATTACACAAAAAAAACTTGCCACTATGACGGGAGTTAGTACTTCAATGATAAATCAAATTGAATCAGGAAGAAGTCAGCCAAGTTATGAAACAGCAAAGAAAATTTTTGAGAGTCTAGCAAAATTAGAAGGGGAATCATCATCCCATACTGCAGGAGATTTCTGTAGTAGAGACATTGTAAAATTAAAACCTACAAACACTCTTCACGATGCAATTAAGAAAATGCACCAATCATCAATCAGTCAAATTCCAATTTTTAATAATGCAGATGTGGTAGGAGTGATATCAGAAGATGGGATTGTAAAGCACTTGGCAGATTTAGGAGAAGCAGAATTGAAAAAAGCAAAACTTGCAGATACAATGGATCCTGTTCCACCAATAGTGGATTACGATACACCGGCAAATGTATTAGTACCATTAATCAGATACTCAAAATGTATTCTTGTTTCAAAAAAATCAAAGATTGTTGGAATAATTACTGCTTCAGATACTCTAAAAATGATGGAATAATCATTTTGGGTGAGAGCAAAGTTCAGCCAAAACACCATGCAACGATTTTGGATGAATGAATGTTACTTTAGTTCCAGCAGAGCCAGGTCTGATTTTCCCTAGAAACTGAACACCACATCCTTCCATTCGTTCTACTTCACCTTCTATATCATCAGTTTCTAATGCCATGTGGTGTAATCCTGGACCTTTTTTGTCAAGAAATTTTTTAATGGGACTTAAATCATTTGTAGGCTGCATTAATTCCACCCTACCATTCTCTAAATGAATAATTGCAACTTTAACACCTTCAGATTCCACTGTTTCAAATTCAACACTATCAACTCCCAAGGCCTGCTGGTACACTTTGGCAGATTCTTCCACGTCATTTACTGCAATCGCAATATGATCGATTTTCATCTAAGATACACCATGATCATTTAGTATTAATGGGTTTTATTTTTTAATTTTAAGATATATCAAAAGCCCTAATGAAGCCATACCGCCTATAATTATACCAAGGCCAATCAACCACTCTTGAGAAAACCAATCATAATTTGTCAATATCAAAAATCCAATTAGAATAGCAATGACGATTGCAAGTGCAGAAATTATAACATTTTTAGACATGGTTATATCCTATCCAAAATTTTCTTCTTTTTTTCATTGAATTCTTCATCAGTTAAAATTCCAAGTTCTTTTAACTTAGCTAATCTTTCCAGAATCTCAAGACTAGTAATACCATATTGAGAACCGAGTTTTATTCTTCCAATAAGGGCTTCAAAGAAATAAAAAAATGCATTGCTAATTTTTTTATAGAATTTTGGGCCATATTTTTTTAATTCAGTTCCATGTGCGGAAGTCTTTTCTTTGATTTTTAATGAATTATTTTTTAACAATTCCCAGTAATGTGTTGATTTTATAAAATTATTTGCAGAGAATGCAGAATCAGAAATTTTTTCTATAGATGTATTTCCAAAAGATTTTCCA
The DNA here is from genome assembly GCF_000242875.2 of Candidatus Nitrosopumilus salarius BD31. Classification (GTDB taxonomy): domain Archaea; phylum Thermoproteota; class Nitrososphaeria; order Nitrososphaerales; family Nitrosopumilaceae; genus Nitrosopumilus; species Nitrosopumilus salarius. The sequence continues at coordinate 147,775 of NZ_AEXL02000090.1, read as the reverse complement.
TGATCTAAAGTCTGAGCATAATTTTTTGTAAGTTCATCAAAAATTTTTCCGTGTATTTTCTTTATGCTTTTTTTATAACTATCTGATTTTTCATTTTTTGCGACCATGAATTTTAGATTCCACTAGTAGAGTACAAATGTGTTATTTTAACATCATGATTTTTAGGAATGCTGATTTTATTTGAATGCCCAAATATGACATATTGAAAAATTAATTCAGAAAAAAGTTTGACTAAAAGACTTCTTTTGGACGATATTCACCAAACACTTCTCTGAAGGTATTGCTGATTTCACCAGTGGTAGCAAATGCTTTAGCAGCTGTGACAATGTATGGCATGAGATTTTCTTCAGTATCTGCAGCACTTTTCATTGCTGAAAGTGCATTTTCCCATTTTTTAACATCTCTAGATGCACGTAATTCTTTGAGTGCCTTCTTTTGTTGAATTTCTATTTTGCCGCCAATCCTAAGCAAATCAGGTTGCTCTTCTTCTTCAGCATATTTATTCACTCCAACAATAATCCGTTCACCGTCATCGGTTTCTTTTTTAAGGCGATATGCATTTGCTCTAATTTCAGATTGGAAGAATCCTTTCTCAATTGCTTTTACAGAACCGCCCATTTTTTGAATCTTTTTCAAATATTTCCAAACATCAGTCTCAATTTGGTCACATAGTTCCTCAAGATAGTAAGAACCAGCTAATGGATCAGCTGTTTTTGTTATACCACTCTCATGAGCAACAATTTGTTGTGTTCTAAGTGCAATTTTTGCAGATTCTTGAGTTGGAAGTGCAAGTGCCTCGTCTCTAGAATTAGTATGAAGTGATTGAGTACCACCAGCAACTGCTGCCATTGTTTGAATCGCAACACGAACGATGTTATTATTGGGTTGTTGTGCAGTTAGAGATTCGCCACTAGTTTGAGTATGAAATTTTAGTTGTAATGAACGTGGATTTTTTGCATGAAACATTTCTTTGAGAATCTTTGCATAAACTTTTCTTGCAACTCTAAACTTTGCAACTTCTTCAAAGAATTCAATAGTACAACAAAAGAAGAAGGAAAGACGAGGGGCAAAGTCATCAATTTTTAATCCTTTGTCCAAACAAGTTTGAATATATGCAATGGCATTTGCTAATGTAAACGCAACCTCTTGGGTTGCAGTACATCCTGCTTCACGCATGTGGTATCCAGATATAGAAACTGGATACCATGATGGAACTTTTTGTGCACAGTATTCTATCATGTCACCAATTAATCGCATAGAGGGTTGGGGTGGATAGATGTAGGTATTTCTTGCAATGTATTCTTTTAAAATATCATTTTGTGTGGTTCCACGAAGATCATGACTTTTGAATCCTTGTGCCTCACCGACGGCAATGTAGTATGCAAGTAATGTTGATGCAGTCGAATTAATCGTCATTGAAGAACTTACTTTGCCAAGCGGAATACCATCAAAGGCAGTCATCATATCCTTAATTGATGTGATCGATACACCGACTTTACCTACTTCACCTTCAGCTTGTGGTGAATCAGAATCATAACCAATTTGAGTAGGCAGATCAAATGCCATACTAAGACCCGTTTGGCCTTTCTCAAGCATGAATTTGAAACGCTCATTGGTAAGTTTTGCATCTCCAAATCCAGAATACTGTCTCATAGTCCAAAAGCGTTCACGGAACATTTCTGGATGAATTCCTCTGGTAAATGGATATTTCCCAGAATCTTCAACAGGTCTCTTCTTAGACGATTTTTGATAAATTCGCTTTACTACAAAGCCAGAATCAGTGAAAATTTTCTTTCCTGACTCTTTTGATTTTATTGATTTTTTGTCTGCCATATTATCACTTTAACAAGGATTTTGTAATTTGATCTCCAGCTTCAAAAGGATCAACATCTTTTGATTGTAATTTTTTAAGATATTTCGAAAATATTTTATCAGAATGCAACATGTCATCAATCTTTTCTCGCATGTTATTTAAAACAATATCTTTTAGTTCAGTTTCCAGTCGTTCGGAATCTTTTTCTTTCTTGAATTTCTTTTTAGAATTCATCATATCTTTTAATGCCTTTGCAAATTCTGTGATGCCAGAATTCTTTTTTACAGATGTTTTCAAAATTATAGGATTCCGCTCAGAATCACCAATAAAATCACGTACAGCGTCAAATAACTGATTTGCCCCACTCAAATCACTTTTGTTGACAAGATAGATATCACCTATCTCAGTCAAGCCTGCTTTGATTGTTTGAATACTATCTCCAGTGTTAGGATTAAAAACAACCACTGTGATATCTGCAATGTTTGATATTTCAACTTCAGTTTGGCCAGCACCAACACTTTCAATTATAATTGGGTTAAATCCAGCATATTCCAAAACACGAATACTATTTCTTAAAGAACGTGATACCGCCCCTGTTGCACCTCTCGATGCAATACTTCGAATGTATGTTCCAGAATCAGTAGACTCACTCATTCGAACACGGTCGCCAAGTATTGCTCCACCAGTGACATGGCTGGTAGGATCAATTGCAAGTACCGCAGGTTTAGTACCTAGTTTTTTCATAGCAACTGCAGTTTTGTTAATCAGTGAACTTTTTCCAGCTCCTGCAGGACCAGTAATTCCGATAATCATAGCATGACCGGTATCTTTGAAAATTTTCTTTAAGAGTTTTCTTGCTTCTTTTTGATCATTTTCAACTACAGATATTGCCTTGGCAATGGCCCCACGTTTTCCTTTTTTTAGATCAACTAAATCCAACATACAAAGTTCGCAAAGGGTGCAATAAAATCTTGTGTGAGATCTAAGGTCTAGCGTAAATTACTGGAGGTACAGGATCTCCAAGTGGATGTATCTCTGTTTTTAGTTGGATGTGACCAAATTCTTCATGTTCAATTTCTAGGACAACCGGATGAATCGCCCAACCGTATTTTGGTTTGTTTGGAAATGGAACAATTTCAATAAATTCTGAATCAGTGAAGGTTTTTTGAAAAGATTCATCCATTCCAAGAATTTCCATCACGACCGAATCAGTATTACCAGATTTATCAAGATAGGATACCTCAACATGGCCAGAATCATAGTAAATTGCCTCAATCTGAAACGTCTGCCGAAGAATTTCTTTGTCATCGGTTCCAGCACCCAAGAGAAATAATATTGCTAAAATGGTAAACACTCCAAGGAATATTGGAGGTCCTATTTTTTTAGCCATTTCTAAATTCTTTTCTCATATTTCTAAGAAATTTGGAGTTTATTCTTATCCTCTCAAGAGTTTGAGATTGTGTTCTCTCTGTACCAGGAGTAGGATTCTTTCTGAAAAATGTTTTAATCTCTTTTTCCATAGAATCGTCTGCAACAGGCGCAATACTTGCCACGATTCGATTAAACAAAGGATTTCCATGGCCAACTTTTTTGTTAAGTTTTTTCCAATTCTTCTTTAACCATGGCCACAAAATTTTATCACCATATGGGTTTCCAGCAACTTTCATTATAGGTAATTGCATATTTTGAGAACGAACCTCAGCGGTTTGAGAAAAGTTTAGGGCTTTAAGTAAAAGATTCGTATCTTTGAAGCCACACATTGCACCAAGGAATCGGAGTTTTTCTTCCATCGTTTTTGCATTTCGATACAATTTTACTAGTTCAGCATATGTTTTTGAAGTCCCATTCCATGCAGCAATTGAACAAATTGGCTCAATCAAGTCAGGAGATATGGAACTAGGAGATTTCAAGAATTTATCATATTTCCTTAATGCCTCTTCAGTAACTTCCTCATCATTCATTTTGCCTAATGCTGAAATCACAAATGCACGAAGCATAGCATCAGTATGTTTATCAGATTTTTGAGGTTCCCATCCTAAACGGAATAGAATTTTTCTAAAATAATTCACGGCATAACTTCGAATCTCCTCTGCAAATGTTTCGTTAAATGCACGGAAATACAATGAAGCCAAATTATGTGCAATGTTGACTGATGCAAGATAGCTATCTTCTTCAAAATATGCATCAGAAAAATCAAGATAATTTCTCACAGATTCATCTCCAGAAACACAAAGTGAAAATAAATCGTTTTGAATTGCCCATCTATCAATTGCAGGAATGCGTTTTTCATCAACTAACATTTTTAGATCAAGCAAAATTCCTTCATCGTACTTTACACGATAGAATCCTTTTCTTCCATAATTTGCTACAAAACCCAGAGTATTTTTAGGTAGTTTCAGAGACATGGTTTTAGTTGAAAATAGTTTTTTGTAAATTTCATTTTCTAACCCTAGAGATAATGGAATAGACCATAATCCTTTATTGAATTTTTTATCATGTTCTAGCAGGTATCTCTTTTGTTTTAATTTCAGAGTAGAGCCATCTTGAGTAATCTCAACAAGAGGGAAACCGGGTTGTTTTAGCCAGGTATTGACCATTGATGATACAGGCATTTTTGAGGCCTTGCCTATCGCATTCCATAAATCCTGTCCTTTGGCATTTTTGTATTTGAAATCAGAGAGGTATTTTTTAAGTCCTTTTTGGAAATTTGGTTCCCCTACATAGGATTCCAACATTCGTAAAATACATCCACCCTTGTCGTAAGATATAGCATCAAAAATTTCCCTAATTTCTGCTGGAGAATTTACTTTAACATCTATTGGGTGCGTTGTTTTTAGAGAGTCAAGTCCCATTGCAACATTCATTGCATCGTCTACAAATTGATTCCACAAATCCCATTCAGGATAGAATTTATCAACAAATTTCGTGGCCATAAAAGTTGCAAAACTTTCATTTAACCACAAATCATTCCACCATTTCATCGTGACTAAATTACCAAACCATTGATGAGCAATCTCATGAGAGATTACTTCTGCAATGAATTGTTTAGTTCTAGTAGAGGATGTTTTAGGATCATAAAGAAGAATTGTTTCTCTAAATGTTATTGCGCCCCAATTTTCCATAGCACCAGCTGCAAAATCAGGTACAGCAATCAAGTCGAGTTTTGGCAGAGGATATTTGATTCCAAAGTATTTTTCATATGAGGTAAGAAGTTTTTTTCCTAAATCTAGCGAAAATTTTCCTTTAGATTTATTCCCCTTTGTTGTTACAACTCTAATCTGGATTTTACCAATCTTTCCTGATAAATATTCAAATTCACCAACTGCAAGATAGATCAAATATGTTGAAACGATTGGAGTTTTTGCAAAGGCATAGATAGTTTTGCTACCGATTTTTTTCTTTGATTTAACTGGCATGTTTGAGATTGCAGTGAATTTATTATCAGCAGTTATAGAAATCTCAAATGTGGCTTTTGCTTCTGGTTCATCCCAGCATGGAAATGCACGTCTAGCATCTGCAGCCTCAAATTGAGTGGTTGCAAGATATTTCGTTTTTCCATTTTGCTTATACTGACTACGATAGAATCCTAGTAATCGATCATTTAAGATCCCTTGAAATTCTAGGTTTATGGTAGAAATCCCTTTGATTTTTTTTCTAAAGTAATTTGAAGTTGTTCATCTTTTTCCACGGTTTTTGGAGATGATTGAATAATTTCATTCCCTGATTTTACTTGACAGGAAAGAATTTTGAGTTCAGCGCAATGCATAGTGATAACTTTGGTTGGTTTTTTACAATCTATAGAAATAGTTTCAGACCCAGTGAACGTAAATTTTTTGAGATCGGGTTCAAACGATAATTGATAGTTAATTGGAATTATATCCACATGTGGAATAATTTGGTTACACTTTAAGTAGATTTTCTATTTACTAACAGAATAGTTATGTCCAAGGATCAGATCTTTCATCCCAAGTTGTTGCACTAACCCCGTTTTCAGTAAGAGAATCACTGTTTTTTAAAGACGAGAGTAAACATTCATCGGAGCAATGAGTCATCTCAAAATTTTTCATAAATTTCCCACAATTTTCACAATATTGGCCCATTTCTCAAATGAATAAACCCAGATATTTTCAAATTTATTCCCTCATAAGAACAAACAAGGAAAATATTTTAAAAATATTTACGATTATCAAATTTGAGAACAAATAATCACCGAAAAATTATCTTTATAATAGTCCCACATTTGGTAATTTGTAATTGGATTCAAGTACTGTAAAGCGTCAGCAACATCCACTAAAGAAGGAAAAGACACGCAGTGTAACATATCGTTTGCCCATAAAATTAGTAGAAGAGATAGAAGCTGAAGCTATGAATCATAACATATCGCATAATGTAATGGCAAGACAGATTTTAGAGAAATATATCGAGTGGGACAGATATGCAGCCAAAATTGGAATGATTCCAGTACCAAAAAAAATTCTAGACGTATTAGGAGTAGAGATGACAGCCTCAGAAATTAATGAAATAATCAATGTGATAAAACCAGTGATTAAAGATACAGTATTATTTATCAAAGGAGATTATGATTTGAAAAGATGTATTGAAACACTCGAAGATTATATGCGGGCATCAGGAATGAAATCAGACCACAGAACAGAAGGAGATTTACATCATTTCATTATTCAACATGAATTGGGTGGCAACTGGTCAATATTTACAGAGCAGTTACTCCAAGAAATTTTCAAGGAATTCTTGCCAGAATCTAAAATGAAGTGTCAAACAACAGAATCCACAGTTATTGCAACTATTGCATTAGGTGGAGATTTTAGCGAACACAGATATTAAAAACAAAATTAGTTTTTGTTAAAAACTATATTCACATCAATTTTGCCATCGCGAAAACTTGTATTGACTTCTTTGATTTTGCTTTTATACAAAAAGAGTCTCTTACCTTCTTCAGTAATAACACCAGAAGTTTGAATCATTTTTGAATCATGAAGCAGTTGAATTCTTCTATACACTGTGCTCAGAGGAATGGATTTGTCACGAGAGATTTCAATTGCAGATTTTGGCGTGTTCATAATTGCCTCTAAAATAGAGCGACAGTATTTATCAGAAAGTACTTCAAGAAAAGATTCTTTCCTTTCTGGTTCTTCAATTTTTAGTTGGTTTAAGATTTGCATACTTTCTATACGTGTTTTTTCGATATAACTGAGCAGTATGCTCTTGTGTGCTGTGCAAGACAACCATAGATCAGTTTCAAGTAGCAACAATTTTAAAAAAAATCAAACAAATAAAAAATAATTTAACACATAGTTAGAAAATTAAACAGTAGAGTTACAAATTTGGAGGCTGTTCTGCTTTCAATCCCTTGTACCTGTTTCTTATTGTAACTTCTGTAACACCTGCAGCCTCAGCAAGATCTCGTTGTGTGATAGATACACCGTTTTTCACACAAGATAAATACAAAGCAGTTGCAGCCAATCCCATAGGATCCTTCCCAGCTGACTCTTTACGCTCTTGTGCATCTTTGAGCACCTTAACTGCATATCTTTTTGTTTTCTCAGAAATCTCAAGTTTGCTAGAAATTCTTGCAATACATTGAATTGAATCGACCACAGGCATTTTTAATTCTAATTCATGATGTAGTAATCGATAGCATCGTGCAATGTCTTTTCGTTTAACATTAGCAGCATCAGAAACATCTTTTAAAGTTCTAGGAGTTTCAGTGTCTCGACATGCGGCATATAGAGAAGCAGCAATCATTGCAGAAATAGATCTACCACGAACTAATTTTTTCTCCAATGCTTTTCGATAAATGTAAGCTGCTTTTTCCAACACATTTGCAGGAACAGATACTTTGTCTTTTAATTTATTTAAATCACTAAGTGCTTGTCTCAGATTTCTATCAACAGGTGCATGTACTTGACTTCTACTATCCCAGGTTCTAAGTCTCTCAATTGTACTCTTCATTGATGTTGAAAGAGGTTTTCCTGAAGCATCTTTGTTTAGAGGATTGATCACAGTGGATAATCCCATGTCATGTATCATTAGAGATGAGGGTGCGCCAGTTCTTGCAGGATCTGCTCCACCGTCTTTTTGAAATGATCTCCATTCAGGTCCAGATTCTTGTGATTTTTCAGTAATTACATAACCACACTTGCCACAAAATTGCTCACCGGTTACTTCATCAACAAGAATGGAGTTTTTTCCACAACGCAAACAATTTGAGTTTTGATTAAAAGAATCCATGATAGTTTTCCCTAGATAATTATCCTATTAATTGAAATTTCCAAAACGTCACAATTTTTTCTGTATTTTGACATAACTAGAATTACTTTCTCATGTATATGAAGGGTGAGTATTTTCGCAAAAAACAACAAAGATTTTGTGCTTTATGCAATGACTGAAATTTCTCGTGAAGACATACCCCCATAACCAGGATCAATCTTTTGTTTTGGATTTAGCGTAGTGTCATGGTGACATGCTTTGTTACAAACTGGGCAGAATTTTCTATCAAGCACAATACATTGACAGATATGATTTTTTACGTATGCTTGTGCAGCTTGGTTCCACTCACCGGTCCCATTACAATAAACACAGATGTTTGAACCAGAAGAACCTACACCCTTACAAAAATCACATATGTCTTCAGTCAAATCTACTTCTATACCTGATGGATGAATCAATATATTTGAAGAGATAGGTATGAGAAGAAATCAAATAAACCTTTTAAAATATCCCAAAGCCATCTATAATTATGAAGCAAAAAACGGCATCGAGAAGTATCAAAATATTAGTTGCCAAGTTAGGTCTTGATGGTCATGATAGAGGTGCCCTTGTACTTTGTAGAGCATTCAGAGATGCAGGGATGGAAGTCATCTATTCGGGATTGTTTGCAACTCCAGATAGAATTGCACAGATTGCTGAAGATGAAGATGTTGATGCTGTTGCAATGAGTTTACTAAACGGAGCACATGGGACACTATTCCCAAGGGTTGTAAAAGCTCTAAAAAAGAAAGGGATTAAGGATGTGCTTATTGTGGGTGGAGGAGTGATTCCAGAAATAGACCATAAAGATTTGATCAAAGCAGGAGTAGATCATGTATTTGGACCAGGCACATCATTACCAACAATTATTGAACATATCACTACTGGTGTTTCTAAATTAAGAAAAATATAAGAAAAAAGATTATTCTGTGGAATCAGGCCACATCATTTTACGCATTTCTTTACCAACTTTTTCAATTTGGTGTGCGTCATATTCTTTCATGTATTTGTCAAATGCATCTTTACCATTTTTTTGATATTCAGAAATCCATTCACTGTTGAACGTACCATCTTGAATCATGGTTAGAACTTTTTTCATGTTCTCTTTGTTTGTAGAATCCATTACCATTGGTCCACGTGTCAAACCACCATATCTAGCAGTTTCGCTGACGCGTCTCCACATTCCATTAATTCCATATCTCTGAATCATATCTACAATGAGTTTGAGTTCATGTAAAACTTCAAAGTATGCAATTTCTGGTTGGTATCCTGCCTCAACTAGAGTTTCAAATGCATTTGTAACCATAGATGCTGCGCCACCACAAAGGTCAGCTTGTTCGCCAAACCAATCAGTTTCTACTTCTTCTTTGAAAGCAGTTTTGATCAATCCAGCTCTAGCACTACCTATTGCTTTTGCAATTCCCAATGTTCTATCCCAAGCTTTTCCTGTAAAGTCTTGTTCAACTGCAACGATTGCAGGAGTTCCAAAATTGTCAAGATATGTTTCTCGGACTTTGGAGCCAGGTCCTTTTGGTGCAATCATAATTAGATCAACATTGTTTGGGGCTTCAATCCATTTCCAATAGATTGCAGCTGCATGAGAAAATGACAATGCTTTTCCTTCAGAAAGATTTGGTCCGATTTCATCTTTGTATACTTGACCTTGAATCATATCTGGAATCAATATGTGAACAATGTCTGCCTGTTTTGTTGCATCTGCAACAGACATTACTTTGTGACCGTCAGCTTCAGCCTTTTTCCAGCTGTTACCGCCTTCTTTAAGACCAATTATCACATTAAGACCAGAGTCTTTCATGTTGTTGGCCTGTGCGTCACCTTGGATTCCATAACCAATTACAGCAATTGTTTGATCCTTAATTGGGTCAAGACTGATTTCGTTATCTTTCCATGTTTTTGCCATGACTTTGGCACAAATACTGCAAATATTAACTATGAAATTTAAATTTCAATTATTTTATTGCAAGAACGGCACTGCACAGTGACATTCTCACCAGGCAATCTAGTAAATCTCTTTGAGCCACATTTTGGGCAAATAGGACAAGAGCGTACAGGTTCCATCAATGTTCAGTCGGCTTTGTATCAGTTTTAGATATTACTGTGAGTCTATTTTTAGCATTTATTTTGATAAGTAATTCATAAACAGCATTTGGAACAAAATCTTTCCAATTCTCATTTAGAATTATCATATTTCGGATTTTTGTTGCATTGAATTTGGTTCTGTCTAAAAAGACAGGTTTGACAACATGGATGCCAGAATCGCTCAACAACATGGATACGTAATCATTTCCACTGTAAACTTTATCAAAATGCGGTAATGCAGACTTTAGATAAGACGCCCAAGTTGCAACATTGAATTGATTTTCAAGAGACACGACAAAGATCTTACTCATATCAATAGAAATGTCTTTTAGAGAATTGTGAATCATTTCAATTCGTTCGCCAGCAGTGAAAGGATCTTTTTCAAGATAATTAAATTGAGAACTAGTAATGGCAATTATGACTTCATCACATTCTTTAAGAATTTGTTCTGCTAGTTTCAAATGACCCAAATGAAAAGGCTGAAATCTACCCATCATTAAACCGCGCATGAAGAATAGAAAGTTTTGATTTTATTAAATTAGTCTATTTGATTGAACCGCTTCCTAAAATCCGGATAGTTGTTGATTCAGGTTTTAAAACCACAGCGATTTGTCCTTTTTTGCATACAACTGATTTTTCAAATGTTAGTTTTAGAGGAGATATGGATGAAAATGTTGCAGCTTTAACCTGCAGTCCAATATTTACAAGACAGCCCTGATTTTCGGCAATGTCACTTTTGTAGAAAGGGTTTTTTTGGAAATCAAGTTCAACTTCGGTCTTCACATCAACTGCACCTTCTTTTGCAATGACATCACCACGTCCAACTTCATCTGGTTTGACACCTTTAACTGCAAGTCCAACTCGTGCTGGACATATAGATTCTTCAACAGGATCATCATGCATTTGAATAGATTTAATCAGGATATCAATTCCTGCAGGATATAATTTCAAATTGTCATATTGTTTGATTTTTCCATTTGTAACCTTACCTAAGATTACAGTACCAACTCCCTTGACATCAAAGCAATGATCAATTATCATTTCTGAGGAGTCATTGTTTATCAATGGTTCAAGTTTATTCATCTCTTCTTTGATTTTATCAGGATCAACTTTGATGTATTTCTCAACAACGGTTCCTTTGATCATCAAATCCAATTTTGACTCATCAACATCAAAGGTGTGAGAAAGTATTCCCTTTTCCTTTTTCAGTGAATCAAGTGCTATAATTTGTTCTCCGGTGAATTTATCTAATTTATCTACGTAAAATATGACATATTCTGCCAAATTGATTGCTTGAAACAATGGTTGAATTTTATCTGGAAACCCGTTTGGGGTAACCCATGTTTTGATAATATCAGATTCTTTTCGATCATAAAGAGAAAGATCAGTCACTGTTCCTTTTTTTCCAAATTCCGATGCAAGATCCTGTTTACCTAAGACTACAAAATTTACAGACTTGACCATGATTTGAAGTAAAACCCCGTTCTTATGAAGTTATTTTCAAAAATTTCTTATTGAGTCTAGCAAGGATATTCAGAAAGATCTTCAAAAATCTCTGCAGAATCATCTAAAATATGAAGGTGATACAATATAGCTTTTCCATTTGAATGATCAGACAGTCTAGACGTCATAATAAAGTATGAACTTAATTTGATATTAAAGATTGACGGATAAATCATACTACACATCAAGGGTCAACAAATCTATGAAAATGAGTTTAAAACCGCAGCATAACTTGCAAATCGATGATTTTTTGGCTTGACTAGTTTTTGCCGATATTTTGAAACAGGTTTTCCAATTGCGCCATTAAGACCAAGAGGCCCTTTTACATATTTTTCATTATTAGCCCAAGACAACACCTCATCAGTTGGAGCATAATAGTTTACAATTTTTTTATCAAGAACATTTTGAATTATTTTTCCATATTTTTTTGAAGAAGGGATATCTTGGGTGATGGATGCACCAAAAAGGTATGCACTGTCAACAATTCCACAATTCTTTTTCTTTTTTGCAAGATATTCCAGAGTACTCAAAATTACTTGGGAACCTAAAGAATGTCCCAGTAGTCTAATCTTAGTTTTGGGACTAACTAATTTAAAATCCTCTATGAATTTTCCAAGATGTCTTCCATTTTTCTTTGCAATTATTTGCCCAGCTGCAAGTGAGCGTTTTGCATGTTTAATTAAATGTGCACCAGTAGTATTGGAGTCATAACTAAATCCAATTACAGGGTAAAGGTATCCCAATTTTCGAAGTCGATTTTTTGCAAGTGAAACTTTGGCCATAGCTCCTGCGTTATTATTTCGTAATCCATGTATCATTATTGTGAGTTCTTTTGTTCCAAACAAATTTTTGAAATCTTTTTTTGGATATAGATAATAAGAGTTTGATTTTAAGGTTTTACCAGTAGTAAGATCATAGTACCCCCTAGTTGAAATTCGTGGGATTGATTTCATTTCTACTTAGAAGGACCCAAGTTCTTTTTGTGTTTTTCAATATCAGTGATTTCAACTTTTGTAAATAGTGGGAAAGAATCACCCAAAACATGACCGGATAAGATTTTCAATTCAGAGGCACCACTCCAAGATGAATCTTTTACATTGCCATCCAAACCCAACTGGATCCAAATTTTTTGAGAAGATTCAGGCAAAAATGGGAACAGGGTAATTGCCATGCTTCTTGCAGCATTGACTGAAAGGAAAACACAATTTGTGGTGCCAGGACTCAGTTTCCATGGTTCTTTGTGCTGAAAATATTGGTTAAAGAATGACGAAAACTCCATAATTTTCTTCAAAGCTCGGTCAAGATGATTCTGCTCTAAAAGAGAGCCAACTTCATTTGAGAGATTTTTAATTTTTCCCTCTGCCTCTAAATCTTTCTCATCAAAAGACGTGGTTTCTGGAACTTTACCGTCAAATGATTTTTTAGTAAAACCAAGAGCTCGATTAACAAAGTTTCCAAGATTTCCAATTAGTTCAGAATTAATTCGTGTAGCAAAATCATCCCAATCAAAATTCAAATCATCTTGAGAATAAGGATTGATAGATACTAGGTAAAATCTAAGGTAATCTGCAGGATAGTATTCTAAGAATTGCTTTAGTCCAATGTACCAATTTCTGCTTTTGGAGATCTTCTTTCCTTGTAGTGTCAGATGTCCTCTGGTTGGAATGTAATCAGGTAGTTTGTATTCACTGTTAATACCTAATCGCATTGCAGGCAAGAAAAGATAATGATGATATACAATATCCTTTCCAATAAAGTGATAAATGTCAGCAGAATTCCAAAATGATTTACCATCAATTCCTTTATCAGCAAGAAATTTCAAAGCAGTTGAGATGTATGCCAAATGGTTATCAAACCACCCATAGAATACTTTGTCATTTGCACCAGATAGTGGGACAGGAACCCCCCAGGAAATATCTCTAGTAATATCCCAATCAATCAAACCAGATTTAATCCAATTCTGAACGTATTTTTTTACATCTTTTTGAAGATGGTCATTTTCATCTAGCCACTTTGATAAAGAATCCCCAAAATTTGTTAATCTGAAAAAATAATGAGTGGTTTTTTCTTTTGTTGGAGGCTCTCCGCAAAGAGAACATTTAGGATCAGTTATTTCATCCGGAACACGCCCGCAACTTTCACATAAATCAGAATACTGATCTTCTGCCTTGCAATAAGGACAAATTCCTTTTACATACCGATCAGGCAAAAATTTCTTATCGTTATTACAATAAAATTGAATGATTTCTTTCTCATAGATATGCCCAGAATCATTTAGTTTTTTGAATACATCTTGAACAAAGGCAATATTTTCTGAAGAGCTAGTTTTGTAAAAATAATCAAAGTCAATGTTGAATGCAGAAAAATCTTCATAATCACGTTTATTCCAATAAGCCACATATTCAGTAGGAGTTTTACCTTCTTTCTCAGACTGAATTAGAATTGGCGTACCGAAATCGTCGGATGCACAAACATAGTAAGCCTCAACTCCGTTCAGTTTTAAGAATCTAGTAGTTACATCAGCAGGAAGATAAGTTGATGCAACGTGTCCTAAATGGATTTCACCATTTGCATAGGGCAATGCGCTTGTTATGATAGCTTTTTTGTTCATCAGATATCAATCAATGACGGTCTTGAGGTTAAGAAGTTTACCAGCTATTGGCATATTTTATTTGTTCAGAAGTAAGTTTATCGATTTTAACATTCATTGCATTTAGTGCGTCGACTGCAACTTGTTTATCGATTTCTTCAGGAACATTGATAATTTTGTTTTCCATTTTTTTATGATTTTTAAGAATATACAAAACAGATAGAATTTGGTTTGAGAAAGATTGTGCCATTACTTCTGGAGGATGGCCTTCTGCTGCAACCAAGTTTGCAAGTCGACCTTGCCCAATAAGATAAACGACTTTACCGTTCTTTAAAGTACATTCATCAAGATTTGGTCTTACTTCTTTGACAGATTTTGATGATTTAAGTAAAAATTTACTGTCAATTTCTACATCAAAATGACCAACATTGCCCATAATTGCACCATTTTTCATTTGTAGGATGTGTTCTTTTCGAATAACACTGGTCATACCAGTACATGTTACAAACATGTCACCAATCTTTGCTGCTTGTGACATTGGCATTACTTCAAATCCATCCATATGAGCTTCAAGTGCTTTGATCGGATCAACTTCAGTGACAATTACCTTGGATCCCATTCCATGGAATCTAGAGGCAACACCACGTCCGACCCAACCATATCCAACTACAACAACACGTTTTGATGCCATGAGAAGATTCATTCCGCGGAGATAGCCGTCAATGGTACTTTGACCAGTCCCATATCGATTATCAAACATGTGTTTTGTATATGCTTCATTAACTAAGATTACAGGATAACGAAGTTTTCCTTGATTCTCCACAGCACGAATTCTGGTTACACCTGCAGTTGTTTCCTCAGTTGCACCCAAAATTTTCATAGTGCTAAATCTTTTATCAAAATGAGCTTTGATGTTCATATCCGCCCCATCGTCAGTTAAGATGGTTGGTTTGTGTTTTAGTACTTGATCAATGCACCAATCATATTCTTTTACAGATTGCCCATGCCATGCATAAACGTGGATTCCTTGTGATGCTAAAAATGCAGCAATATTGTCCTGAGTAGTTAAGGGATTGCCACCACAGCATGCGACTGTCGCCCCTAATTCTTTAGCTCCCATCAATAAAACAGAGGTCTCTTTTGTAATGTGTAAACAAAAACCAAGAGTAACACCTTTGAGAGGTTTTGATTTTTTAAAGCGATTAATTGTATTGTCAAGAATCTGCATGTGAGATCTAGCCCATTGATAAGATAATTTTCCTTCTTGAACTAATTTTGAACTAGTCTTTACTTTACTCAATAATTCTTCCATTGCATAAGGCTATAAAATTCTATCATGCGAATGTAAATAAATGACAAACATATCAGAAAAATATTGACTTGGAAGAAAATTGCCGATAAAGGTGCGGTTGCTGCAGGGAAAGGCAAAGCATTCAAAATAGATGGAAAACAAGTTGCAATTTTCAATCAAGATGGATATCATGCAATGGATGATCTTTGTGTTCATCAAGATGGCTCAATTGCTCCAGGAAAATTAGAAGGAAACATTGTAGAATGTCCTTTGCATTTCTGGCATTACAACATCAAGACTGGAGAATTAACCGACTATCTCAAGGATGTAAAACTTGAAACATATCCTGTAGAGGCAAGAGATGATGGCATCTACATAGATATTTGATTGTAAAAAACACGTAAATTTTTGAAATTACATTATTGTTTTAGCCGTAATTTTTGTAATGTTTTGAAAAGACAAATTGTCACAGATTCCACAAATGGAATGTTCACATCCAGTTTTTATGTTAAAAAAACAAGATAAATTATTGCAAAGTAGAACAATCATCCCAGCATTATTTGGAATTTTAGTTATAGGAATAACACAGTTTGGTTATGCAGAAGAGTTTGAAGAATCCACATACATTGCTGTAGATGTAGAAGGGTTTGAACAGCCTCAATCAAAATACAATTATGAAGAAATTACAATTATTGGCCATGTTGAAGATTACAGCAGAGGAGACAAACTTACAATTCAAATTATCAATCCAGATGAAACGCAAGAAGAGATCAACACTTATGCTTCAAAGAAAGGAGATATCTACACAATGATCCACATAACAATAGATTCTCAAATAGGAATTCATGAAGTGATTTTAACATATCAAGGAATGGAAATTGCTTCGACATCATTTGAAATTCTAGAGAATCAATAACTAGTAATTGAAATTACATGAATTTCAAAATTATTGGATTAGCCATTGTTATTGCAACCGTCATAATTTCAAGTTCAATAATATATTCTCATCAGGAATCAAAATCTCAAGATAAGTTAAAAATTAAAACTGAAAAATTTGACAGCATAGAATGGAATGATGAAGCAACCAAGATTCTTCCTAAGCAAGGAGAGTTAGGAAATGAGTGGAGACTGTTATGGTCAGATGGGACTAAAAAATATCTCGAGTCAGAGTCGCCGATAATAGTTAGAAAAACAATTGCAGGTAATGAGATAATCTCAACATCATACAATTACGCTCATAAAGATTTTGGCACCTATCAAGTTCTCATTTGGAAGGGAGACCTGATATCAGACTGGGATCCTAAAAACGCAGTAGAAAATATATTCTTACAAACAAACGCGAAAACTGAAAAGAATTTACAAGGTTTGGATTTAATCCCCAACTGTGTGGTAGCATACTATGATTACTATGGAGAAAGTAATGAAATCAAAAATGATTTATTATTTTCAGAATGTGCTAAAAAGGATTTTAGAATCAGAATAAATCTTGTTGAAGGAGAGTATAATCAAGAATCAATCAACACAATAGTTTTTCTAAGCAATAAAATAGTTGGGAAAATTTAATGCATTAGAGAAGGGACAAAATCCCTTCCCTTGTGCTTGGTATGGGTTATGTTGGGCACAGATAATTCTGTAATAATACTAGAAAAAAATGGTATATTGAATAGTGTGTGTTCAAAATGAACGAATTCATAATCAATAACAGGCATAAGTTTTATTCATGCATATTTTGAAAAGTTATTGTTGAGTCAAGATATCATTGATGAAATTATCAATCAGGATTATCCAAACACCGTAGAGAGTATTGAGAAATTTTTATTTGATCAGATTGAGAAAAATCATGCAGATGGGTTAATTTTAGGATTAAGTGGAGGAATAGATTCTGCAGTTTTAGCTTATCTGTGTAAAAGAAAACTAAAAGAGAAAACATTAGCAATAATCATGCCAGACACATCAATAACACCTAACACAGAAACGGAGGATGCACTAAAAATGATTGCATTGACTGGAATAGAGTATAAGCTGATTGACATAAAACCAATCATAAAAGAATACACGATGTATCTTGAACCAAATGAAAAAGCTAGAGGAAATCTACGTGCTAGAGTTAGAACAAATATTTTGTATTATTATGCAAACATTAGGAACTATCTAGTCCTAGGATCAAGTGATAAAAGTGAGTATTTGATTGGCTACTTTACAAAATTTGGGGATGGCGCATCAGACATAACTCCAATCATATCATTATACAAACTACAAGTAAGGGAAATCGCAAAGCATTTAGGAGTACCAGATAACGTGATTTCAAAAAAGAGTAGCCCCCATTTGTGGAAAGAGCATGAAGCAGAAAAAGAATTAGGGATTTCATATGAGGATGTAGACTCAATTTTGTATTGTTTATTTGATAAAAAATTATCAATTTTAGAAACAGAAAAGATTACAGGTATTGACAAAAACATGATTGAAAAAATACATAGATTAAACATTATGAGTGAGCATAAAAGATCACCAACTCCAAAACCCGAGATTTAGTATGAAACTTCAAGATACATTATCAAATTTAGAACAAACTGTAGATATTTCAAAAAAAGTAAGGATTTACCTTTGTGGGGTTACAGTTTATGATGAATCACATATAGGACATGCAAGAACAATCATAGTTTTTGATGTTTTAAGAAAATATCTCGAGAGTAAAGGAATAGAAGTTGAATTTATTCAAAATTTTACTGACGTTGATGATAAAATAATTAACCGTGCAAATGAAGAGAATGTATCAGCAAACACCATTAGTACAAAATACATTACAAATTATTTTACGGATTTTGATGGATTGAATGTAAAAAGAGCAACAAATTATCCGAAAGCAACAGAACACATAGAAGACATCATTAAATTTATTGAAAAGTTAATGAAAAAAGAAATTGCATATACGTCAAAGAATGGAGTATATTTCGAAGTATCTAAATTTCCAGAATATGGGAAATTATCTAAAAAGAAAATTGATGAACTTCAATCAGGATCAAGAATAGAAATTGATGAGTTAAAAAAGAGTCCACTGGATTTTGCCGTATGGAAGTTTTCAGAAATTGAACCAGTTTGGGATAGCCCATGGGGGAAAGGCAGACCCGGATGGCACATTGAATGCTCTGCAATGAGCATAAAGTATCTCGGTGAAAACTTTGACATACATGGGGGAGGAAGAGATCTTATTTTTCCACATCATGAAAATGAAATTGCTCAATCGGAATCATGTACAGGAAATTCATTTGCCAAAATTTGGATGCATGTAGGAATGGTAACAATCAATGGTGAAAAAATGTCAAAATCTATAGGGAATGTTAAATCAATCAAACATGTACTAGCGAATTGGGGATCCAACGTAATCAGATTATTTTGTTTATCAGGGCATTATTCAAAGCCAATAGATTATTCAGATGAATTACTAAAAGAAAATCTTGTGAAATGGAGACAGGTAGAGACATGTTACTATGAATTAATTCATGCTGCCTCTGAAAGTGATGAAAAGATAGATGAAATAATTAAAAAAATGGGATTAGAATTTGACAATGCTCTAGAAAATAACTTTAATACCCATCTGGCATTATCAGCATTCTTCCAATTAATCAAAGAAGGGAATAGATTAGCAGCTGAAGAAAAGATAGGTAAGAGAGATGCAGAAAACATCAAAGCAGAGATTAAGAGAATGATGAAAATTTTAGGATTAGTTATTCCGGAAATAACTGAAAATGAAAAATATGAAATAGACGAGTTGATTAAAAACAGGGTAGAGTTAAGAAAAGAGAAAAAGTTTGAAGATGCAGATAAAATCCGAGACAAATTAAATGAAATAGGTGTAGAATTAATTGATCATAAAGAACGAACAATTTGGATGAAAAAAGAAAACATCAAAGCAGAAAATTAGAAGCAAACACAGTAAATCAATTAGATGAAACATATTGAACAAAAAAGAGTCTAGCAGGTAAAAGAACACCAGCCATCGTTGAAAAAACAATTACAGATTCAACATAACTTTTCATAGAAATAACTCCTGTAAAACGCAATTGTTCATAACATAAATTTCAAAATATTATTATTAATCAGAACTACTATTTTTTCAGTGCCAACTTTTACAACGAATTACATTATCAGCCAAAAACACATAATTCCTAAATACAAATAAAACTAGACATTGCAACCACAACCTTTTGCTTTCAGAATCAATATTTGTTTTAGAGGAGAATCAACGTAAACATCTTGAATAGACTTTCCAGTAGCTTTTCGTTTATCGAGAGGGCTCTTATGCACATATCCCCTAGAAGACATTTCTTTGACCAAATCTTCATGCCTGAAATACATCGCACGTAGTTTTCCTTTCCATCTAATTGTCTCAGGGTGCTTTGAATAACCCTTTTTCTTTTGTGTAATCACAACCCACATTGCATGTAGTTCACGATGTTCTCCTAGAAGGTGATTTCGGCATAGTTTTTCAGGTGGGACATCCCAAATTCTCAACACAGACACCTCAAGTTAATTAAAAAGTCTAGCCAGATTCAAGATGAAAAGTGCCGGAATTTTTTATAATTATTATATTTTTGAATAAATTTTAAATTCATAGTATCTATTTTCATTTTTGGTATATGAATAGTGCTTAAAACAATAACTAGTGCTAACTAGTATTTTTTATAACTTAGTCCAGTCTAATTAGTTCCATCTAATTTTCATCGCCTTTAATACACACAAATAACTAAATTAATTATGAATCCATGGAATAGATTCTGGAATTGGTATGAAAATAAGATATTGGGTAGTGTCGTTCTCATTGCAATAATACAATTCATTCAAGTTCCGCATATGATATGGAATGCGGATATTATGTTAGAGGCAGGAATTGTGTCACGAATTCATCCTGTGATTGATTGGTTCCTTTACGGAGTAGATCTAATCGAAATTGTTTCCATCATCAATGTTGGAATGATCATGTATTCATTAATTAAAAAAAGAAGAGCAGAGAAATATCAATCAAAGGTTATTGAAAAATAATTTTTTATTCCTTTGCTTGCCATATTACACGCTGTGGGAATGGAATTTCAATTCCAGCGCCATCTAAGGCATTTTTAGCAACCTTAAGTAATGTTGGACCTACTTGATCCCAGTCATCTCTAGGGTGCCATACCAAGATTTCTATATTTACACTAGAGTCAGCAAGAGCACTAATTCGAAATTCAGGTTTTGGTAAGGTTAAAACAAATGCCATAGATTTGCGAATTTGTTTTTCAATTACAGATATTGCGCCGTCAATATCTTCCTTATATGCAATTCCAACAATTGCCTCAGATCTTCTTACAGGAGTTGAAGAAAGTGACCGAATATTTGATGTAAAAAAAGATTCATTCGGAACACGAATAATGGTACCATCGAATCTTCTTACACGGACAGAAAAAGTGCTAATATCCAATAATGTTCCAGTAACATCAGACCCAGGAATTTCAATTTTATCACCTTGTTTTACAGGTTTTTCTATCATCAAGAAAATGCCTGAAATCAAATTTGAGACAACAGATTGGGTGGCAAAACCAATTATAACTCCAAATATCCCACCTGCAACAAGTAAGCCGGAAAAATCAACACCTGTGGTAGATGTAAAAACTAAAAATGATAAAATAATTATTCCAAAATAAATTAGCTTGCCGAAGTTTTTTGCAGTATCTTGTGGAAGTTTTGGTGCATAATATTTTGTAAATAAAAGTCGGATTGTCCTTGCAATAATAATTCCCACTCCCATTATAATCCCACCAATAAACAAAGAAAGAAGAGTCAGTCCGCCGGTGATTTCTATATCAGCTAAACTTTGTAGAAATTCAAATGCCATCAATCAACACCCATATCCATATGTTTTATGCTTTCACTTTGCTCATATGTTGGAGATTTAATCCAATCAGTCTGGATCATAATTGAATCAACATCAATAATTTCAAGAGTTAGTTTTTTCTTAAAAGTTGCAGTCAATGAATCAACTATTGCTTTAGAATTTTTATAATATATGGAGTTACCAGTAATCGGAAAAACAATTTTTGAAACTGTGACCCCTCTGGATAATTCGTTTTTAATATCTATTTTTAAAACTGCATTTTGAAAAGGTATAGAGTCGTCATATGATTCAACTATTTCAGAATTCATATATTTGCAAAGAGTACCAGACTCAGGAGTACCATATAAACAAAATCTAGAGTTCAAAGGATCACATGTGAACCAATCAAGAGAGTCTTTATGCCCATCATGGACTAAAAATATCCCAACTTCTATCGGACACCTAACAAAAACGGTGGCAGCTGAATCTTTAGATAGAAAGATAGGAGATTCAAAATCCAAATAAACATGATTAGTTCTGTGAGCAGGATAATTTAATGGTCTAATTGGACATAACTCGATAGTCAAATCAGAAGAGGTGATCGGAATTATTTTTTTGAGGATATTATCCTCAGCATCTTTTCGAATGTAAGAAAAAACATGTTCTCCTATTCTTTCAATTTTGATCTCAATGTCAGGTAGCGTGAATTCATGTTTTTCACTGATTTTATAAATCCCATAATCAGATAAGGTAGATTCTGAATTATCACTACTCATATACGAGCAATCATAGCAGTCTTGGATTTAATTCATCTCATTAAATGTACAGACCAAATCAGAGTTTTAATAAAAAGAAAAAAGGAGAGGCTACTCCAATTCTAGAAGAATGTTTGTGCTTCCAAAGGGTTCATTGATTCTAAAATAATATGTATTTGAAGAATCGTATTCAAACTTTGTTCCACCATATCCAATATTTGGACCAAAGAGAATGTTAAATTCTCTAGAATCACCTGGATTCAACACAATTTCCCCACTGGTAAAGTCCATTCCAGAATATTTGAATGCCTTTGATCCATCCCATACATCATAGCTGCATATAGAGGGGCTTGTGCAATGCATAGCAGTGATTTTTGAACTTGTGTTCTCAGCTAACATACGAATTGAGAGGATAGCTTGTCCTGAGGGGTTAATTACAAATTCGTTACCTTCAGAACCGACACCAAACCAATAGTATGTTATAGGACCAATTTCAAATTTCTGAGCATTGGTCTTATACTGGTATAAGGTAATTGCTTTTTTGAGAGGTTTTTCACAATCTAATCTTTTGTAACCCACTTTGATTTCAGAGCATTTTTCTAGTTCTGCCTCAAGTGTTGTCAATTCAGAATCAGGAGTTTGCAGGTCCTGGGAATTCATTTCAGATGAATCAGAATTAGCGACTGAAATTAATCCAATCTTAATCAGATGTTGTATTCCATTGACAAATTCACCATCAGTTATGGTTCCATCGGCCCACCAGCCTGCGTTGTTCTTTACCCAAGATGGAACTCCTTCATCACTCTGAGAGACAACGGATGTTTGAGGTACAATGATAATACCATCATTTATCAAAAATGCCACTCCAGATAGAAATTCAGATTCAGTAATAGTTCCATCGGCCCACCAGCCTGCGTTGTTCTTTACCCAAGATGGAACTTCCGCATAAGCATATGAAGCAGTCCAAGCAACCAGAAGTATCGTAGTTATTGCAGTTATTGTGGTTTTCATTGTTACGATTAATCAATGATGGTATTTAAGCTAGTGCCAAATTACATTCTAGTGGTAACTTTTAAAAAACAAATCAGAATAACAAGATCTAGTGGTAATGTGAAATTAAGTTGTTTCTCTTTATATGCAAATCAGAATGAACTTGAAAAGTGAATGAAACACAAGAATCCAAAAGCAAGGAGATTAGAAAAATTTCAGAAAGCGATGCTAAAGAATTTGTGTTGGAAAGATTTGAAGATGTAAAAAAAAGCAATAAGATAAAAGACTTGATTTCATTTCAGGCAATGAACAAATACATGATAATGGCACACAATCAAAACGAATTAAAGATTTTAGGTAACATTGTGGCAAGCAATAAAAAAGTGTCATTTTCAGAAATACTTGCAGAATATGAAGAACATTTAAAAATTTCACTCGATAGTGTCCCTACAATTAAAACACATAGTAATGTAATAATGCATATCTTTGGATTTTTTTCTAAAAATTTTAGCCAGTTAGAAAAAGAACAATTTTTTAATTTGTTAAATCAATTTCAAGATAAGAAGATCACTATTGGAAATATGTTATCGGAAATAAATCCAGTTATTTACAGATTCAACAACACATATCTTGCCAGTCAAACATATTTTTTATTATATTCAGATCCAGATATGGGCAACATATTCCAAATTTTAAGAAATAAAATTGATTAAATTCACTTAAAAATAATCAACAAGTGTTTTTTGTCGCATTAATTTCAAAATATTTCCATGAGAAAGCCATTCAAATTTACTTATGCTCGTTCGGTTTGATGCCAAAAGTATTGCATCATCAAAAATCGCAGTAATTTCAGGATTTTGATTCATTGCTTCACGAATACCTTCACGGATTTGCCATACACCAACAGGAATTACATATTCGGGTCTTATTTCACGCAAAACGACAACTCCAGCCTGAATTTTCATTTTATGTAGGTATTCCAAAACACCTAATTTTGCTGCAAAATAAGCTCCAGCGATGGCAGGTGGGTGATCAATTCCACGCGCATCTTCAAAATCAGAGCCAAAGATCAAAACATCATCTGAATGCCATACCTCAATCATCTCATATACCCATCGGTGAGGAAACAAAACAATTGTGAAGATATTACCTAAATGTTCATAAGAAAAAACTCTACAAGAATCAATCAAGCTGTAATCTAGAATCTCAGATACAAGAGATTTTGAAATTATATCGTCAGTTGCAGTAATACTCCATTTAGTTGGAACAAGTTTTCTTTTTTTCCCCAGCATGCCTATACTAAAACATTTTTGAATTTTTGAAATTTCAATTCCAGAATTGTATAAACTTAAAACAGCTTCTTCGGCTTTTAAGTCTCGATCATAGAATGTTTTTTCAATTGATTTGATAGAAGTGGTTCCAGAAAACTTTGCAGAGGCAATTTCTCCAACAGGGCCAAACGGAGCACTTTCACCATCAAGTGCGATATTAGATGACGTTGGTTTTGAAAATACCATATCAGTGTCAGTAGGTTTTGAGGACATTGTTAATTCTTGAAGATTTTCAATGTATCTTCCCTCAGTTTGATCAATTGAAATTTTTTGTATTCCGCGAACTAAGTTCAATCTAAAATTAACAATCTCTTCCAAAGATTTTCCTTTCCACTTTTCAGGAATATCAAGCAAGCTTGTATCGCCGTGGATTGGTGGAAGCATCGGACCGACAAAAACTTTGGGATAATTGTGAGAACCTACAAAAACTGATGGCGGGCTAGAACCACTAATAGAATCCGACGAAAACAGATTGCCATATTTTGAAAGAGTCTCATGCCAGTTAGATAAAATTGCACGTCGAATATTTTGAGACTCGGAAGGCAATGCAAATTGTGCCTAAAATGAGCCTATTAAGTTGCCTGATTACCAAAATTGACGATTTGTAAACGTATGGTGTTTAAGGGATAATATCAAACTTTGAATATGTCAGTTAAGAGGATTGTTTCATTTCTACCAAGCGCAACTGAACTACTTTATGAATTTGGAGTACAAGATATGCTTTATGGAGTTACACATGAATGCAAACATCCACCTGATGCGACATCAAAATTAAAAGTAATAAGATCGGCAATTAAATCAAATGAACTAACCAGCAAAGAGATCGATGCAATAACTTGTCAATTGCTTAAAGATGACAAAGACATTTTCATTTTAGACGAAAAGAATCTCAAAGATGCAAATCCGGATCTAATCATATCGCAAGAAACTTGCGAAGTTTGTGCTGCATACACCAACCATGTGAACAATGCAATTGAAATTCTTGAAAAAAGACCAACAGTAGTTTCAATGAATCCACATAATCTACATGAAATCATTGATTCAGTCAGAAAAGTGGGAAAGATATTAGAAAAAGAAAGTAAAGCAAAAGAAATTACAGATTCGCTTGAAAACAGAATACAAAACATACAAAAAAGATCTACAAATAAAAAACCAAAAGTTCTAGCAATTGAATGGATTGATCCATTTTTTACTGCGGGTCATTGGATTCCCGAAATGATAGAAATTGCAGGTGGGATCAACATGATCAGCAAAGTTGGGGAACATTCAAGAAGATTGAATTTTCAGGAAATCAAACAAGCAGAGCCAGACATAATTATCATGATGCCGTGTGGATTTGACACAAGTCGTGTAATTTTAGAATATAATATCACACTAAAAGAAAATCATGATTGGAACTCATTAAAAGCTGTTAAAAATAAACAGGTTTTTGCAGTTGATGCAAATTCGTTTTTCAGCAAACCAAGCATTAGAACAATAGATGGATTGGAGATATTAGCAAAAATAATTCAACCGAAGATATTCCAAGATCTAAAAATAGAAGAAAATACATATTCTCATATTTAATTAGATAGTGAAGATAGGCTCAAAATACTAGATTGTAATATTATAACACACACTATTTGTTAAGTGAGAAAATTTCAATTAAAATTTATGACAAGAGACTTTGCTGAAGATCCCAGTATTAACGGATTACTAAAAATGACAAACAATATTTTAATCAAATTAAAGAAAGAAATTCAGTGAAAAACAGACATCAGATAGGCGTACCCTTATACTGATAATCAATTACTTTGTGAAAAAGATTGTGAGAGGCAATTACAGTTATTGACGCAGCTGCAATACCTGTGAAATTCCTAAGAGTCATAATTGCACTAGGCTGGTTTGCTATTAAGGAGGTATTAAAAACAACATAAAAATTATCAAATAACCAAAACATCAATGTTACCCAAGATAGTACACCAGCTATCAGATAACCCAAACGAGCATTATTACGAATAAAGATAATCGCAGTAAAGATTGCAACATACCAAACAAAAGATCCAAACAACCACAAAGGTTGATAAATTTCTGGTCTATCATCTAACCAATAATAAGAAGTACCAATTATGGCCAATGTAAAAAGAGATATCTGGATAACTGTTTGATTAATTTTAAAGCCAGTTTTTTCTTCTTTAAATTCAGATTGCAGAGGGGGGGATGAATTCATTTCTTTAGTAGCGATATCAATAGATTCACGAACAGATTTTAATCTCAATGGAATAATTTTTGTGATCTCATTATTTGTTACAACTGTATCATGAACAAGACTATCAATCAGAGGTCTTGCAAGTGATGCCTTAACAGGAGTAATCAAATCAACCCAATACGAAGAAAGACGAGTAGTTAAAAATGGAATTTGTAAGACAAACAAATTTTTGTTCAAATATGCAGAATAAACACGCATTAACTCTTCATATGTCATTTTATCAGGGCCACCTATTTCGAAAATTTTTCCTAGTGTTTCGGGTTTTTTAAGACACTCAGATAAATAGTAAATAACATCATCAACTGCAATTGGTTGTGCAAGAGATTTTACCCAAGAGGGGCACACCATTATTCGTAAACGTTCTACAAGATAACGAAGCATTGCATAAGATCCTCCTTGAGCCCCAATGATCAGAGATGCACGTAATTCAGTAACTGGGATATTTCCAGAAGCAAGAATTGCTCCAACTTCTTTACGACTTTGCATATGGGGGGACAATTCTAAACTGTCATTAACCAAGCCTCCAAGATAGATTATTCTTTTTACACCAGATTTTGAGGCAGCTTTGAGAAAATTTTGAGCTTGTATCTTCTCTCGAGAAGCAAATTCTTTCCAGTCAGATTTACCCCCTTCCATAGAATGAAGTAAGTAATATGCAATTTCTATACCATTCATTGCATTGGTAAGTTGATTAATATCAAATACATCAGCTTGAACATATTTCACATTTTTTGTGTCAGATAGTTTTTTTCTACTCAAGCCTGTTATAGTATAACCGGATTTAGCAAGTGATGAAATTAACCTAGACCCAATAAAACCAGTGGACCCAGTTACCAAAATAGAGAAAGGAGAAGACTGAGTGAAAAGTTCACCGGAGATAATTTTTTCCACTACTATCTCAATACTCCCAACTGTTTATTTTTTTCATGTTTCGCACGAATTGCAAAAGTAATTGTCAATCCACCTAATACTAACCAAAGATATTCGCCGACAGTAAATGCATCGCTAAGGGAATTTTCAATTGATTGAGCAGTTAAAAAACATGTACCGAGTATCAGCAATGCAACACCTGCAAATAATAGGGTTTTATCAATTCAAAGAGCACTCCATGTCAAATTGATTTAAAAACGTTTCAGAATTTAGATTTTTTTTGTAGTCCATATAATAACTTAGAAAATAAATCATTTAAACTAGTGATAATTTTTTATTCTAGTGGTAATGAATAGAACACAAGCATCATTTCAAATTAAATGGTGAAAAAATTCAAATATTATTTATTAGCACTATAAACATATTTTATCACTAGTTATATACTAAAAAAATAACGAAATACATGGTGTACATTAGAGCCAAAAAAGTGAAATCTGATCAATATCTTTACTTAGTGAAAAGTGTATGGGATTCCAAAAAAAGCACTTCAAAACAAGAAATCGTGAAATATCTAGGCAAAGCATCAGAAGTTGTTAAAGAGGATATTCCACCTGATTTCAGAAACGATCCTAAAGTATTATCGATGCTAGCATCATACAATCCAAAAGACATCAAAAAAAGAGAAGACGCAACTAAAAAATCAAAACAACAACTATACAAGAAATTAACAGAGGGCAATATCGAATATTGTGTAAAAATTTATGAAGAATATATTAAAATTTTTAACGAGTCAGATTTCTTTGATAAAATTTTAAGGCCTGTAATGTATAAAATTGGAGATGATTGGGCCAGTAGTAAAATAAGCATTGCAACTGAACATGTAGCAAGCAATATTGCTCAAACATTAGTCAAAATAATAATGGATAGAGTCTCAGGTTCAGGAAAAAAGAAAAAGATCCTCATTTGTGTCCCATTAGGAGAAGAACATCATTTAGGCTGTGACGTATTAGAAACATATCTAACAATTAAAGGATTCAAAGTGTACAACATAGGTACATCGATTCCTACAGAATCCGTTCTGAATTTTATTCAAAATAATAAACCAGACATAATTCTGATTTCAATTACACTTGAAGATAATTTAGGAGCTGGTCAAAGATTAGTAAAAAAAATAAAAGAAAAATATAAAAATCCGATATTAATTGGAGGATACGCCATTCAGACAACCAAAATTCCAAAATTTGATGGAGAGATTATTCGTGATGGGACATTAGAAGAAATTCCAAAAATTATAAGAAAATATAATTAATAATTACATAAAGGATGTTATTCACATAGATTCATGCATTTGGACATAATCAAATAAATTTGATTTTGATATTGAGATGTTAGGATAGTTGTACTTCATTTGATCGTAAACTTTGACTAATGAAAATTTGACAGAATCAGTTTTTTCAGGATCTGTTTGAGGCAATAACCTAATAGTAGTTTTTTTAGCATTTGTAATAATTTGAATAAAAAACTCCTGATGTTTTTCGTCAATTACAATAGTTGGTAATATTGCAACATTGCCATCCTTTTCAACATAGATGGTTGGAATTTTAATTAGAGGTGATTTTTGGAAAACAGGACTGAACTTTTTTGAATAATCAAAAAGATCAATTTGTTGATCTAAAACAATATGGGGCATGCTAAATATGTTCATTAATTTTTTTATTTATACGATTGACAAAAATTGAACTAGTGCCAAGATTGCTAAATTAACATGAATTTTAGGTATAATTTACCACTAGTTAAAAAAATATCCTGACCTTAAATAATTTACAGCGCAGAATACAGTATGTTAACAAAATTAGTGCATCAAAAAAACTGTAAAAAAAATAGCTTGATCACAGATCCTTACACAGGTGAAATTGCATGTGGTAGCTGCGGTTCAGTTTTTTCTGAAAGAGTTATTGATTCAGGGGTAGAAAGATCAGGTTACTTTAGTGAAGAATATCAGAATAACAGTAGAAGTGGGCAAAAAATTTCTTTGAAGATGATAGACATGGGTCTGTCAACAATTATCGAATCAAAAGACAGAGATTCCACAGGTAAATCATTATCAGTAGAGAATCGTCGTATGTTTTACCGCTTAAGAATGTGGGATAGAAATAGTCGCTCATCTAATGCAGTAAAATCATTTCAAAAAGCATTTACATTATTAGACGGAATTTCATCAAAACTGGCATTACCAGAATCAGTTACTGAACACACTGCATATCTATTTAGAAAAATTGCTGCTAAAAAAATTCTCACAGGAAGATCCACATCAGGAATACTTTGTGCTACAATATACATTGCCTGCAGAAGTACCAACATCCCTAGAACACTACAAGATGTTGCAGATGCTGGCAACATCAAGAAGAGGGATTTACAAAGAACATACAGGTTTCTTGTAAAAGAATTACAAATTAATCCTGAATCATATGACCCAATTGAATTTGTGACAAGAATTGCTACAGCAGCGAATATCTCAGAAAAAACAGAACGACTCGCATTTAAAATACTCAGAATTTCAGCAAAAAAAAACATTTCAACAAGCAAAAATCCTATTGGCATGGCAGCTGCAGCCGTTAATTTAGCAGTTACGATAAATCATGAAAAAATATCTCAAGTAAAAATTTCTAAAGTATCAGGAATTAGCTCAGTTACCATCAGAGACAGAACTAAGGAGATCAAAGAAAGAATAGGAGGTGAAATTAATGGGTCGAACATGTAGGGGAATTTGCCAGATGCATAAAGCAGAGCCAGTTCCAAACAAAATTAGGTATGAAATTGGACAAAAAAGATGTACGTTTTGTGGGATATTTTTGTCATCAGAGGATACAAGATGTGTTTGTTGTAAAGCAGTATTAAGAACAAAGCCTCGAAGTAAGAAAAAAGATTGATTATTTTTTTGCAGCGCTTACCAGAGACACCACATCTCTATCTCTTAGCTGATAGTCAGTAGGCAATCTTAAACCATATCTCAAATCTTTTGCATAAAGCAATCCTTTTGTCAAATCAGTGTGAATTTCTTTTGCAAGATCATTTATTGTTGCACCATCTTTTAACAAAATCAAGTCAGGCAATATTCGCCCTTTTTTATCAGAGAGGTTTTTTTCATCTGCAACTGGATAAATTGAATTCATTTTCAGTAATTTAAAAACAGCCACATTTATTGCAAATTGAACTCCTGTTCTCATATATTCGCCCATTATACCTTTTTTGATAAAATCTAGTGCGTTAGTTTGTTTTTCATTCAATTCATCAGCTTTAAGAATTTCAAATTGTTCTGAGCCAGGAGAGTATTTTATCAATCCCTTTTGTTCTGCACGTCTAAGAACAAATTCACTATCGCCACTTACAGGGATTATAATTGAATCATTATATCTCTCTCGTAATCTATCGAAATTTCTGTCAGCACCTTCAACATCAACTTTGTTTGCAACAATTAATGTTGGTTTTGAAATCTTTCTAAGATATGTTGCAAATTTTTTACTATCAACCATATCAAAATCATCAAAATTTTTGTCTTCAAGCCCTGTAGCTAAAATTGTTTTTTTAACATGAGCTTTGTTCACACCAATTCCACGATAAAGATCAGTAATTGCATCAAAAATGTGAGAGCCAGATTTTATCAGTTTAGAAACTTTTTCTCGGTTACCTTCTAAAATTTTATGATACCACATGATCAATTCTTCCTCAATATCTGCAAAGTCGGATATTGGATCTCCAGTGCCAACCTCAGTGATTTTTCCAGTAGAATCAATCCCTCCAGATGCATCAACTACATGGAGTAGTGCATCAGATTGTGCAGCAATCGACAAGAATTGATTTCCAAGACCTTTTCCTTTCCAGGCATCTTTTATGAGTCCGGGCAAATCAATTAACTCAATTGGAATATAACGCCACCCATCAAGACATTTGGAATTATTGGGGTTGTCTTGAATTTTAAATTCAGGATGTACACAAAGAGTAATTGCATGTGCAACACCAGATACGGGTTTTTTAGTAGTGAAAGGATATGATGAAATTTCTTCAGAAGAAAGAGTCGCAGAATTAAAAAACGTCGTCTTGCCAGTATTGGTTTTTCCAATCAAACCAATTTTGATAGACATACAAAGATTGCCATCTCAGAATATTTATCTCTGTCTAGGATAAGGGGCCATTCTTTGTTTTAATTTTTTCAAGAGTTTGATTAATTTCTTTTAGAGACCAATCTATATCTGCCAAATCATCTTCAGTCAGAGTTTCTTTCCATTTTTCTAATACACTGTTTGCAATTTCAGCACAGTTGTAAATCAAATTCCAATAAGGATGATGTTCAGCTGTAGTGTATGCAAGTTCAGTTACATCATTTAGACCATTTTGTGCCTTGGCCAATGATGTAATTTTTTCACCAAATATTTTTACAATGTCATTTTCAAGATCTTTTTCAACTCTCAGAGGAGTATTAAGATGCTCATATTTTTTTAGGAATTCAAGCAAATCATGGTAAAAATTTTCGAAACTTGTCATTTTAACAATCTCTGGTGTTCAGCAAACATACATCGGTTGAAAACTATTTCAATTCCTTCTTTTCTTGCTAGATCTTCAGCTTCTGGGTTATGAATTCCTTCTTGTAACCAAATTACTTTGGGTTTTTTCTGGATGGCATCCAAAACAACAGGTAAGACATGCTCTGATGGCCTAAACACATTAACAATTTCAACATCCTCAGATATTTCTGAAACAGAATTATAGCATTTTTGGCCCAAAATTTTGTCACTGGTGGGGTTTACAGGAATTACATTATAGTCATGTTCTAAAAGATATTTTGGCACATAATGAGCAGCTTTCGTAAAGTTCTTAGACATTCCCACTACAGCCACATTAGTCATTGAGAGAATTCTACGGATTTCTT
The DNA here is from genome assembly GCF_000242875.2 of Candidatus Nitrosopumilus salarius BD31. Taxonomy (GTDB): domain Archaea; phylum Thermoproteota; class Nitrososphaeria; order Nitrososphaerales; family Nitrosopumilaceae; genus Nitrosopumilus; species Nitrosopumilus salarius. Next base: position 115,242 of record NZ_AEXL02000090.1, on the reverse strand, counting down.
CATCAGTATGAGAGTCTTGCTCCACAGTAAACATTCAATCATGAAGAATATAATTTTTGAAACAATCTGAATAAACAAAGAATTTTTTAGTCATAGTAAGAATTGAAAATATGGATTCAGAACCAAAAGATTTGATAGTTCTAGGTGCAATTAAACATGGAATCAGAAAATTTGATAAAATTCAAAAAACCACACATATTGAATCTGAGGAATTGAATTCAATTTTAGAAAAGCTAGAAAAAAGAGGGTTTATCCAGGTGGAGAAAAAAAAGGGGTGGTTAGGAATGAAAATTGAAATCATCCCCACAGAGAAAGGGTCCAAAGAAGTAGATGAACGAGTTCATGAATTACAAGACAAGTGGAATCAAATGTCATTAATTTACAAAACAGGAGATAAGGAAAAATTGAAACAACAGATGGATGAGAACAAATCGTTGTTTCCAAATATGATGTTCTTTGGAGTGATGGATATGATGATGTTCTCCATGATGTTCAGCATGATGGGGATGGAAATGTCAGAATACATTCCAGCAGACAGTATGCCAGAAATGGATGAAGGGAGTATGGATGATCCAGGTATGGATGACGGTGGATTTGATATTGATATCGGATTCTAGTGTGCATTTTATACTTGAAATTCAAACCATACATAGTTGATTTACAATTCTTTTGACAATCCAGGATTAGTGAAAGTGCTTACATTTTTGCAAACTCACAATACCGAATATCTGTCAGGACAAGATTTGAGCGATGTTTTAAGAATTAGTAGAGTAGCAGTGTGGAAACACATCAAGAAAATTCAAGAGTTAGGATACGAAGTAGAATCAAAACAGAAATCAGGTTACAAACTTTTAGCAAATTCAGATTTACTTTTACCGTGGGAAATTACATCAAATCTAAAAACCAAAATAATTGGAAAACAAGCATATTATTTTGATTCTATAGATTCTACTCAAAATCAGGCGCTAAAAATGGCACACGATCCTGCAAATAACGGGGCAGTGATAGTGGCATCAAAACAAACAGGTGGGAGAGGAAGATCAGGAAGACAATGGATTTCACCAAAAGGGGGCATTTGGATTTCTATCATATTACAACCAAAGTTTGACATATCAATCACAACATTATTTCCAATTGCATCAGCGCTGGCATTATCAATTGCAATAGAAAAAACATTCTCGATTACTCCTGAATTAAAATGGCCAAATGATTTAACACTTAACGGAAAGAAAGTTGCAGGCATGTTAGTAGACGTTTCATTAGAATCAAATAAAATTGAGAGTTTAGTTTTAGGAGTCGGAATTAATTTCAACGTGAATACAAAAGAGATTGAAAAAAATCTCAAAGGTACACCAAATTTTTATGGAGTCACATCACTAAGCGAACAAAAGGTAGATGTAAAACCAATTCATTTAGTTCAAACATTTTTAGTGGAATTAGAAAAAATATACAAAGCACTCAATGCAAAACAAATAAAGAAAATTATTTCAGAATGGTCAAAGAGATCATCAACAATTGGAAAGAATGTAGAGTTAAACACAACAGATGAGAAAATTAAAGGAAAGGCAATTAGAATAGACGAAGATGGGGCATTGGTAATTTTAGATAAGGGTAAAACATGCAGAGTTATTGCAGGGGATGTTATTCATTTATCAAAATAAAATTATTTTTTAATATTTTTGTGATTTTTGTGATTTTTGTGATTTTTGTGATTTTTGTGATTTTTGTGATTTTTGTGATTTTTGTGATTTTTGTGATTTCGAGCTAATCATTAACGATTGTTCTTTCAAAATATCTTTTAGTTCATTTTGTATATCAAATACTGTTGATAATAATTCCTCCAAAGCTACTGAATATTGTTCATAGGCAGATAAGAGATCAGTTTTCTTATCATTGACTTTAGATAAATATTCGTTTAAACGCAATTGATTTGCAGAGTCAATTAATTCAGGAATTTCAGATGACGGGTTATCTAATTGATCTAATTCAAATTGAATGTCATGGATTTTTTTACGTAGACTGTAAATTATTTCCCCAACGCCAATTTTTGTCAACACAAAACCACATAATCATAAATAAATTAAAGATTTTCATAATAGGCACAGTCAATCTGGATAAAGTAAAAACAAAGCCAAATTGAGTATAAATTAGAAATAAACTATATCTAAAATCAAAGAAATGAGGAAAGATATCATGCCAAGATTTTATTTGTTGATATTAATTTTGTTAAATTTGTCCATTATTTCAACAGAAGTATTTGCACAAACGGAACAAGATGCAGAATTAATGTTTAATGAGGCTAAAGAGTATTTTGTAAAAGGAGATTACAAACAAGCAATCACAATATATGATAACATTTTAGAAATCATACCAAATAACATCTCAACTTTGAAAATGAAAGGAATTGCTCAAAGCAATCTAGATCAACACAATGAATCCCTTAAACAATTTTTCAAGGTTTTGCAATACAAACCAAACGATGTAATTTCATTAACTGGGATGGGCGTAGGATTTGGAAATCTTGGAGAGTATCAAGAATCCATATTATATTTTCAAAAAGCACTTGATGAAAAACCAAATAGCACAGTAATTAAAAATTATAATGACTTTATCAATAAAGTAATTACAAAATATCCATACACACCAACAGAAAAGCCAAAAGATTTAGAAAAAACATACATTACATCCATTCCAGAGTGGATAAAACCAATAGCAAAATGGTGGTCAGTTGGAAATATTGAAGATAGTGAATTTATTTCAGCGTTATTATATTTAATAGAAAATAAAATAATTCAAATTCCACCAGTAAAAACTCAGATGGAATCCAAAGAAAACATCCCAGAGTGGGTTAAAAATAATGCCGGTTGGTGGGCAGATGAGCAAATCGATGATGAAGCATTTGTTTCGGGTATTCAATACATGATAAAAAGCGGATTGATCATCATCAATGACAATAAAGAGCCTCAAAAATCACAGGAGGAGTTAGAGCACGAATTTTATTTGTTTGAGAAATATCTTAGAGACATATCAAATAATATTTCCAAAGAAAAACGATATATCGAATACCCCAATCCTAGCCAAGATGTTATTAAAAAATTCCTAAGAGATTATATTAAATGGAATTTTGAAGAAGAAGTCAAAAAAGCATCAGAAAAATTTCCAAATCCAACATACGAGATAATTAACGGGACATACATTGTTCACTACAAAGTATTCATTAATGATCAACCAACCGGACTTCCATTAGATCATGTCAGTACATTAAAAAATTCATTTGCATTTTGGGAAGGACAGGAACTTAGTACAGACAACCAAAAGATAAAAATGAAATTTGAAGTTACAAATCAAAAATATGAAGCAAATGTTTGGGTCACGTGGGTTGTTCGTGATATTGGAGAGGGGGTTTTAGGACATGCACATCTTGGAAAAGGAGTAGTAGAAGTAACATTGGGAGATTATAATTGCGATGGGAGTTTTCAACTGTATGATGTGCAAAGTGTTGAAACTATCATGACTCATGAGTTAGGTCATTCGATCGGTTTGAAGCATGTAGATGAACAAAATAATATTATGTATCCAGCATTCACTCCGTCGTATGCTTACTGTTTACTTAGCTAAATTCAAAATTGGAATCTCATTCTAAAAATTTAGAATAAGAGTTAGCTGAACCTACACACAATTAACCTGTTGAAATTAGGTAAAATGGTAATAAGGTAATTGTACGAATTTACTGCATTATGCTTAAAAATACAATGATTTCAGGTCCTAAATGTCCATCATGTGGAGACAAAAAAATGGTCACAGACCAAACTACAGGAGAGTTATTCTGTGGTAAATGCGGACTAGTAGTTACAGATAAAATTGCAGAAACAGGTGCAGAATGGCGTTCTTTTTCAAATGATGAAAGTAATAGAACTAGAGTAGGAGCAGGAACGTCACTAACAATGCACGACATGGGTTTATCAACCATAATTGGTGCAGCAAACAAAGATTCAACAGGTAAGCCACTGTCTGCAAGCGTGAGAAGCTCTATCGAAAGATTGAGAACTTGGGACAGCAGGACACAAGCACATTCTTCTGCGGATAGGAATCTAAGACAAGCATTAAATGAAATGGATAAATTAAAAGACAAACTTGCATTGACAGATTCAGTAGTTGAGAAAGCAGCTTACATTTACAGAAAAGCAATGGAGAAAAAATTGGTCAGAGGTAGATCAATTCAAGGATTAGTTGCTGCATGTCTTTACGCATCATGTAGAAACACGGAAACGCCTAGAACGTTAGATGATATTGCAAAGGGAATCAACATTAGAAGAAAGGATGTTGCAAGATGTTACAGATTAATCTTCAGAGAATTGGAGTTAAAAATGCCAGTAGTAGATCCGGTAAAAGGTGTGTCAAGAATAGCAAGTATTGCAGAGTTGAGTGAAAAAAGTAAGCGGAAGGCAATTGTAATCTTAAATCAAGCAAAAGAAATTGGGATGGTTGCAGGAAAAGATCCTATGGGCATAGCAGCTGCAGCACTATATCTTGCATGTATTAGTACGGGAGAAACAAAATCACAAAAAGACATCTCAATAGCATCAGGGGTTACAGAAGTAACCATTAGAAACAGATGTGCAGGATTAAGAAAGATGTTAAATGAATAAAATACAGCAGATAGAATGGTCTGACTGGTTAGACTTTAACCAAGATATGGTTTCAAAAGTTCCTGAAGCATCAGGAGTATTCATGATGCATGCAGCCATGAAAATATTGTATATCGGAGGGTCAGAAAATATGAAAAAAACAATTGAGGACATTTCTGAAAAATGTGTTTCTAATGCTACAAGATTCAGATACAGAAAGGAAAAAGATTTTGGAAGGATAAAAAACGAATTAATCGCAGAGTATAAGAAACGTCACGAGGGTAAAGCCCCAGAGTGTATGAATTAAAAGATTATTTTTTAGATCTTTGAAATTCAAATCTATCCCAAGGAAAAACAACATAACCTTGTTTGCTAGCAGTTTTTTTTGCGTAGATTAGTTGTTTTGGATATTTTTTTTCACGACGTACAAATAGCGTAACAAAAGTTAATTTTGAAGGATTGTCTACTTTAGGCAGAATTTTAGCAAAGGTGTCACCAGTATCAAAAATATCATCTACAAACAATGAATTTGATGAGATGGATTTTTTATCAACAAGGATTTTTTTAATCCCTAAATGATCTGCTAATAAACGTGAGGGAACCAAACCGCCTCTACTCAGAGTAGTAATACTAGAATAGGTTCGTGAAGAATTGGAGATTTTTTTGGCAAGTGCTTTTATCATTGATTCTATTTCAGACCAACTCACATTTTGTTCCAAAGCCATATAGTCACAACCAATAGTAGTAAGATTAAGTTGTTATGATTAGAAGGTCTTCATTGGAGATTTTTTTAGAGGGTCTATAATTTTAAGAACTTTAAAGGGTAATTTACCAAAGTTAATGTCTTTTTCACAAGAAAGTAGCAAGACATCATCATTTGTCAGAGGGAAACTCATTACAATTACCTTGTCTCTATAAGACATTGAAAAATGAACCTCACCGAATTCTTTATCAAATTCATGTCTCATCCTAACACGTAATGCAAGTTCCATGAACATCATTTCATCTTGTTTTTGATTTTCAAGTGAGAGTAACCCTTCCTTCATCCCCCCAGCTATTAAATGACCTCTGTTATTGATGAATCTAGCAGAGCGCATTTTTAGATCTAATTTCAAGAGTTTTTTACAGATTTTTTCGAGTGTTTCGGTATCATCCATGGGTCTAGTTTTACAAGCGAACTATTTATTGAGATCTCTGTTTATAGATAGCTGTGCAATCAGAACCATCAAAAAATACTACCGATTATTACAAGCATTTATCGCTTTTCTGGACAGATATCATTCATTTGATGTCAAGCAAGCCTCAAGCTCTCAGTTCAATTGGACCAATGCGAGCATTTGCATCTAATTCAAAGAAAATATCAACAGAATTAATTGAAATAAATGATGACCTCATGGAATTTAATCAGTATCTTACTGAATATTACAAACAACTTGCAGACACATGGGGCATTGCACAAAAGAAAACAAATCTAAAAGTTCCAGACATACCTCAAGATGTTGAGCAAATTGAGGCGTTCAAAAGAATATGGATAGATATTTTTGATAATGATTTTACAGAATTATTTGATTCGGAAAAATTTGGAGAAAATTATGGAAAATTAGTATCCAAGGAACTTGAATTAACTAAACATTGGAATAACATCACAAATGTAATTTTGCAATCAGTTAATCTTCCCAGTAAGGAAGAAATTGACGAAGTGTATAAAGAAATGCATTCTCTTAAAAAAAGAGTGTCAAAATTAGAATTAGAATTGAAAAAACAAGAGATGAAGAAAAATGCAAAGTGAATCACATATAGACCCAAAAATTGTAGAAGAGATTTTAAAATTCAGCAAAAATGTTATTAATGCACCAAAATTAGTTTCAGCTCCGGATGAAATTAGTTTAGAGGTCACACCACATGATATTGTACAACAGATAGATAAAACAAGATTATTGCACTACAGACCACTTACTGAGAAACAGCATAAGACACCATTGTTAATTTCATATGCACTGATTAACAGATATCACATACTAGACATTCAACCAGAAAAAAGTTGGGTGAGGAATTTGCTTTTACAAGGATTTGATGTGTATATGTTAGATTGGGGTACGCCCACCAGCATGGACAAATATCTTGATTTTGATGATTATGTTAATGGTTATTTGGATTCATCTGTAGAACATATCAAAAACGAGTCATCTTCTGAAAAAATTTCATTGCAAGGATATTGTACTGGAGGGACAATTGCTACTACTTATGCATCATTGCATCCAGAAAGTGTGAAAAACTACATAGCAACAGCACCAGTTATTGACGGATGGCGCGATACTACAGTGATAAGCAATCTTGCAAAGCATATGGATGTAGATAAAATGGTAGATACGATAGGAAACATGCCTCCAGAATTTATGTATTATTGCTTTTCAGTACTCAAACCATTTGAGCAAGGAATTGAAAAATATGTCAAATTTTTTAAAAATATAGACAATAAACAGTTCGTGGATAATTTTCTCAGAGTAGAAAAATGGCTAGGTGACACACCACCAATACCAGGAGAATTATTCAAACAGTGGATTAAAGATATCTATCAAGAAAATCTTCTTATTCAAAATAAAATGTATGTTGGAGGCGAACACATAGATTTGAAGAAAATCGATATGCCCATTTTCACACAGATTGCCGTGGGAGATCATTTAGTTTCACCAGAGTGCAGCATGCCATTACATTATGCAGTAGGAAGTGAAGATAAAACATTGAGGATGTATCCAACAGGCCATGTAGGAATGATTGCTAGTTCATTATCACAAAAGAAGGTTTTACCGGAGCTAGGACAATGGTTGGCTGAAAGGTCATAAAAAAATAAAAAAATAAAAAAATACCACTAGTTGTTCTTTGTGGTGAATGCTGAAATCCAAGATTGTAGAATGTTCTTATTTAGGTCAGCAAATGACTTTGCATTATCGTTGAATGTTTTAATGTTTTGTTGTGTTGCATCGATAGTTGCAAGTGCCACTTGATTTTGTATAGAAGCTGCCTTCATAAATTCTTCAGTTGTATCATGTATTACTTTTAGTGTTGCTTCAGGAATGTTTGATGCAATACCTGCTTTCTTTACATATTCTTTTTGTAGTGAGATACTTGAATCTACTACATTTTCATATGCTTGTAGGTATTCTTGTTGTACGTTAGTAATTGATTGATGATACTGTGGTACTGATTGTTTAATACCATTGAAGAGTTTGTCTACACTTTCTTGATATGCAGAAAATATATCTTTGGAATTTGTTTGTGTTGTTTCGTTTTTACTCATTGTTTCACCTCCTTATTTTTTGATTTTTTTGCTATTGGCAAAATAATGACTTGAACCAAATCACCGTCACCTAAACCAAGTGCATTACGTTCAGCTTCAGGAATAGAGATTCTTCCATTACTACTAATGGTAGTTTTGTAAGCACCCCAATTCATAAAGGAAGGAAGCATTTGGCCGATGTTGAACATGGTATCCATACTTTTGCTTTGAATTGAAGACATGTTTTCCATCATGTTGGATTGAGTTTGTCTAGCACTGTCAGAAACTCCTTTTAGGGTCTCTAAAGGATTGAAAGTTTGACCAGGTTGATTTGTCATCAACGCACCAAAATTTTTCATAAATTCTGCTTGAGCACGTCCACTTTTTTGGATCCAAGACTTGAACATCTCAGAAGGATCATAGAGGTTTTGATTACCATTCATTGGTAATGGTAGGAAACAACTGTTATTTAAGTAGATCTAAATCCCATTTAGAAACTCCAAAACCTTGGATGCAAAAACATTTGGATCCTGAACATATGGAGTATGTCCACATCCATCCATTCTAAAAAACCTGCAATCCTGAATTGAAGAAACAAAGTCATCGGCATAGTTTATTGGGATTACTGGATCATTTGCGCCCCAAATAATTAGAGTTGGGACAGATATTGAAGGAAGTTTGGATGTAATCAATTCAGAATTTTTTAGACCTAATACAGTGGACATGAATGCAAGCTTTGCATTAGGCAATCGCATACGTTCTACAAAACCACTAACAATTTCATCTTCTATATCTTCCCCAGATGCTTCCATCATTTCAAAGGCGTTTTTTGCACTTTGATCATTTGGATATAATGCAGCCATGATATACGCATCAAGTGCAGGGGTAGATTGTTTCATTGCTCCAGCAGGAGACACTAGGACAAGTTTTTCAATATTTTGAGAATGGGACGATGCATACTCTGCAGATAATTGACCACCTAATGAAGAACCAATAATATTAGGACAATCAATTTTAGATTCAACAAAAAACTTTTCCAGAAAATCTAAAAAGAATTCAGGAGTGTAATCAACAAGAGGTTTATCACTATATCCAAATCCTATCAGATCTGGAACTACAACACGAAATTGTTCTGCAAATATAGGAATAACTTGACTCCATCTTTCAGCTGAAGCACCTAGCCCATGAATTAGTACCAATGTTTTTTTAGAATTTCCGGACTCAAGATAGCGGATTTTATTGCCATCGATTTGAATAAATTTTTCTTCCACTATTTTAGCTTCAATTAGCTGACTAGATAAGTTTTAGTCAATTTGGCGATCAGTTCATTAGTTATATCTTACTTTTTAAACCAGTGATATGAAGTATGTTTTTTAATATGAGAAATATTCGAATAATGTGTTAAAAAAGAAAATTTCAAAAATTTTAGTTCCTTTAGACGGCTCAAAAAACTCATTTCGAGGTCTCGAGACAGCCATAATATTGGCAAGACATTGTGGTGCCATCATTACGGGAGTTTATGCAATTTACGCACCCCCACATTCAGAATTCAGAGGTGTGGGTTCGGTGGAAAAATCACTAAGTAAAGAAGTAAAAAAATTCATGGAACAGGCCAAGATACTAGCAGCTCAGAATGGAATTGTGTTTAAAGAAAAAATAATACGAGGAGAAATAGGGTATAATATTATCAAACTTGCACACGGTAAAGAAAATTTTGATATGATCGTCATAGGCTCACGTGGAAGAAGTTCAGCTAAGGAGATGTTCTTTGGAAGCGTATCAAATTATGTTATACACACATCGAAGATCCCAGTAGTTGTTGTAAAATAGATTTATGAAAATCCGTGCTTTTTAAAATATTTTTGATGATACTCTTCTGCTTTGTAGAATAATGGTGCTGGAACAATTTCAGTAACAATTGGACGGTCATATTTTCCCGACTGCTCAAGGAATTGTTTTGACTTTTCAGCAATTTCTTTTTGTTCTTCATTATGATAGAAAATTGCTGAGCGATATTGAATTCCAACGTCAGGACCTTGACGATTTAATGTTGTAGGATTATGATTATTCCAAAACACATCAAGAAGTTCTTGATAAGAGATTTCTTTTGGATCATATTCTACTTCCACTGCTTCAGCATGGCCTGTTTTATCAGTACACACTTCTTCGTAAGTGGGGTTTGGTAATTGTCCACCAATATATCCTACAGTAGTAGATTTCACACCTTTAGTTTTATCAAGTAAATCTTCAACGTGCCAAAAACATCCTGCGCCAAAAGTAGCTTTCATAAATAATATTGGAATGTATTAAATTAAAAGCATTCTAAATTAATCAATCAGGATAATATCTTCTTGAATAAGGTATTTTATTGAATTGATGAATTCTTGTTGTGAAATCAAATCAGCAGCCCACCAATGAGCCGTATTTCTAAACCAAGAAGGAATATCATCTATAGAAGAATGAGAATAGTTGAAATCAGAGATTACAATAATTTTATTTTGAAGCATAAAATCCAATCCAATCATAAACTCATTATCAGAAATTTCACCAGTAGCCCAATTTTGAGCATATGTCTTAATCCAATCAGGGATGTAAGTGGAGAATCCTAATATATTATAAATGGTTTCGTCTGGAAATTGAGAATCAAACCATGATTTGTAATCAGGTTCATTTTGATATCTGTCAATATAGTATTGAGGAGATTTGTCAAAGGAGGGAAAATTTTGAACATGTGTGGATGAATATCCCACAACTTCATCAATAGCATATGATGCAAATTGAGAATCAAACCATGATTTGTAATCAGGTTCATTTTGATATCTGTCAATATAGTATTGAGGAGATTTGTCAAAGGAGGGAAATCCCAAGATTCTCATTTTTGGATTTTCTGAAAATGCAACATTTGGATTTTCAGATGAGGATGAGACTGTATCAGCACTGTTGGAAACATAATTGCTTGAAGAAGAACGGCTTGAAGAAGAATCAGGTACATAATCAGATATTTTTTCATAATCGATATACTTTTCCAGGTTTCCACCATAGGAAATTTTTATTGTGTATCTGCCATCGTCATACCAAGTAGGTCCTCCCACATGAATGGTTTTTGAAAAAGTACCATCATTTTTTGGCATAATACTGTCAACATGAGCAAGTCCATTTCCACTGGGGGTTATAATTTGAAGAATTATTGAGAAACGAGTGGGATCATAATCCACATTTCCAGAAATCGTAAGAGAGTCATCAGTGTGATATAGTGTTTTATCAGTTGTAAAATCATTAACAGTTGCAAAAGCAAGAAAAGAACCTGAGGGGGCAAGCAGCAATAGTAAAAAAAATGCAAAAAATGACGACATAATCAAAGACCAGAATTGATCAGATATAATTAAAGAATTCGCAGTATTATTCAATAAAGTTTAATTCACATCAGTAAATATTTCTACAACCTTTTTGGCAAGATTTTCAATATTTGCAGTGGGTTCGGCAGAAATCAACAATAGAATTTGGGTTATTGGGAAAGGGAAACTTACTAAAACTGCTTTATCTCGTCTTGCAGCAAGATAGTTAATAGGTCCTAAACTTTCATCATATTCTTTTCTTATGGAGGCTTTAGATACAAACTCCAAAAAAGATTGCAGTCGAGTCTCATCACCTTCATGTGGAGTCAATCCTTCTTTGAAACCCCCAGCTACTAGTTGTCCGTCTTTATCAACAATTCCAGCAAAGCGGATCTCGGACTCTGTGAGTAATTGACGACATTTTTCATCATATAATTTCATTACATCAGACATGATATTCTATTTAAGATATCAAAAATAAAAACCTAGCCAATTTAAAGAAAAAAGAATACACATATCAAATTTTGAATTAAAATTCCAAATTGGTCACTATGTTTTAGAATTTTTCACATGAAATTAATAAGTCAAAACTTCAGAAGATGTCTTATTGAATAAAGTGATTTTTATGATTTTTGGACTAGTGATAATTGGAAGCTTTAACATTCAAAATATTTCAGCACATTCTCCAGATTTTGAAGTAAAAACATCCGAGGATGTTTTGAGGTTTTGCGAATTTTTTTATGATGAATATCAATTGTTGGGAGTGTATGCACTTGCTGATCTACATCAAAATTTTCCAAATCTAAGACTATGCACGATATTATACAACCACATAGCATGGAATAGTTCACATCCTGGAAGGAATTTAGTATTAATTGCAGAAATTGAAAAATTTTTAGTAGATTCATCATACATCAAAGAAAGGCATGTAGGATATTCGGATACAATACCAGACTGGATCAAAAGAGAATCCAGATTGTGGATTAATAACGAAAATCAAGATAAAGGATTTGCATTTTCAATTAGAACGTTATTAGAAGCAGGAGTAATAAAATTAGAACCATCAGAAAGAAAGTGCATAAATGAAAGATTATGTTTTCAAGAAGATGATTACATTAAATATTCACACTTTGATAAGTTTGGGAATGGAGATACTATCAAGCACACAGTCAAATCAATAAATGATGATGAGATCATCCTAAACATTGAAAAAATTTCCGATGAGGGAGCCATAAATGAAGAGATGATTTTAAGTAAAAATGGCACCAATAAATCAAATGAATGTTGTAACTATGAATTTTTAATACCGATGCCAATTGAAATAGGAACTAACATCTCAAAGAGTATGAAAATTGTAGCAACAACTACATACATTTTAGATAATCAAGTAAGAGAATCATGGTTAGCACGGGATTCAACAGGTCAAAATGTAAAAATAATAGACAAAAAAACAGGGCTAGTATTCTCATATGAATTTCACGAAACAGAAGTATTAAGAGTGGGTGAAAAAACAAATATCACAGATACCAATTTTTTTGATACAAAATATGACATGGCATTGCATCAAACAGTAATTCCAAAATGGTGGAAAACAACAACTGCTTGGTTATTAGATGAAAAAATTTCAGAATCAGAATATCTACGAGCAATTGAAAATTTAATTTCACGAAATATCATCAGAGTATAATTACAAATGACATTTTATTAAAGCATAATCAATGAGGTTTTCTTTAGATACTTTTTTCATTTTTAGAAGAGATTTAAAAAGAATTTTTTTCAACACAAGAAGAATAATTTTTTAAAATAGATCTTTTTAGAAAGGTACGATTTGCAAAATAATAATCTGCGAGAGGCTCATACACATTAGAGCCAATTAATTTTTCATCGGAAATGATAAAACCAAATGCAGATATCATATTTTTGACATAATCTATACTATAATGCTCTGATGACCAAGTAAATTTCAACAATCCAAATTTATCCAGAGATGAATTTCCTGTTGTTACAGGGATTGCCATTACAAGTAAACCGGATTTTGTTAAAATTCTTTTAGACTCAGAAAGAAAATCAGAAAGAGGTTTAAAATGCTGAGCAGATTCTAAAGCCAAAACACGATCAACGGAGTTATTAGCAAAAGGAAGTTTTGTAGAACTGGAATTAAGAAACTCTACACGTTCTTGTTGTCCAGAGAATGTCAATTGATTGAAATTAATATTAACATCATACAGATTTAAATTTGAATAGTTATCTCTCCAAAGTTTTGATGGAGCAGATAATCCACTACCTACATCCACTGCATTTTTTGCAGAAGATAATTCAGCTAAATTTGCAAAAACCATACAAAGATTGTTTTGGGCAGAAATAGGATCAATGTGATTTGGAGACCAATAACCAAAATTAAGCATAGAGCCACCAGTAGCTAATTGCATTAAAGGGGATAACGAATTGTAAAGATTCACAACATCTTTTTCGTTTCTGCGAAATGTCCATAAAAATAATTCAATAGGATTTATCGACGCCAAAAATAATTCTAATTATGTTTGAAAGGCAAGACTATTAATTTCTAAGGTAATCCTTCAGAGTCATCTACGCAATGTTTGTGCACCCAATTCTCATCTTTATTTTTTGCTATCTCTTTACCGGGTTGAATTTTATCACCACATGAGATACAAAATGTCGCAAATTTTGCTTTCATGAATTTTAATTATCAAACGTACATAAATCAACTATGTTATAACCAATGTCAACCACTGATCAACATGTTTTATTAATTTGAGATAAACAATATTGGTATGGACAACTCAGACGCTGAAAGACCATCAAAGATAATTCTTGCAAAATGGACTGACAGATTTATTGCATGGTTAATTGATTTTATTATCATTTCAAGCATAACAACAATGCTGATTTTTGCATTATTTGGGATATCATATTATGATATAGAAGAAGATATTTTTTGGGCAGAAAGTATCCATTATATCCCTACGAGCATCATCTTCTTTCTATACTGGATAATTTTAGAATACAAAACGGGTCAAACAATAGGTAAAAAAATTCTAAATTTAAAAATAACAGATACTGATGGATTAAATCCAAGTTTAAAAAGTATTATAATCAGCAGTTTTGGAAAATCATTTCTATTACCAATAGATGTCATATTAGGATGGATTTTAACTAATGATAGACGACAAAGAATTTTCAACAAATTGGGAGACACTATAATTGTTAAAATTGACGAATCAAAAAACACACAAGATATAAGATTCATAAAGGATTGAATTGGGTCAGATTTTCTTTAACAATTGCTTTAAGGAGTTAAGCGACAGATCTATTAGCAACTAAAGATCTTTTCAAAGCATGTCTGAAAACCTGAAAGAATGGTGGGTAGGATTACCAAAAGAGCTTCAAAAAGATATAGAGTTAGAAGAATAATCGGAAAACACTCACAATTATCTATCGGGGCAATGCAAGAGTGAATGTAGTAGGTTTGTTACTTACAGAAATACTACCCCCATGTTGTTCAATAATACTTTTACAAATTACTAATCCCAAACCAGTTCCAGTTGTTTTTGTAGTAAACATAGGCTCAAAAATTTTTTTCAAATTTTCATCAGAGATTCCAGGACCTGAGTCTTTAATCTGAATTTTTGTAAACTCAGAATCAAAAGATATTGAAACATCAATTTCACCATGACCATTTATTGCATGAACTGCGTTATCAAGTAAATTAGAGAATACACCCTCTAATTTTCTAGGATCACAGTTTATAGAAACGTCATCGTCAGGAAGATTGATCACAATACCATATGAGTAATCCACATGGTTTAGGGCTAATTTTAAAATTCTCAAAAGCGAAGACGGGGTTTTTTTAATTTCACTAGTTCTTGCAAATTCTAAAACATCTTCAATAATTCTATTCATATCAGAAATAGAAGTTTGCATCCTAAACCATTTTTCTCTATCTTTAGAATTTAGTTTTGTGATTATTTCAGGAGTAAGCATGTCTGCATATGTTTGCAAGATAGTCAGAGGGTTTTTCAAATCATGGGCTACTCTACTTGCCATAGTACCAATAGTAGCTAATCTTGCAGATTTTACTAGTTCATTGCTTTTTTGTTCAACCATAGAAAGCAAATTTTCATTTTGAGAAAGTAGTTTCGCTTCCATTTTTTCAAGATTTTGTTGAATTTCTTTTTCTTTTGTTATATCAGTTCTCAAGGCAATGTAATTTTGTACATTATGATTAAAATCAAACAGCGGAGTTATAGTCGTTTTAACCCAGTAATAGGAACCATCCTTTGCCCTATTTTTTATTTCCCCATTCCAGATTTTTCCATCAGATATCGTATCCCATAGTTTTGCATAAAAATCTGGAGAATGTTCATCAGATTTTAAAAGTCTGTGATTTTCTCCAAGTAATTCATCCTCAGAATATTTTGAAATCTCACAGAATTTTTGGTTTGCATAAATAATTGTCCCATCCTTATCAGTAATAGTAGATATAGAATGGTCAGAGAAAATTTTTTCTAAAGCATCTATATCTAAATTAAGATTTTTCAAGGATGCGACACCCATATTCATAAGAAAATTCTCATTTGATATAATACAATTGGTTGTCTGTTAGTCCCTATTACACACTAAAAAAATATCAATCTACCATTTTAGATTCAAGAGAGAGCTGCCAAACAACAAATAGGCACAAAATGAATTAAAATCATCAAAAATACAAGCATAGCCTCCATTCATTAAGGGTCACTAAAGAGAAGAGGGATTAGGAATTGAAAAAACAGTAATGATTAAAGAAAAATGTGATAGATGTGGAGCCCCTTTAGGGACTGAAACTAAGAAGACCAAGCAAAGATTTTGCCCCAATTGTAAGAGAAAATTCCAATTACAAAAATACTAAAAATAAAATCACAAAAAAAATGCATAGCATTCGCTAGTGTGATTAAAAATAAAATCATCGTACAAGTCGTGTATATGTTCCACTTGATGAATTGAAATGATTCATCGCGCATAGTCTCTATGTAAGTGGCTGAACTGATGTGTTGGTCTATTAGTAAAGGCTGGCTCACCACTCGCCGAAGCTTGTGATCTACACCACCTTCCTATCAACGCAGTATTCTGCTGCCGACCTTCATCTTACGAAAGAATAACTTGTCTCGGGATAGGATTCGTGCTTAGATGCTTTCAGCACTTAGCCTAAATGGCTTAGCTGCCCGGCCTGCCTTATCAGACAACCGGTAAACCAGTGGCCACGCTGCTCTGTTCCTCTCGTACTCGGAGCAACTTCCCCTCAGTTATTCGCGCTTCCATCAGGCAGAGACCGACCTGTCTCACGACGGTCTAAACCCAGCTCATGTTCCCTTTTAATAGGCGAGCAGCCTCACCCTTGGCCCCTGCTGCAGGACCAGGATAGGAAAAGCCGACATCGAGGTACCAAACCGCGGGGTCGATAGGAGCTCTCGCCCGCGACGAGCCTGTTATCCCTGGGGTAATTTTTCTGTCACCTCCGGGCCCCAATAGTGGGCACACGAAGGATCGCTAAGCCAGACTTTCGTCTATGAATTCCGTGCGTTTGGAAATCCATTCAGTCGAGTTTTTGGCTTTGCCCTCTTCAACGGATTTCTGCCCCGTTTGAACTCAACTTTGGGCCCCTTTGATATCTTTTCAAAGGGGTGCCGCCCCAGCCGAACTGCCCACCTGCACGTGTCTCCGGTCTTCACTGGATAAGTGGTACTGCAAAAAGAGTCTGGTGTTACATCGTTGCTTCTTAACATCCCGGGGAATGCTAAGCATGGCTCCCAGATACCCTGTGCAATTCTTACTATACCACAAGCACAAGCTGCAGTAAAACTCCACGGGGTCTTCTCTCCCCGATGGAAGTTGATGGACTGTTCGTCCACCTTATGTGGCTTCACCGGGTTGTAGGCGGGGACAGTGGGGCTCTCGTTGTTCCATTCATGCGCGTCGGAACTTACCCGACAAGGCATTTGGCTACCTTAAGAGAGTCAGAGTTACTCCCGGCGTTAACCGGCCCTTAGCTCGGTTGAACCCAAGTTTTAGGTACCGGCACCGGCCAGGATTCAGCGACTATACAAATCCTTTCGGACTAGCAGTCGCCTGTGTTTTTATTAAACAGTCGAAACCCCCTTGTCATTGCAACCTGCGGTCCCCATTCCTCATGAAGATCGCAGGCATCCCTTATACCTAAGCTACAGGACTAATTTGCCGAATTCCCTCGCCATACGGTATACCCGTAGCACCTTAGCTTACTAAGCCAGCGCACCTGTGTCGGTTCTGGGTACGAGCTTGCATCTTACTAACTACACAGTCTTTCATGGTCTCCTGGACTCGAGAAAACTTCGCTAACGCGAAGCCATTCCTACCTCGGGATAGTTCTCGTCATTACGACACTCCCCATCCCTTGAATAGTTGGATACAACGATAGTTGTACAACCCCTATCCGGAAGCGAACCATATAGATCAAACGCTTGATGCAAGGTACTAGAATATTAACTAGTTTCCCATTCGGTGTACTCTGTTGAGGTACATCTTAGGATCGACTACCTCCAGGCTGATAACGCATTGCCTGGAAACCCTTGCGCTTTCGGTGGTATAGATTCTCACTATACTATGCTGTTACTGCCGCCAAGATCTGCAATAGAAATCGGTCCACAGGACGTTACCGCCCTGCTTCGACCCAATCACTACGCCAACCTACCACGAATCATCCATTGATGATTATCTAAAGTATCGGTATTTTGCTTTAGCCCCGTCCGTTTTTGAGGCATCCCCCCTCGGCAGGTAAGTTGTTACACACTTTTTAAAGGATAGCTGCTTCTGAGCTTACCTCCCTGCTGTCTTGGCGAGAACACGCTCTTTAGCTTGACACTTAGCAAAAATTTGGGGACCTTAACTTCAGTCTGGGTTAAACCCCTTTCGGTCGTGAGCCTTACGCCACACGAACCCGTGTCCTTGCTTCTACGATGTATATCCGTTCGGAGTTTGAATGAGAGGTGAGGGATTTCTCCCCCGCGCCTCTCTATCAGTGCTCTACCGGAAACACTATCTCCACAAAGCACGCCCTGCGAGACGCTTCGGTTGGAACTAGCGAGCGCCAGTCTAGATTGGTTTTTGACCCCTATTCCCAAGTCACAACAACGATTTGCACGTCAGAACGTCTTAAGACCTCCAGCGGGCTTTCGCCCGCCTTCGTCTAGCTCAGGAATAGATCGACTGGCTTCTAGCCTAGCCGCCATGACTCTACGCACTTTCACACGCCTCTCCTCACTACTTGCGTAGTTGCGAGAGCTCGGTTTCCCTTCGCCTCCACCTTTACAGGTTTAAGCTTGCCATGACAGTTAGCTCCTTGGCCCGTGTTTCGAGACGGAACGCGTAACGCTGATGATTTGAACATCAAATCTTCAACTCTATTGCTAGAATCTCTAATCTGAAAAAATCACCTTCCACGCCACGCACGTCTGTAAGTAATAGGTTTCATGCACTTTTCGCCCCCCTTCCGGGGTACTTTTCAGCTTTCCCTCACGGTACTAGTCCACTATCGGTCTTGAGAAATATTTAGCCTCGGATGCTACTTTCACCCATATTCATTGCCCACTACCAAGGACAACTACTCGGGTATGAATAGGACTCTTCCCACTTCGCTTAAGGGGGTATCACCCTCTTTGCCAGAACTTTTCAGATCATTTCAGCTGTGTTCCAAGATTCCATATTATCATACCAAAACACCACATCTCCCGAAGGATTCAGTTTGGGCTCTTTCCTTTTCGATCGCCTCTACTTGGGAAATCTCAATTGATTTCTTTTCCACGTGGTACTAAGATGCTTCAATTCCCACGGTTCGACTTCCAATACTATTGTACTGGAATACACAAATGTGTAAGATTCTCATTCGGACATCTCGGGATCATAGGATGCGTGCGCCTACCCCGAGCTTATCGCAGCTTGCCACGTCCTTCATCTCTTCTCAAGCCTAGCAATCCACCTATTACCGTCTTTACACCAGTATATTCAGCCACATATTACACGACTATGCACGACGATCATTGCAAGTCTCCGGCTAGAGACCCACTACATCCTTCATACACCACTTTCGTGATGCATTGCATCGATGATTCAATGTGAAGATTATGTACACCCGTACACTTTTCCATGTCTAAGGAGGTGATCCGACCGCAGGTTCCCCTACGGTCACCTTGTTACGACTTTTCCCTTGTCACGAACCTCAAGTTCGATAACGCCAATCAGACGTCACCTCGCTAAAAGCTCACTTCAATGAAACGACGGGCGGTGTGTGCAAGGAGCAGGGACGTATTCACCGCGCGATAATGACACGCAGTTACTAGGGATTCCATATTCGTGAGGGCGAGTTGCAGCCCTCAGTCATAACTGTGGTAACGTTTGAGGATTACCTCATCCTTTCGGATTCGAAACCCATTGTCGTTACCATTGCAGCCCGCGTGTGGCCCCAGAGTTTCGGGGCATACTGACCTGCCGTGGCCCCTTCCTTCCTCCGCATTAACTGCGGCGGTCCCGCTAATTCGCCCCACTACTCCTGAGAGTAATGGTGGCAACTAGAGGCAGGGATCTCGCTCGTTACCTGACTTAACAGGACATCTCACGGCACGAGCTGGCGACGGCCATGCACCACCTCTCAGCTTGTCTGGTAAAGTCTTCAGCTTGACCTTCATTCTGCTGTCTCTCCGGGTAAGATTTCTGGCGTTGACTCCAATTGAACCGCAGGCTTCACCCCTTGTGGTGCTCCCCCGCCAATTCCTTTAAGTTTCATACTTGCGTACGTACTTCCCAGGCGGCAAACTTAACGGCTTCCCTGCAGCACTGCATTGGCCACAAGCCAATGCATCACTGAGTTTGCATAGTTTACAGCTGGGACTACCCGGGTATCTAATCCGGTTTGCTCCCCCAGCTTTCATCCCTCACCGTCGGACGTGTTCTGGTAGACCGCCTTCGCCACAGGTGGTCATCAATAGATCAAAGGATTTTACCCCTTCCTACCGAGTACCGTCTACCTCTCCCACTCCCTAGCTCTGCAGTATTCCCGGCAGCCTGTACGTTGAGCGTACAGATTTAACCGAAAACTTACAGAGCCGGCTACGGATGCTTTAGGCCCAATAATCATCCTGACCACTTGAGGTGCTGGTTTTACCGCGGCGGCTGACACCAGAACTTGCCCACCCCTTATTCGTTAGTGTTTCTAGGACTGACAAAAGGTTCGTTTAGCACAAACCACTCGGATTAACCTTGTCGTGCTTTCGCACATTGCAAAGTTTTCTCGCCTGCTGCGCCCCATAGGGCCTGGGTCCGTGTCTCAGTACCCATCTCCGGGCTACTCCTCTCAGAGCCCGTACCTGTAATAGTCTTGGTGGGCCATTACCTCACCAACAAACTGATAGGCCGCAGTCCCATCCTACGGCGATAAATCATTTGAAACATAAACCATTCCAGGCATAATGTTCTATCGGGCATTATTCTCAGTTTCCCGAGGTTATTCCCGTCCATAGGGTAGGTTGACTACGCGTTACT
Organism: Candidatus Nitrosopumilus salarius BD31; assembly: GCF_000242875.2. GTDB lineage: Archaea > Thermoproteota > Nitrososphaeria > Nitrososphaerales > Nitrosopumilaceae > Nitrosopumilus > Nitrosopumilus salarius. The sequence goes on along the minus strand of NZ_AEXL02000090.1, from coordinate 94,435 downwards.
GAGCCGTCTGCCTTGTATTGCTACAATGACTCGCATGGCTTAGTATCAATCCGATAGCAGTCAGGTCCGGCAGGATCAACCGGATTCTGTTTTGTAATTTTGATTATTGAAGTACATTTGTACTTTAATTGGAATTGACGGATGCACATAATCTTCACATTTCAGATATTGATCTTGCAATCAAATCCTCATTCTTGTATGCGTAACTGGAGGCCCATGAATCACAAAGTGGCATATTGCCATACATCATCAAGGGCGCCGCCTATTGCGTTACGTATGCAGAAGGTGAAGTATACGGAATCCATATAAACCATACGTGAAATTGTGCCTGATCGGACAAAAAATTGAAAAAATTTCATGTTTTTTTTCAGCAAATTTCCTCCAATCACAGTTTGTTCATAAAAAAGGGCAAATTTAGAACATTTTTTGAGGGTTAAAATGACAGGGACAGTCATGTCAATTTGGTTTTGGATTACATAAAAAATTACAAGAAAAAAACTCATAAATCATCCATTCTATTTTCCAAGTCTTCAAAATTTCACGTAAATGGTGTTTCTCATAACATAAGATATTATGCACCTTACCCATTTGTTGTAAAATCAGCCACAGGAAAAAATCTTGTAGACGTAGATGGCAACAAGTACGTAGATTACTGGATGGGTCACTGGAGTCTGATTCTAGGACATGCACCAACAAAGGTCAAAGAGTCTTTGAGAAAACAAATTGAGAAAGGCTGGATGTATGGAACAGTAAACGAGCAGACCATATTATTATCAGAATTAATTTCAAAAGCAGTCCCAGTAGCTGAAAAGATTCGTTATGTTACATCTGGAACTGAAGCTACCATGTACTCTGTAAGATTAGCACGTTCTGTAACAGGTAAAAAAATTATCGCGAAAATTGACGGGGGATGGCATGGTTATACTTCAGATTTGTTAAAATCAGTAAACTGGCCATTTACAGAATCAGAGAGTAGCGGAGTTGTAAATGAAGAAAAAATTGTTTCAATCCCATACAACAATTTAGAAAAATCTCTTTCCATTTTGAAAAAACATTCAAAAGATTTAGCTGGGGTAATAATTGAGCCAGTGTTAGGTGGAGGCGGATGCATTCCAGCTGAATCAGATTATTTGAAAGGAATTCAAGAATTTTGCAAGAAAAATAATTCATTATTCATTCTAGATGAAATTGTTACTGGATTTAGATTCAGATATGGTTGTCTTTATCCCACTATGAAGTTAGATCCAGACATTGTAACTTTGGGGAAGATTGTAGGGGGCGGAATGGCAATTGGAGCAATGTGTGGAAAAAAAGAGATCATGGAATTTGCAGACACTACTGGAAAGAAAAAATCAGAGCGAAGTTATGTTGGCGGTGGAACATTTTCTGCAAACCCAGCATCTATGACTACAGGGTATGCAACATTATCAATATTAAAAAATGGTAAATCAATTTATTCAAAAATTAATTCATTGGGAGAATATGCAAGAAAGGAATTGAGCAAATCATTTGATGGTAAGGTGATAGTTACAGGGAAAGGTTCTTTGTTTATGACACATTTTACAAAAAACAGGATGGGTCAAATTAAAAATTCAGCAGACGCTGCTCAATGTGACACCAAAAAATTACAAAAATATCATTTTCAGATGATTAGCAAAGATAAGATATTCTTTTTGCCTGGAAAACTTGGAGCTATATCTAATGCCCATTCTAAAGAAGATATTAAAAAAATGATTTTAGCATCAGAGGAATCAGAATCATAATTCGCCAGACTCTAAATAAAACATATTTTTCAATATGCTTAAGTTGACAAAGAATTTCAAAAAAATATGAATGGATTTGCAATTGGCGGAATAGTTTTTCTTGCAATAGTTGTCATCATATTAGGATTATTTGCATATTCTTACACTCAACTTGGAGTAAATCTTAGCAAGGTTGAATTTCAAAGCATAGACTGGGAACCAATTAGTTGGGAAACGCTGCTTAGAGTAGGACTAAACACATTATCAGGAAATTGGTTTAATGCGGCATTTGACTTGATTCATGGAATTAATCTGAATTTGATATTTGGTCTAAGCAATAACGGATTACTTCCAGTATATATTCCAGATTTGCATTATGATGTTTTGATTAATGATGTTCCCATAGGATATGGAGATAGTGAAATAAACACCATGATCAACCCCGGTGAAACAAAAGAGATCATATCATTTCAAAATATTCAAAAAAACAGGATGGCACCAGCTGCCATCTCCATAATTAATGCAGATGGCGTGATGAATGTCAAAGTGAAAGGGACAGCATACTTTCAATTATTTGCATGGAAAATGCCAATACCATTTGAATCAATCAAACAGATCTCAATTTATGACGAAGTAAGAAATAAGATAAATGCGGAAATCCAAAAAAATCTTGCAGAACAAAATCCAAAATCTCTAACATGTGGAAATGGAACCCATATTGAAAACGGAAAATGTATTCCAGATAGCATAATGGAGGGAGTTGCAGGAATTTTCGATGAGATAAAAAAACAAATCGATGATCTGTTAAAATAGAAACTAGGAATTATTTTGAAGATTTTCTCTCCATTGGATTAACTGATTAAAGATATCAAGGTAATTTCCAGATTTAATGGTAATATGAGCATGGCCAAAAAGATCACCGAATCTACCTTCAAAGATCATAGTACATTCATCTTTAAAAAAAGGCACTGAAATTCCAATTTTTTTAAGAGAGAAAAACTCGATATTTTCAATTGTTATCGTATTGTCTTTAACTATGATCTGTTTTTTTTCTGGATTTTTATTAATATGATCATCAAGATTGTCTTTCGTAAAGGAATCCCATAGTGGAGTGTCATGTGGCCATCTGTGAACAAATACCTTATCAGCCAAATATTTTATTTCAGACATAATCAAAGTCAGTACTAAATCAAATTAAACATATCCTTGAATATGCAAATTAGTTGATCAAATATTTTCAATCATAGTTTCAAGTTACCAGAAACAAGACCATTTTTTACAATTTCTATCAAATCTTCAACAGTGCATTCTCTTAGAGAGGACGGCAAAGAATTAATTTCAAATCTTTCTAGTTTAGTAATCTTTTTTCTGACAATGATTTTTACAAGACTAGGAACATCATCGTTAAATTTTTCATTGATATGACTAAGAATCTCATCAATATCGCTTTGTTTCATGTTTAGGAATTCAGGAAATAAGATAATAACTTTAAGAAGAAATCACATGAGATTAGTCATTATTTCATGAATTGTTCAGAAAAAGTAAAAAAGAAAAACTGTTGTAGATAATCATGGAAAAAAAGAAAGAAGCAAAGGAAGCATATGCAACCGATGATCCCACAAAGACATCAGCCAAAGAACAAGAAAACATGGCAAAAGAGGCCATTAAGAAATTCAAATCATTAGGATAAGCCAAACTTTCATTAACAATATTATTTGTCTTAGTTCATGGGTTTGTTTGGTTCGAAAGACAATTCGGAGGATTTGATGTATAACGCAATGTTGATGATGGAGAAAAATCAACCAAAAGGAGCCATCTCGTTATTTAATAAAATTTTAAAACAAGAACCTGAAAACACATCAGCATTATTTAACAAAGGTTTAGCATTAAATCAAATAAAAAAATACAGTGATGCCATCACATGTTTTGATTCATTGCTTGAAATCAGCCCAAAAGATGCACAAGCGTTTAACAACATGGGAATTGCAATGGCAGAGATGGGAAACATTCAAGGCGCCGCAGAGTGTTACGATAAAGCAATAGAAGCAGATCCAAAACACGCTGCATCATATTTTAACAAAGGTGTCCTACTTGATAAATTGCAAGAGCATGAGGAGGCAATTCAAGTGTTAGACAAAGCAATAGCATTAGAACCAAGAAAACCAAATTCTTTATTTTACAAAGGAATCATTTTAGGTAAAATAAAGAAACATGAGGAGGCGTTGAATTGTTTTGATAATGTTTACAAAAACAACCCAAGCCACATGGATGCATTGTTTCACAAAGGAATTGAATTAGCAGAGATAGGCAAACATGAAAAAGCAATTGAAATCTTTGACAAGATTTTATCAAAACATAAAGACAATGTAAACATAATTTATGCAAAATCAAGAAGTTATGCAGAGATAGGAAACTATTCAGAATCACTAGAATTACTTAAACAGGCGATATCTAAAAACTCAAAAGTAATTCGTTCATGGGCAAAAGAAGAACCAATATTTAAAAAACTAAGCAATAATGACCAGTTCAGAAAACTTTTGAAAATTTAAACACCTATAGAATTTTTTTTCTTACTGCATCTATTCTAATAATCTCAACTTTCTTTTTGAGATCAGACAATCTTGCTTCAAAAATTGGAATGTAGACCTCAGTGATATCATGTAATGTGAATTCATCCTTTAGATCTCGAACATTTTCTTCAAGGGGTTTTTTCAAATGAATTTTTAGTTTTTCAATGGCAGACTCATATGAAAATTCGGGTTTTTTAACATTAGTTTGATTTTCATTCAATGTTTTATCAGGATAGTTTTCAATATTCTTTGAATCAATTTTGAAAGGTAATTCCACTTCTAGACCATGATGATCAAAGATCAACTCATCCTCACCCTCAACAAAAACATGCTCTTCTAAGTTAAGATCAATTTTATTTTTGCCACGTTTTCCAACAAATGCCTTTTCAAGACCAGATTTTGATCTTACTGGAAAAACACCATCGCCTAAAACAACTCCATGAACATTTGAATCAACATCTATTGTATGAAGAGATTTTCTAAAATAATTAGCACTATATTTTCCAGACACTATCAGAGAACCCTCATAAATCAATTTTAGAGAATCAACATGGATGTCTTCTTTTTTAGGTCTAGAAAGTAAAGATTTGAAGGGATCGGTTTTCTTTTGTTCGACAATTTCCATCGCATCTGATTCTTCAAGACTTTTTTTAATCACAATTGTTTTTACGTCGAAATCATTGTTAGTCAAAATCATTATGACTAGGCAATTCCTGCTATTAAATCAATTCCGGTAGGAAAGAAATAATAGAATTGAAATGAAACAAGTAACATGGCAAAAACAAAGAAGGGAGGATACATTGACAGATTTCTTAAAAAAGCAGATAAAGCAATTGAAGAAGGAATCAAAAGAGCAGATGAGGCATTGGATGATGCAGTAGAATTTGGAGAAATGGCTGCAAGTCAAGCAAAAAAAACTAGTGACGAATTAACAAAAAAAGCAATTAAAGAAAAAGAGAAAATACAGGCAAAAGGTATTAAAAAAATTAACGAGGGTATGGCTACTGCAAGAATGATATCAGGAAAAGCAGATGAGGATTTAGTCACATTAGAAAAACTTGGAAAATTAAGAAAGGCAGGGGTTTTAACAGAAAAAGAATTCCAAGAAAAGAAAAAGAAGATTTTATCAAGGATTTAAAATGAACAAGTCAAACATTCATGGTGTCAATGATAAAAGAAATGTAAATCCAAGTTGGTTCACAAATAAAACATGGATGAAGGTACTATCAGAAAAAATAAAATCAAAAGATCAAGATATTTATCATGTTCACTTTGAAAAAGGATCTAGAACAAAACTACACTCACATGATGGGAATCAAGTACTAATTGCAACAAAAGGAAAAGGCAGCCTTGAAATCTTTAGAAAATACGGTTCAAGCAAAACCAATTTCAAAATAAAGAAAACTGAAACAATCAAACTCAATGAAGGGGATATTGTTCATATCCCAGCAAAAACACTTCACACGCATGGTTCAGTAGATAAGAAAAAAGAATTTGCGCATATTGCAATAAACATCTTGGCAAAAAAAAATATGCCATACAAAACAACATGGTATGAATCAGATTTCAAAACTAATGTTTCAGAAATTATCTAGTCGAAATGTCAGTACAACGAGACTCTGAAATAAAATCAATTCAAGGTAATGAAGGGACACAGATAAAACAGTATTTTCATCCACATAATACGCTAAATGGAATCAATTACAGTTTAGCACAGTTCACATTAGAGCCAGGAAAAAAGTCCAAACTTCACAAAATAAGATCTTCGGAAATTTACTACATCCTAGAAGGCAGTGGAAAGCTAAAGATCGAAGGAGACATACATCATCTTGAAAAGAATGATTCTGTTTATGTTCCTCCAAACTCAAAGCAATTCATTGAAAATACAGGAAAAGGAAATCTGAAATTTTTATGTATTGTAGAGCCTGCATGGAAGGCAGATGCCGAGATCATGCTAGAATAATCCAGTTTAACGCAAAACAGTATGCAATTATTTTTAAGAAATAACAGACTGATACTTTTAGTGAATACATATCAAGCGTTGAGAGTTTTGAATGTAGATGCAGATTCATCCCAAGAGGAAATCAAGGCAGCATATCGAAAGATGGCACTGGAACTACATCCAGATAAAAATAAAGACAAAATAGAAGATACAGAATTTAAAAAAATCACAGAAGCATATAATTATCTAAAACAAAATTACGTTCAAAAAAAAGATTTGAAATATCAAGACCATACAAAAAATAATTCTACAAAAACAAACTTTAAGCAAAAACCTCAATGGGGAGCTCCAGAAGATCAAAAAATTCCTGAACAAGATTGGAGTAAATTCACTAAAGAGTTTGAAGAAGGAGATCCGGACTTTTGGAAGGAATATGAAAGAAAGTTTTGGGAAGAATACAATGCACGTGTACGTCCTGATGGAAAAAATGGAGAGTATGAGAAAGCAGAGGAACCCAAAAAACAACCAAATCTGTTTGTAGATGTAGATAAAACTCGCTGCATAGGATGTTGTAGTTGTGAAATTATTGCACCAGATGTATTTGAGATAAATAAAGAAAGTATGTCAAACCCAAAATCCTCAGTAATTAATCAAAAAGGAGCAGGAGTAAACAAAATAATGAATGCTGCTGAAACATGTCCAACAAAAGCAATCATCGTAGAAAACATAGACACCAACGAAAGAATGTACCCATATTAGACTTTTAATTTAGTATAAAGATCATTAATTTCAGAATCAGACAGTTTCAAGGCAGAGTTAAACATGCTATGAATTGCACCTGCTGAATCATCTTTGCTTCGTGGAACTAGATGTACATGAACATGTGGAACTTCTTGACCTGCATCTGCTCCATTATGTACAGCAATTAAGGTAGAACCAGTTATCGAATCTACTTTAGAAATCATAGAGTGAACAAGGGAAAACAAATCAGTGTTTTCTTCAATGGACATGTCCTGAATTTTTTGATGGTGATTTTTTGGAATTACAAGCAGATGACCCTTTGCAAGAGGAAATGCATCTAAAAAAGAAACAGAATTAGAAGTTTCTTTAAGAATTTTAGCAGGAATTTCCCCTGAAACAATTTTACAAAAAATACAGTCCATATTCATTTACCAAATTTTCAAAATATTAAATCATTGCTTAAGGAGAAACTACAGTAGCCCAGGCAAGACCTTCACCGTACTTGATAGTTACAACATCACCAGAATTTAGCAGGCAGTCTTCAATGATTTTTGGAATATCATCCTTAGTTTCAACATAGCATACACCGTTATCATTATTCAGTATTGTCACTTCTTCAAACACGTCTTCACGAATTAGATTCCAAAAGGGGAAAACCATTGTGGACAGTACAATGCCGGCAGTGACAAAAGCACATAGAAAAACTAGAGTTGTTTTTTGACTTGAGCCAAGTTGCATTTTACCAAGTACCACCGTCACCTGAATTTGGATCTAGTTTCTTTGCAGGGACGTTTCCATGTGCTTTTTTCATATGTTTTTTCAAACGCTCTGGTTCGTGTAATTCAGTACCACATACATCACATTTTGTTTGGGTATCATTTTCTTTTTTACGTTTAAACAAGCCCATATAACAATAAAAATTTGAAATACATTAAAAATGATACGAAATTGCTTGCGCATTCTTAAAAAAAGAAAGGGTCATTCTAGGAATGATCTGAACATCCAAGCCATCTTTTCATGTTGCTCCATAAGACCAGTAAGAAAATCAGATGTTCCTGCATCTCCTAATTTAGTACAAGTTTCAAGATCTTGTCTCAATGCTTGAATAACGGAGTCATGATCAAGTAGAAGATTCCTCAACATTGTTGGGGCTTCTGGAAATGTGTCTGGTTGTTCCTTGAGCCTACTATTTTTAATAAACTCAGAAAGGGTTGCCTTTGTCTTTCCACCCAACGATCTTCCTCGCTCAGCCACTTCGTCTATTATTGCGTCTAGCTCCACGTATTGAGATTCAAAGAACTTGTGAAGATCATTGAATTGGATTCCTGTAACATTCCAATGATAGTTTCTAGTTTTTGTATACAGAATGTATTCATCAGCTAGCAGGCGATTCAAAATATCGACGATATTTTTTGCGTTATCATGTGGAATACCAATGTTCGTTTCCATATCAACACTAGTCAATTATAAAATAAAAACAATTATGGTTTGGGACCATGAATCAAAAGTCAAATACATTATAAAGGATGCAAGGTTTTGTTAAAAAAGATGGCAATAAAAAACATCACAGTTTTAGGTTCTGGCGTAATGGGACATGGGATTGCCCAAGTTTCAGCAACAGCTGGATATAATGTAGTTTTACGAGATATCGAACAAGGATTTTTAGATAAAGCAATGGAGAAAATAAAATGGAGTTTAGATAAACTAGTCTCTAAAGAAAAGATATCAAAAGAAGAAGGCGATACGATTTTTGCAAGAATTACACCTATTGTTAATTTGAGCGAGGCAACAAAAAATGCAGAACTTGTTATTGAGGTAGTTCCTGAAATTATGGATTTAAAGAAAAAAGTTTACGCAGAGCTAGACAAAGTTGCAGCACCAGAAGTAATTTTTGCATCAAACACAAGTACATTGCCAATTACTGAAATAGCAAATACAACATCACGTCCAGAAAAATTCATAGGAATACATTTCTTCAATCCACCACAACTTATGAAATTAGTCGAAGTTATTCCAGGTGAAAAGACATCAAAGGAAGTAACAGAGATGACATTAGAATATGTAAAATCAGTAAACAAACAAGCAGTAGTTTGTAGAAAAGATGTTCCAGGATTCATAATAAACAGATTATTCATACCGATGGTTCACGAAGCATGTTTTGTAAAAGATAGGACAGGAGCAACTTTGGAAGAGATTGATTCAGCTGTAAAATTCAAACTTGGATTTCCAATGGGAATTTTTGAATTAGCGGATTTTACAGGCATGGATGTAATTCACAAAGCTACTGTTGAAATGCATTTACGAGACAAGAAAGTCATCCACCCACATCCACTCGTTGAGAAAATGTTCAATGAGAAAAAGTTAGGACAAAAATCAGGAGAAGGATACTACAAGTATTCCGATACCAAATATGAAAGAGTTGCACTTTCAGAAGAATTAGCAGAAAAATGTAATCCAATACAATTAGTTGCAAACATACTGAATAATGCAGCATGGCTTGTAACTAATGGTGCAAGCGATATTGAAGAAATTGAAAAAGCAGCACAGTTAGGATTAGGATTAAAGAAACCATTATTTGAAACAGCAAAAGAAATAGGAATCAAAAAGATTGTGGATGAATTAAACAAACTTGCTGAAGAGCATGGTGAGTTTTATAGACCAGACCCATTACTTGTTTCTATGCAGTAATTAATTCTAAAATTTTCTTTACAGCTTCTTGAGCAGTGTCAACACCGATAATTTTGACATTTTTTCTATGATCCAAATATCCATCAATATACTGCATGACAGGTCCATTTAGATTTCGAATTGCCACCATTGGTTTTTTGTTCATATATGCAGCGCATGTTTCAGACAAAGTTCCAGAGCCACCACCCACAATAATTACACCGTCTGCACTTAGAGCATTCAAAAAATCACGAGTCAACCCCATTCCAGTAGGAATAACAACATCACAGAATTCATTGGCCTCAGAAGCATCATCTTGAGGAATAATACCGACAGTCAAACCACCTGCATCTTTGGCACCATGAGCAGAAGCAGTCATCACCCCACCCAATCCACCTGAAATTAAGACAGAACCAGATTTGGCAATCTCAACTCCGACATCGTATGCAATCTTTTCATGTTCTGGGGTACAACCATTTGTGTTGTGACCGATAACTAAGATCTGTCGTTTCTTAACCACAAACGTGATAGAGAAAGTGGTTTGAAATATCTTTCTAAGAGAAAAAGATATTAGTAAAAAATTCAGTTATACTGTATGGGAAATCGCTCAATGCCAGTATGTTTTACTGAAAAACAATACAAAATGATCGAAGAATTTGCCAAGAGAAATGGAATGCTTAATGCAAGCCAAGCTCTTGAAAAAATCTTAGAACAATAGACATTTTTTGTTATTTTTATTTTGTTTACATTTATAGAATAAGACACATAGGTAAGATCAAATGGGATTATTTAGTAAAAAACCAACATATTGTACTATCTGCAATAAAGAATTAACTCACAAACACAAACCAAAAAGAGAATGGAATCTAAAGGGGAAGCTTTGTGGTGACTGTCATTTTGAAAAATCTAAAGAATATTACGAAGGCAAAGTAAGGCAGCCATGCGTCATATGTGGAACAACTCAAAAAATTACTGATTTATGGGAACCTAGATGGCAGTGGGACATGGAAGGTTTGTTGTGCAAAGAATGTTTTGATAAAAAAGAAGAAGATCATGGAAAAAAGAAGAATTTTTGTGCATTGTGTGAGGCGCAATTAGGGCTGATCAGATACAACCCAAAAGGGGATTGGAAAATTGAAGGTCAGCTTTGCAGAAAATGCTGGGATGAAAAGAAAGAAGAGTTTGGGTAAAGTGGAATTTTTTAAAAAAATCAAATGTGAGATTTGTGAGAAAAAATTTTCAAAGGAAGAAGAAATTATGAACCACAAGGAAATTGTTCATGGTAAGGATTTAAAATATGATTGTAAAGAATGTAAGAAATATTTTTCAAATATGGAAGATATGAGAACACATTTGCAAAGAGAGCACAGTTACAAAAAAGATAGATAGTTTAGATTGCTTTTACGGTTTTAACTACTGGTGGCCTTACTTTAGTAAATACTCTAAAGCCGCAAATACATTTGATTTCAGGTAAGCGAGACAATTCAGTATTTGAAACAGCAGTGCCACATCTAAGACAAGCATAATTTACTTCAAAAGTTTCAACAGGAGTTTCTTCTACTTCGTCAATGTTTTCTTCAACCATGTTTATCATCAAGATTTCTATAATTTAAGGATAACAGATTATGTCAAAGACAATTCAATGTAGACATCATCTGGGATTTTAAGTCTCATGAGTTGTCTAATTGCTTTGTCATCGGCGTTGATATTGATAATTCTTCTATGCATTTTCATTTCCCATTTTTCATAGGTTTCAGTACCACTACCACAAGGGGATTTTCTTGTAGCAACATGTAATCTTTTTACTGGGAGTGGAGTTGGACCTTTAACTTTAACACCCGTTTTTTTACCAATTCCCATTATCTCCCCACAAACACCATCTAATTTTGGCAGACTGGTAGAAGTGAGTTTGACACGGGCGGTTTGAGTCATAAAATCCGCCTATGGTTTGTACTCTTCGGTAATTTCCTTAACGATACCTGCTGCGATAGTTGCACCCATATCTCTAAGAGCAAATCTACCCATTTCAGGGAAATCTTGGAAAGTTTCGATACAAGTTGGTCTCACCGGTCTGATTTTGACAATTGCGGAATCTCCAACTTTAAGGAATTTTGGATTTTCTTCTTCAACTGCACCAGTTGCTGGGTTGATCTTTTGAAGGAACTCAGTAACAGTTGCTGCAACTTGTGCAGTGTGTGCGTGCATAACTGGTGTGTAACCAGGAGCAATTGCTGTTGGGTGATGAATTACAATGATTTGTGCTTTGAATTCTTTTGCAACCATTGGTGGTGCATCAGGAGTTCCAAGTACATCTCCTCTCTTGATATCTTTCTTTTCAATACCTCTCAAGTTGAAACCAATGTTGTCACCTGCTTCTGCAGTTGGCATTTCAGTGTGGTGTGTTTCAATAGATTTGATTTCACCGAGAGCACCCGAAGGCATAACAATGATTTTTTGATTAGTCTTCATGATACCAGTTTCTACTCTACCTACAGGTACAGTGCCTACACCAGTGATGGTGTATACATCTTGAATTGGAACACGTAGTGGTTTACCAATTGGTTTTTCAGATACAGTAAAGTCATCAAATGCTTCAAGCAATGTTTTACCTTTGTACCAAGCCATGTTCTCGGATTTTTTAACCAAGTTATCGCCTTTCCATCCAGAAACTGGAATGAATGGTACGTTTTCTAGTTTGTAACCTACAGATCTTACTAGTTTTTCACCTTTCTCTTTTGCGGCATTGAAAGCATCTTCTTTGTAGTCAACTGCGTCCATTTTGTTGATGGCGACAATTAGTTGGCCTACACCAAGTGTTTTCAACAAGAAAGCGTGTTCTCTTGCTTGTCCACCTGCTGCGATTGCAGTATCAGTTTCACCTTCTTTTGCAGAAAGTACTAGAATAGCTGCATCGGCTTCAGAAGCACCAGTAATCATGTTTTTAATAAAGTCCCTGTGACCAGGAGCGTCAATCAAAGTAAAGAAGTACTTGTTTGACTCGAATTTCTGGAAAGCTAGATCGATTGTAATACCTCTTTCTCTTTCATCTTTAATGTTATCCATAACCCAAGCGTACTTGAAAGTATCACCTTTTCCGGTCTTTTCGGATTCTGCTCCGTGAGCTGCAATTGTTCTTTCATCTACAACTCCAAGATCCATCAAAAAATGACCCATAGTAGTTGATTTTCCATTATCAATATGTCCTGTAACAATCAGGTTCAAGTGTGGTTTATCTGCCATATGAAAAGCCTAACTGAGGGCATTTATTACTGTTATGAATTTTTGAAGAAAAATGAAAATTTTTTCAATTATTTTTAGATCATAGAGCTTTGCTAAAAACACATTAATCAAAGGGATAAAAATGGGATTTATGAAAATTACAGTTTCCGTTATCAAAGCCGATGTTGGGGGAGTTGGTGGACATACAAAACCAAGTGATGGACTAATTGAAGCAATTAGAAATACCATCAAAAATTCAGCAGATTTACTAATTGATTATTACATAGGGTATTGTGGAGACGACACCCACATTGTGATGACTCATACACATGGAGTAGACAATGAACAAATTCACAAATTAGCATGGGATGCTTTCATGGCAGGAACTCAAGTTGCAAAAGCAGAGGGATTGTATGGTGCAGGACAAGATCTATTGAAAGATTCCTTTTCAGGTAACGTGAAAGGTATGGGTCCTGGAGTTGCAGAAATGGAATTTGAAGAAAGGCCAAATGAAGCATTCACAGTTTTTGCGGCTGACAAAACAGAGCCAGGTGCATTTAACTATCCAATTTACAGAATGTTTGTAGATGCACTAAGCAATACAGGGTTAATTGTAAACAAAAGTCTTGCAGCAGGAGTAACAATGCACATCATGGATGTTGAAAAAGCTCAAATTGCAGAGCTCCATCTATGGGAAGACAAACCAACTATTGAAGCAGCATTAATGTATCCAGGAAGATATGTTGTAGATTCAGTATACACAAAAGATGGCGAACCTATACTTGATGCATCAACAGATAGACTACACAATATTGCAGGAACATATGTTGGAAAAGATGATCCAATATGCTTAGTTAGAACTCAGAAAAACTTCCCAGCAACAGAAGAAGTTGGTAGTGTGTTTAACAATCCACACTTTGTTGCAGGGAATACAAGGGGAAGTCATAACATGCCATTAATGCCTGTAAAACTAAACTCTGCAGCAACAATCAACTTTTGCATTCCAATTGTAGAAGCGTTGGTATTTAGCATGCATAATGGAAAACTCACAGGGCCATTTGACGGATTTTCAACACCAGATTGGGATTACATCAGAGAGATTGCAACAAAGAAAGCAATGGCAATTAGAAGTCAAGGATTCATCCACCCAGCAACATTAGTCCCATCCGAATTAGAGTATGCTGAAGGATATAGAGCAAGAATGGATATTCTTGAAACAAAGATGAAACCAATGGAAGACACACATGCTGGTGAAAAGAAAGAAAACTACGAAGATCCAGACTAGACTTTCAACATTAGAAATCATAGGAAATAGTTAAATCAAAATGAATGTTATAGATTGTATCTTATGAATGCATTTCAAAAGATCTTTGATTGGAAAACGTACATTTTCACAGCATTAGCAGTAATTTCATTTTCAACTTTTGTAGCAATATTATTTGGACAGACGATTCCAGGGATTATCCTAACATTTTTCAAAGTTGCAGGAGTGTATGTGATTTTAGGAGCAGTTTTCATTTTTGCACTTGCTTGGTTCCTTAAAGCAAGACCACATAATCGCCCCAAAGAATACACAGTAGTACCATTTGATGTATTTGGAAAAAAGAGTAAGATCGAGGGTATCAGAACAATGTTCAAAACACATGATGTCGCATGGAGTTTTATGAAACAATACAAGGAGATGTATCCACTATACAATTTTGCATTAGTATCAGATCTTCCAAAAACAGACAAACCAACAATTTTTAGATATATTTAGATTCAGACTTTTATTCAGGATTACGTAAAGAAATAGAATGGAATTTTCTATCTTAGCTGATGCATTTTATAAAATGGAGTCAACCAGAAAAAGATTAGAGTTAACACAATATCTTGTAGAATTATTTGAGAAAACACCAGAAGATATAATTTCAAAGATTGTCTATCTATTGCAAGGGAAACTAAGACCAGACTTTGAAGGAATTGAGTTAGGAGTTGCTGAAAAACTTGCAATAAGATCAATTTCAAAGTCATCAGGAATACCAGTTAAACGGATTGAAGAAGAGTACAGAGAAAGTGGAGATTTAGGTCATGCAGCATCAACAATATTAGAACAAAAAACGCAGACAACATTTCTTGTAGAAGACATTACAATAGAACGAGTTTATGAAACATTGTTCAAAATTGCCAATTTAGAGGGATCTCATTCACAGGATATGAAGATGAAATACATATCGAGTTTGTTAAACGATGCAACCCCATTAGAGGCAAGTTATATTCTAAAAATTTTGTTGGGAACTTTGAGATTAGGGATTGCCGAAAACACAGTAATGGATGCATTAGCAATTACATTCTCAGGGAACAAAGATAATAGAAAAATTCTACAGCATGCATACAATGTATCAAGTGATCTAGGTAAAGTTGCAGAAACTATTGCAACCAAAGGTCTCGAAGGAGTAGAAAAATTTGAAATAATTTTGTTCAATCCAATTAGACCAATGCTTGCAGATAGAGTAAAGAGTGAAAAAGAAGCAATTGAAAAAATGGGAAATGAATTTGCAGCAGAATACAAGTTAGATGGAGAACGAGTTCAACTACACATAGAAGGAGAAAAAGTGGTGCTGTTTTCCAGAAGTTTAGAAAATATTTCAAGTTATTATCCAGATATTATTGAGAAAATCCCCAAAGTCATTCAAGGAGATAATATAATTTTAGAAGCAGAGATAGTGGCAATTAATGAAAACACCGGTGAATTTTTACCTTTTCAAGAATTAATGCATAGAAGAAGAAAATACAAGATAGAAAAAGCTGTCACAAAGTATCCAATCACAGTGAATTTTTTTGATATTTTGTATCATAATGGTAGAAGTTGTTTAGAATTAAGATATAAAGAAAGGAGAGAAAAACTTGAAAAAAACATCACAGAAAATGAATTTGTAAAATACATCCCCATGTGTATTGTTAGAAATGAAAATGAAATCACAGAGTTTATGGAAAATAGTATTAATGCAGGAAGTGAAGGGTTGATGCTAAAAATGCTAGACAAGCCATACCAAGCAGGTTCAAGAGGAAGTCACTGGTTAAAACTCAAAAGAGAATATCAAAATGAATTAGGAGATAGTTTAGATCTTGTTGTGATAGGAGGATATTTCGGCAAAGGTAGAAGAACTGGAAACTATGGAACACTTTTGCTTGCAACATATGATGAAGATGATGATGAATTCACAAGTATTTGCAAAGTTGGGACAGGATTTTCAGATGAAGATTTAGATCAACTTTTTCAAATTCTTCATCCCAAAGTTACAATCAAAAAAAATCCACGAATAAATAGTGAGATGGAAGCAGATGTGTGGTTTGAACCAGAATTAGTAATAGAAGTAGTAGCTTCAGATATCACATTAAGTCCAATTCACAAAGCTGCGAGAGATAAAATAAGAAAAGACACAGGTCTTGCTTTGAGATTTCCAAAATTTACAGGGAAGATTAGAGTTGAAAAAGCAGCTGAAGATGCATCAACTAATGAAGAAGTCATAACATTATTCAAAGGACAAACCAAAGTAGCACATGACAAAAATTTGATGTGATTCGTGCTCAAAAAATACCAAAAATCATAGAGGATTTAAATTACCTAGAGCTTTTCTGGCTTATGTTATGTATAGCGGAGAGCTTGAAGTTCAAGCAAAAAGAAAGGCTATAGCAGTTTTACAAGACGAAATCAACAGAATTCTAAATGCTTCCAGAGAACTTGCAACACTACCTGAGCTTATGATGAAAAAAGATAAGACAGGAATCAAGAACACATTAGAACAAATATCAACCATCGAAGAAGAAGTGGAGAATCTAAGAAGAAAAATTACAAGAGAAGTAGCAGATGTTGGAGGATTAATCATGAATAGAGAAAATCTTCTAAACACAGCTTACACCATGGATGAAATTGCAGGATACATTACAGGCATTTCATTCAAACTTTCAAACGTAAAGATAACTACACTCAAAAGTGCAAAGCTTGATCAAGACATCACAAAACTGATCGAATTAGTAGTAGATGAAGTCTACAAACTAAATGAAATCATTCGAAGTCTAAATACAAATACAGCCAACGCAATTGAATTAGCACAAGAAACACAAACAATTGAAAGAGAAATAGATATCAAATACAGAGAAACTACGATAAAACTTCTAAACGAGGTAACAAACACAAAAGAATTATTGTTGATTAAGGATGTAATAGAGGGAATTGAAGAAATGTCAGACAAATGTCAAAGAGTTTCAGATTCTTTCATATTGTTAGCACTAAGCCTGTAAACAAACACATTTTTCACTTTTAATTTATTTTTATCAATAAAAAAGAAGCCTATCCAAACTAGAGAATTCATATACACATAATATTTCACAAAAATAATGAAAAGTGAATTAATTGAGAATAGAATCATAGTATGGAATATTGAAGATTCACGGAAACTTTTCAGTCAAGGATATTATGGAAAACCAATCGGCATGCCTAAACCAAAACTTGATGAGATAGATGTTCCATTAATTTTAGATTTAATAGAAGGGTTGTATCTTTTAGAGAATAAAAAAATTACAATCAACAAAACAAACCAAAAAATATCAGTAGATGAAATGATTGAAATTTGTAAAAAAGAAGTTCATGAATTTGATAAAAAATATTTAGTTTACAAAAATTTTAGAGATAAAGGATACATCATAAATCCAGGAATAAAATTTGGGTGCGACTTTGCAGTGTATGAAAAGGGGCCAGGAATTGATCATGCACCATTTTTGATTCAAGTGTATAACCGAAGTGAATCAATTACATCAACAGGAATTGTTCTTGCAGGACGACTTGCAACTACAGTAAGAAAGCAATTCATTTTAGCAATTCCTAAAGGCAAAGACAAAGTAGATTTTCTTGCACTAGACTGGTGGAAAGCTTAGACTGATTTTATGTGGCCTGCGATTCGGTCATAGATCTCAAAGAGTTCTTTAGTAATACCAAATGCAATGTGATTATCCCATTTTCCTCGTATTCGGACAGCCCCATCAGTAGGTTCAACATAGATTGTTGCATCTTTGAGGGATTGTTTTGCAATCATATCATTGAGTTCAGTATCAGAATTTAATTTTGAAGCTAAGCTTCCAGGTCCATCCCAGTGTACTTTAACAACAGATTTGTTGCCAAAGTGTCCTTTGGTAGTAAGAATTGTTCTTGCAACATAATTCTTCACAGATGCACCAGCATCTTTTCTAACAATGAAATGTGCTTGAAATCTATCTAAAGCGCCCCATGGAAGTGGATTTGGATCTTGCATTTTTACCCCTTTTGAATAATTTGTATCACGTCAATATTGGAATTTTTGACATCAAGACATCCCCTATTAGTTATCATTCTAGGAGTTTGAGCAAAATATCTACTATAGTAATCATTTTTTTCGACATTGTCAGTTCCTATTTCCTTAGATTCAGAATCAATGCCGATCTTCTTTAACATCCCACTAAATTTCTCAGGCCATGTTTGATAGACAAATGTATCGGATTCAGTATCATGCATTAAAAATCGTGAGTCATACCCACAAATAAAGATATCAAGAAAAAACAGCAGAGATCAATCGAATTAAATATCACAAAACTTTTGACACAGTATCTGATGCTAAAATTCCAAAATAAAATTGCCCTGATTACAGGAAGCGGAACAGGAATAGGTAAAGCCATTGCTACAAAATTCATCGAGGAAGGAGCAAGCGTAATCATTCTTGGAAGAAGAAAAGAACCGTTAGAAGAAGCGGCAAAAGAACTCAAAGCAAGCATTCCTCAAGGTGTAAATTCATCAGTTAGAATTTTTGCAGGTGTCGATGTTGCTGACGAAACAGCAATGAACAACATGTTTGATACATTAAAAACAGAAAATGTAACTGTAGATTACATTATCAATAATGCAGGAGTTTCTGGTCCTGTTACGTGTTTTGCAAATGCATCGCTAGAAGAATTCAAAAGTACAATTGGGATTCACTTAACAGGTACTTTTTGGGGTTCAGTTCAAGCATTAAAAGTAATGAAAGAAGAGGGGAAAATAATTACAATTTCAACATTCTTTACAGAAGAGCGTCCATTAGAACAAAGACCATACAGATTCAGAAGCCCATACACCGCAGCACAAGGAGCAAAGAACAGATTGGCAGAATTAATGTCATGGGAATTAACAGATAAAGGAATCATATCCATTGCAACAAATCCAGGTCCGGTTCACTCAGATAGAATTTACAAGACAGTTTATCCAAAAGCTGCTGCAGAGTTTATGAGAGTTAGTGGATTTGAAGATTTAGTTCCAACAGAAGTAGATGCTGCAAACAGAGAATTACTCCCATTATTAGGGGAAGATGAAAATACTGTCAAAGAGGGGATTTCCAAAGCTGCACAAAAATTAGCAAATGGAAAAGACATATCCAAACTTACTGAGACATTTACAAATTTATTAAATAAAATTCAGAGTATTGCAGAAAAAGTACAAAACAATACATCTCATATGATTGCAAATCGAGAGTTTCTGTCACAAGGACAAGTTGCAGAATCAGTTTTGAATTTATGTGATGATGAGATAGCAAAAATTCTAAATGGAAAAGTAATTCCAGGAGACAGAGTATTTTATCCAGTAAAACCACATATTGGGACCACGACACCTGGAGTTCATCAACCAGATTTTACAGGCAAAACAGTGGTATTCACAATTGATGCCACAGACAAAACAGATGCCCAAAGAGTAGAATTTTTAGCGCAACACATAGAAAAGAATGGTGGAAAGGTTGCATGTTTTATCTCACAGTCCACACCAACTGAACTTCAAGAATACATTAGTGGAAAATTCCACTCGCATGTAGTAGATATCAAAAATCCAGATGAGGTAGCAAAATGGTTAAACACTGCAAAGACAAACATTGGAGAAATTCTTGGAGTTATTCACATTACAGGAAAATTACCAGAAATATCAAAATTAACAGAATTATCAAGAGCAAAATGGGAAGAACTAACCGATAAATTCATCTCAACACCAGCTACAGTTGCACAAAGAACTCTAGAACAGTTTGTTCCAGGAGGAAGTAATGATCCTCGCCTTTACAAAGATGTCAAAGGTGCAATAATGATTATTGGTCCAGACTTGCCAATAGGTAAAAAAGTAACAGGCACTCAAAGAGCTCAAGTAGAAGTGTTCAGAGGAGCGCTAAGACCATTTACAACAACAGTCAATCAAGAATTAAGTGATGTGTTAAGTTCAAAAATTAGAATATTCACAATTTTCCCAGGTTCAGTGACAGGAACAGAACCAAACAACCAAAGAATTGCAGACGCATTTAATTTCCTCGTCTCAGATAATTCTGCATCATCATCTGAAGTTACTTTCTGTGTTGATGAAGTAAGATAGTAATGAAGAAATTTTCAGAATTCAGAGTAGGGGACTCATTTTATTCAACATGTAGCATATCAAAAAAAGAATTAGAAGAATATCTCAACTTCTCTAGAGTAAGAAACGCATTTCTGGAAAACAAATCAAAGGGAGACCAACAATTAGTTTCAGGAAGAGCAATATTATCAAGGATGGAAGGAGAGTTTACAAGACTGAGCCAAATTTATGGAAATCACATAATTTTTCTTGGAACTGATGGGGATTCAGGATGGGAAAACAGAAACACACGATTTCTAAAACCATTCTATACAGATCAAGTGTTGAAATTAAAATTCAGTGTATCCTCAAAAGAAGACATTGATGAAGAATTTGGAAAAATTGGAATAGATTATGAAGGAACAAACCAAGAAGGAGAGACAATAGTTCTTTCCAAAAAAAACATCTATAGAATTAAAAAAGAACCTCCAAGATAAACAATAAAAAGTGAAACTATGGATTGTTTTCTCGGTATTCGTCTTCTTCAGATTCACCAATTTCAGATGATTCATCACCTTCCTGAAGATCAAGTGTTTTTTCAGCTTCTTCTTCAAAGGGAAGTTCGGTAGCATCATCTCCAAGCATGGATTTGGCACCAGCTATTCCAACTGCAGTGACAATTATCACAATTGCAATTCCTATCAGAATTTTTTTATTCAATAATAATACATGTTAAGTTTCATATAATATCATGACTTCCATTATCATTTGATGAGAATAGTCATTAAATTAAAAAATTTAAAACAAAAATACCAGAGCCAAATAGTCTCACCAGATTTTAGATCCAAAGATCTAATGAACAACATGTATTAGAAAATCAGTATAAAAACACAAAAAAAATTCTAAGGCTAAAATCCAAACAAATTCAGATTTCCAGTTAAAGAATCTACAAATAATTTACCAGCAGCAATTAAAATTACAACTGACACGATAATTTGCAAATAGCGTTCTTTTACATCTAAAGATAATCTCGCACCAATCAATCCTCCAATAAAAGAACCAATGGCTAAAAGTCCTGCCTGCATAAAATCAGGATGTCCCAATAAACTGTGAGTGATTACTCCTGATAATGATGAAAACAGTAATATCAATTGGGATGTAGGAGCGGCTTTTTTCATTCCCATTCCCATTCCAACAACCATTAAAGGAACAAAGACTATGCCACCGCCAATTCCAAAAAATGCAGAGATCAATCCCGCAAAGAAGCTAGCGCCTACGGCAAAAATCATCATTTGTGTTGAGAAAGTTTTTTCAGCGCTGTCAATTTTTTTTCGAACAAAGATGTAAACGGCAGATGCAATCAATACAAATCCAAATAAGATTTTAAAAATATCAGGAGTTACATCAGTGGAGAGGAATGCTCCCATGATAGTTCCAGGAACTGAAAGCAATCCAAGCTT
Organism: Candidatus Nitrosopumilus salarius BD31; assembly: GCF_000242875.2. Classification (GTDB taxonomy): domain Archaea; phylum Thermoproteota; class Nitrososphaeria; order Nitrososphaerales; family Nitrosopumilaceae; genus Nitrosopumilus; species Nitrosopumilus salarius. The sequence continues at coordinate 72,740 of NZ_AEXL02000090.1, read as the reverse complement.
TAGACCTAATGAATAAACAATTCTTTTTTGTTTGGAATATGAGATTGTAGATGCAATTGCATTACTTAACGCACCAAAAAGACTGTTACTTGCTGCAGCAGTAGGAGGAAATCCTAGAAAAGTCAATATTGGAACTATGATTATGCCACCGCCTAGTCCAATCATAGAGCCCAGAACTCCAGCTGCAAACCCCAAAATAACAAGCCATAACTGGTCAATCATAGTAATTGTCAATCAAAGAATTTTGTCGTATATAATTAGACTAGCTGAGAATAATCAATGTCCAAAGATATGAATCGTTAGAAGGAGTAATCTCCAAAATTAGTTGTTTTTGGGCCAACCCATTAATTTTTGATGTTAGAGTAGACTGGGAAGATTCACCATACTTTTGCTCTGCAGTATGAATCCATGCAGAAACAGATTCAAATCCTCCAGGCTTTTTCTCATCCCAACAGTCACATACCAAAGTGTCAATCATGGTTTCAAAAATAAAGCCAATTTCTTCAGATTTAGAATCAAAAGATGAGCCAGTCTCAACTAGAGCAAGCGCCATACTAGGCTCAATTGGATTGCCACCCATGTTGATATTTCCCAAAGGCTTTCCTTCGGAATCCAAGATGGCAGTAGTAACACAATAAGACACAAATTGTTGCACACCATCATCATCAAAGAAAGTGCAGTATTGTTTAATGGTATGATCAGTGATTACAGATGGAGAAGACATTGAAATATTTTTAGTTGCAAGAATTTTCTGAATTTTCTCAGTATCTGAATAAATGAAATTATTTTCAAAAGTTTGCAGGGATTGTTTTTCTGACATTAATTCCAGATAAACTGAAAATATCAAAGGGATAACAATTACAGGAATCAAAATTAGAATTATAATTTTCTTATTCATAAAAATCATTTAAGAAGATTCCAAGATAAGGCTTTGCAATTTTAAATTGAAATTATAGTTAAAATTGAATCTTTGGTAACATTATGAAGATCAATAAATCCAGATGTAACTTCAAGAACATAAAGTGCCTCATTATCAGGAACTATACTTTGACAAGTAGTAATCTCTAGTGCAGATTTACAGGGAGGCACGTCTTTTTCAATATAGACTATTTTTCCATTCTCATCAAACCAAATCATATCAAGCGAGAATTGCATGTTAAGCATCCAAAGTGAGTAAAGACCAGGTTGATCAAACACAAAAATCATTCCCTGATCAAAAGGCAATTGATCTTGGAACATCAATCCACGAACACGTCTTGGTTCAGAATCTGCAATTTGCACTTCAATGGGAATGTCATCAATCTTAATTGTACCCCTAGGAAATTCAACTGATTCCAATTTACTGTCACCTGGAATAGACATTAATCCCACTACACCAATAATTACAGCAGCAATTGTAATTGGCACTAATGCTTGAGTCCTAGTAGTCATATCATGATTTGTATTAATCCTTTTAAAAACTAAGGGAGTTCACATTATAGAATTCTTAAAGTCACTGAGGGAAGAAATAGTACTCTTTGTTTCATGACCGATATCATGGAGGGTTGAACCGTTGTATTTCTTGTCAAGATATCTTCCTGCAACTATCATAGGACCTCCAATGGCACAAGTAACGCCAGTAGGTTCAGGAATCCATAGCATCAAAAATCCAATTTTTTGGAGTTTTTTGCCAGGTGCGGGCGCTTTCTGAAGTGCACCTAAAGAGCTAGAAGCATGTTCATTATGAATTCCATTGACTTCACTATACAAATTTGCTCTGCGTTTAGCAGAATCAGAGAATTTTCGTATTTTGTCGAGTCGTTCCTTTAAGGGGTCAACCATTCCAATCTCAATTTAGAAAGGATTAGTTAAGAAACAAAGATCAACAACTGTCACTCCACAGTCAATAAAGAGTAACTAACTCACCAGAAAAGACACTCAAATACAGGATTGAGTTTAGAAACAAAGATTACATGAAATCCAAAAATTCCAAAAGACTAGATTCAATCAAAGCAGCTCACAAATCAGAAAGAACTCGTTCAAGTACAAGAATGGAGGACTATTTAGAAATCATCTCAGAGTTAGTAGAGTTAAAGGGATATGCAACTACATTAGATATTTCAAGGTACATGAATGTGAGCGCCCCAAGCGTTACCAAAATGCTTCAAAGGTTAGATGAAAATGGATTTTTAGAATATGAGAAATATCACGGCATAAATCTTACAATCAAAGGTGCAAACATAGCTCAAGGAATCAGACAAAAACATGGGATATTGTTAGAATTTTTTGAGATTTTAGGAGTTGGATTTGATACTGCAAATCAAGACACTGAGGGAATAGAGCACCATCTCAATCCAAAAACAATCAAACAATTACGAAAGTTCATCACATTTCTAAAAGCAAATCCAAAGATTATTGAAAATTTTAAAAATCTTTAAGAAAAATTTGAATATCATTTTGAGATGATGAAAGATCCATTAATGTTCGTGCAGTGTCAGAACGTTTTGGGATTTTAATTTGTCCTTTTTTACCAATTCTAACAGAGTTCACAAATTTTCCATCAGCATAAATATCAGCATGCATTGAAGTAAATTCACGATTTACAGTTAGAAGTAATGCTGTTTTAGATTCTGAAAAAGTAAATGGTAAGTCATTTGATGACAAAGACAGAGATTTAGAATTCTTTTCAACAACATCAATGTGAACATTAAGATATTTTTCAATTTCATTAATGTTTGAGCCTCCCTTTCCAATGATTGATGCCATACATTGTTTATCCACCATGACTTTGACTCTGTTATCAGACAAAATTTCAACTTCTGCCCTTGGATCATATCGTTTGAAAGTTTCTTTTATCTTATCTTCAGCAAGTTTTTCAATACCAAATTTTTGAACTTTTGCTGAAACTGGTACAATGACATTTTCTTCCCCAAAAGTGTAAATTTCATGCTCTAATACATTGTCTTCAAAATTTCTAATTTCAATAACAGGTCTGGCTAAATCAGATTCAGTCATCCCAGTAGGAACTTTGACTTTTAATTCCAAGTCATATACTTTTTTAATTTCTCCATCTTTGACAAACACCACAGTATCTAAAATATTTGGAATGATGCCAAGTTCTATTTTTCCAATAAAGCGTTGAATTGCATCCAATGGTGAATTTGCATGAACCACACCAACCATTCCAACACCGGTTAATCTCAAATCAGCAAAAGTTCTAAAGTCTTCTCTCCTTCTAACTTCATCAAAAATTGTATAGTCAGGTCTAACAAGTAGTAAAATATCAGCAGTGTTATCAAAACTTCCATCTAGTTTGCTATACTGAGTAATTCCAGGATCTACTTGCAAGTCACGTGGGGATTCAAATGTTTTAACAATTTTTCCCTTATTGTGATAAAAATTTGCAAGTCCAGAAGCTAGTGTACTTTTTCCAGAACCAGGTGCACCAGAAATTACAATTCCTTCAGCACTGTCAGAAAAACGTGTCATCAATTTTTCGGAAACAGTGTAGTCATCAATGGACAATTTTACAATGGGATGAACAATTGTAATTTCAAAAGACTCAGAAAAGGGAGGATAAGTTATTGCTATTCGATAATCTTGATGTTGAACCACGGATGCACCCACTTTGGAGATCTCAATGGTGCTTGAGTCAGAGATACGCGCAAAATCCAGAATTTGGGATGAAATCATCTCAAGATAACTTCGAGAAAGAATGTCATCGTTAAGTTTAGTTAATAAAAATGCGCCAGGTTTTCCTTTTTTTGCCAGGGGGTACTGATTTTCTTTTAGATGCACACTCATTGTTTCTGAATCAAAGAATTTCAAAAATTCCATAGACTCTGTTTTAATTACAGGTTGAAGAAAAACAGAGTCAATCCCTTTAGCTTGTGCAACTAGATGTTGCACATTATCTGAGGTGTAAAGAACAGCATTATGTTGTTTAGCTAAATCAGTAATCATAGCATCAATTCTACCACTACTTGCAAGTTTGATATCTTCAATGGATGGATGTTCACCTTGTAAAGACACTACTAACCCATGACTACCTGACAATTCTTTGAGTTTATGAATTTTCTCCAATCCCACAAAACCTTGTTTTTTGTTCCCAGAGGCTTGTGATTGTAATTCATCAAAAACTGCTTGAGGAATAATTATTTCAGAATTTCTAATAGATCCAGATTCAATCTGAATTACCAGTTGACCATTAATGATAACACTAGTATCAGCTACAATTTTTGACATGCTTCTAACAAATCTCAGGAATTGTATTCCCTAAATTACTTTCTCAAATTAGATTATTAGCTTTATAATAGATAATCAACTTGACTGAACCAAAATATCAGATATTGATTTTAAGACACTGTTAAAATCAAAAGGTTTTGAAATGTAAGTGGTTGCACCATTGTCTAAACATTGATTAATTATTTTTTGATCATCACTTGCAGTAATCAAAATTATCTTTGCCTTAGGATCATATTTGATTATTTCTTTTACAACAACAAATCCATCTTTTTTCGGCATTGCCAAATCTAGTAAAAGGATTTGTGGATTGTGTTTCTGATATAGACTAACAGCTTCTTCACCATCAATTGCTTCTGCCACCACATCATGCTCTCCAATAGACAAAATATCCTTTAGCACCAAACGAATTGCATCAGAATCATCAGCAATCAAGATATCTGCCATAAAATTACATTTATCGATTCATATAAAAAATATTCATAATCATTGTTTTGACAAGATGTTTTTCACTTGATTTGTGATGGAGTCGAGATCATATTTAGCATCCATGACAGAATCTTTCATAGCAGGTATGGTTGCAAGTAAAACCTCAAAAATTCCATCAAAGTGTTCTCCTTGAATGAATTTTTTGAAAATTTCATCAAGCAAGGCGGAAATACTGCCAAGTTCTTCTTTTCCCATCATCGGAGCCAAGCCCTTGATTTTGTGAGTGTGTTTCTGAAATTTTTCTGCGTTTAGTTTTATGGTTTCATCATTTATGCAAGATTCTAAAATACGCTCCATTTGAGAAATATCATCATTAATTTCATTTGTTGCAATTTTGATAAATTCATCAGACATGCTATACAGTTTAACAAAATTTGCCCATTATTTTTATAGTCTATGGTGAATGCTTGGAATTATGAGAATAGTCAGCAAGGCGTATATTTTGATTGCCATTCTAATCATTGCAGCAGTATTCAACTTGTACTTGTTATATCAAGATCAGAATTCAACAGTTTCTCAATCATATTCCATTATCAATGCAGGAGATATTAAAGTGAAAAGTGAATCAATTTCAGCGTTAGCAACATCAGTTGCAAGTGGAAACTTGGCAGACAAAGATATCCTTCAGAATCAAATTGAAGAAACACAGTCATTGTTAACAATTATCAAAAATGGTGGTAACATAAAAGATCAAACACTTGAAAAAATCCCATTATCGCTTTCATCAAAATACAATAAAGTTTCGGATTCATGGGAGTCTTACAAATCAAGTGTATTGAAAGCAGAAAAGACAACATTGTTTGATTCAGAAGCCACGAACGCAATGAATTATGTGTTACAAAAAAATCAGGAGTTAGTGTTAGTTACAGATAGACTTGTTAAAGAATTAGAAGGATTGGATAGAGATTATAACGATCATAAAAGTATTGCAAAAGATTTAGCAGCATGTGCAAAGATAATCGGAGAACAAAGTCTTCTAATGTCAATTGGAGAAGGAGAAAATGCACAGGAAGAGATCAGAGATAAAAATCTCAGATTTGAGATAGGAATTAGAAAATTATTACAAATTTCAACTGCGGATTTGGATGTAGAGAGTGTAGGAATGACACATGAAGAATTAATACCCATTCCAAGAGAAAATTCAGAATCACTTAGAACATTGGATCCACTGTGGGAATCTATGCGATTAAAACTCCAAATTCTAGAAGATAGAACAATTTTATCACCAGAATACAATTCTGCAAAAAATGAAATGAATGCACAGAAATTAATTTTGTTTGAGGACATTGATAATCTGTTAGACTCTTGGAATAATGTAATTATTAATCAAAATTCAGAGGAGCAAATGATCATACAAGTATTGTTGGTAGTAGATATCGCAGTATTTTTCCTAGTACTCTATATAATTAAGCAGTCATTTTCACCACTAGAATCAATCACTAAAGCGTTGTCCAAAGTAAAAGAAGGCGTGTATGGAGAGAAAATTGATTATTCTGGAACTGACGAAGTGGGAGAATTAGTAAATAATTTCAACATAATGTCTGACACAATTAAAGAAAAAGAACAAGAGGCAAAGAAAACAGATATTGCAAAAGACGAATTTCTTGCAATGATTACTCACGAATTAAAAACACCGTTAGTACCAATTCAAGGATACTCTGACATTTTACTTAGTGAGCATTTGGGAAAACTTACAGATAAACAAAGAGAGAGAATAAATATTATCAAATCAAGTTCTGAGGCATTGTTGTCAATTATTTCAGATTTACTTGATGCACAGAAATTAGAATTAGGACAACTAAGAATGCGAAAAGAAAATCACAACATCAAAGAAACTCTAGAGAAAGCAATTGAAACAATAAAACCTGAATCTGAATCAAAGAACATCAAAATCAACTTGAATTCAGAAGACATTATGTTAGATTATGATTCAGATAGAATTAATCAAGTCATTACAAATCTGATCAAAAACAGTATTAATGCAATAAGATCAGATTCTGGCAAGATTGATGTAACGGTAGAGAATCACCCTGCCGAAGTCAAGATTAGTGTAAAAGACAACGGAGTAGGAATTGCACCAGAAAAACAAAAGGATTTGTTCAAAAAATTCTATCAAGTAGATGCATCTCTAACAAGAGAAAAAGGTGGAAGTGGACTGGGATTAGCAATATGCAAAGGAATTGTGGAGAATCATTTGGGAATGATAGGAATGGAGAGTATCCCAAATCAAGGCTCTACATTTTACTTTACAATTCCAAAAAACCCTTCTGAGACTAAATCACCACTAGGAATTGCTTAAAGAAAACAAACTTTCAGAACTAAAAACACTCACTCTCATTAAAAAATGGAGATTCATACAAACTACTCATGGAACAAACTAATGTAAAAAACCAAGAATTTTATAAAAATTGTACAATTTATTTTGAATTTTTGCGAAAAAAAGGCACAACAGACTATGCTTTTGAAGATGAGTATTACTTCACCATGCCTGCTATTTCAAATCACTAGAAAGCGCAAGATTTAGGACATATTAGAACTACCCAAATTATGGATGTTGAGTTACAGGACCTAGCAGATAAGGCAATAAGATATGCAAGGGATTCTGGAGCCCAGTATTGCGACGCAAGAGCAGAGCAACAAGAACGAAAGTCAGTATTGATAGAGAATAAAGAGATAGAGCATATCAGAACAAACAACGATAGAGGGATAGGAATCAGACTAGTAAAAAAAGGAGTGTGGGGATTTTGTTCTATAACTGACCCAGAGTCATTTGAGCAAATTAAAGAGGCAATAGATGCTGCAATGAAAAATGCAGGACATGGTACCAAAAATAAAAACAATCTTTATCCAAACGTAGTAAATAAAACAAAAATAGATTTCCCAGTTTTAAAAAAACCAGATTTAGAAGAGTTAATAAAAATTGGAATGGAATGCAATAAGATCATTACAAACACATCAAAAATAATCAAATCAATTGTAAGTCCATGGTACACAAACAATTCAAAATACTTTGCAAACAGCGAGGGTTCAGAAATCACACAGATATTTACAGATGTAATTATAGACATGGTAGCAACAGCACATGAATCAGGATTAACACAATCAATAAACATCACAGAGGGAGGAAGAGGGGGGTTAGAACAAATCATAAACAGTCATTACAGTGCACAGGAAATTGCACTAAAGGCATCACAACTATTAGATGCAAAACATACAAAAGAAGAAAAAGCAACAGTGGTGATGAATCCAGACTTTGTATCATTGTTGACACATGAAATATTAGGCCATCCATCAGAAGCTGATAGAGTTCTTGGTAAAGAAATGGCATGGGCAGGAGGGGCATGGTGGAAAGGAAAGATAAATCAAAAAATAGGTTCTGAGAACTTAAATGTCTTTGATGATCCTACCATCAAAGAAAGTTTAGGATGGTATTATTTTGATGATGAGGGGGTTGAAACCAAAAAAACAACTCTTGTAGAAAATGGAGTTTTGAAAAACCATATGCAAAACAGAGAGACAGCTGTAACGTTTGATAGTGCACCTACAGGTAACATGAGGGCTACAAACTATAGATTCATGCCATTGATTCGCATGGCATGCACATGCATAGAAAAGGGAGATTGGAAAGTAGACGAGATAGTAAAAGAGGTAAAAAATGGCTACTATATCTCAAACATGAAAATTCCATCAATTGATATGAAGAGATACAATTGGAGCATATCATGCCAATACGCACAAAAAATCGAAAATGGTGAGATAACAGACTTGCTAAGAGACGTAATTGTATTAGGTACTGCACCTGATTTCTTTGAATCAATTGATGCTTGTGGAGATGACTTTACAGTAAGACCAATTACCAATTGCGGTAAAGGAGATCCTATGCAATCAATGATAATGGGCAATGGTGGCCCAACCATACGTGGAACTGCTACAGTAAAGAGTGTAAACTAAATGAACCTAGAAACAATCAGAGAAAATGTCATCAATTGTACAAAGTGCGATCTTTGTAACACAAGAACAAACTCCGTACCAGGAAAAGGTAATTTTCAATCGAATGTAATTTTTGTAGGAGAGGCACCAGGAAGAAATGAAGATAAAAACGGAGAGCCATTTGTAGGAGTGGCAGGAAAGAAACTCTCAGCTGCACTTGAAGAAGCAGGAGTGTCAAGAGATGATGTATACATCACAAACATTGTAAAATGCCGACCGCCAAACAACAGAGTTCCAAACTCAATTGAAAGAGATACATGCAAAGAGTACATCAAGCAAGAAATTTCCATAATCAAACCAAAAATAATATGCATCTTGGGCAATACGGCATTTAATTCAATACTAGGTGGCTCTGAAATCACAAAATTCCGTGGGAAAATTGTAAGAAAAGACAACCAATTGTATTTTTTAACAGTTCATCCAGCAGCTACAATTTACAATCAAGAATTAATAACAGTACTAAACAATGATATCAAAAAGTTGTTTGATGTAATCAGAGAGTTAAAAAACAATAAAGAGATACAAATAGACATTGAGTATTCTTCCTAGAGAATTTTATTTATGTGATACAGTTACGGTTGCAAAAAACATACTAGGAAAAAGAATCATCAGAAAAATAGGAAACAATACAATATCAGGAATTATTACAGAGACGGAAGCCTACAGACATACAGATGATCCTGCAAGTCATGCATTTAGAAAAATTACGGATAGGAACAAGGTAATGTTTGGGGAGGTAGGTGTTGCATACGTATATTTCACATATGGGATGCATTATTGTTTTAATGTTGTAGCAAGGAATTCAAAAACTGCTGCAGGTGCAGTGCTTATTCGTGCAATAGAACCTGAAAAAGGGATTGAGGAGATGATAAAAAACAGGAGGGATGTAAAATTACAAAATCTTACAAATGGCCCTGCAAAGCTAGCACAAGCCATGCAAATTACAAAAGAACACTATGGTTTGGATTTGACAAAAAAATCGACACTATACATCACAGAAGGAATAAAGCCAAAAAAGATCACAGCATCACCAAGAATAGGAATTAAAGAGGCAACTGACAAGTTGTGGAATTTTAAAATAAAAATTTAGTCCTCTTGATTCTCATCTAGAGTCCATGGTGCAAACCTTCCAAGGATTCTTGCCCAATCCAATCTCAATAACAATACAACTGCAGCAGTCATCATGACTCCAAAGATAGCTATTCCAATGTAAACAGGAGTTGCATCATCAATATTTTCAAGAAATGGCTCAACTAATGACAATCCCAAATAGTGAGAAATCAAAACTATCACGTAACTTAGAACAATTTTTCCAGTTAGTGTCGCAATAAAAAATCTTTTAGGGTTATACTTTGCCAAACCAAGTGGGACATACACCAAATCATCAGGAATCGGAGTTGCTGCAGCAAAGAATGCAGCTGCTGCACCATATCTTTTAACTAGTCTTTCAAAGGGGCGCATTCGCTTTCTAGTCTTTTCATTGATTATTTTTCGCCCCCCATAGCTAACATAGAAAATAATTTGTTTTGCAACAGTGGCAGTAATAGCTGAGGACAATGCCAAGATGTGAAGATCAAATGTATCACCAACGGACATTGTTGCTAAAAGCAGAAAACCAGGTAATGGAACAAAAGGTATCAGTGAACCAAAAAAATTTACAAGTGACAAACTAAGATAACCTACTTCCGGTGCAAATGGAAACAGGTCAACAAAATCCACAAATCAGACTGTTTGCAGGCAGTATTTAATTAAAACTAGAACCGAGAAATCATTAAAATAACATTCATTTCACATCTTTAGCAAATGGAAAGGAAAGACTCTGAAGATATCTGTAATGCAATCATTGGAATTAGCCCTTATATCAGATTTGTAGGCGTGATTGGTGAGAGTGGGGAGTTATTAGCATATAGAAGAAGGGTAGATTTGATTCCACTTTTAGATGAGAAAAACACACAGTATCAATTCTCACACATTGCAATGAAGACAGATCTTGAAGGATTCTTTGACAAGAATCTTGGAGAGATTGAATTTGTATGGGAGGAAAGAAAGAAAGTTCAGACCATATCATTTGCAATTGAGAAGTCTCGAGTTTGGGTATCAATTGACAAAAAAGTAATCAGATCAGAGATGCTGAGAATTATTGATTCATGCTTGCCAATTGTAAAAAAATTCTCTTAAGACGTGAAATGTCCTGATTGTGAAATCGATTTGGATTCATTATCCATGACAGATGGACTAAAACACATTTTAGAACACAAGAAGAAAAGACAAAAATAATTTATTTTACTAGTTTTTAAAAAAACATGGAAGAGCCTGATGAAATTGAGGAATTAATCAACGAGATAACATTTAGAAAATCAAATTCCAAAGACTATCAAAACATGAGAGCATCTGAAATTAGCAAAGAATTCAAAGAAATAATGAGATATGAGCAAGAGGCATTTAAGAGAATTGAAGAGTTTGAAAAAACACAACAAAACTCTGAATTAATCGAATACGCAAGAATTCTTTGTAGCAATACAATAGCAAGAGAGATTTCAGATATTCAGGAAGTGTATTTAAAAAAAATTGATGAAGAATATCTAGATTCAAAATAATTATTCATATAACCAGCATCTAACATAGCCAGTTTCAGTTTTAAATTTTGGTGGAAGTTGTTTGCATTTTTCAACTGCAACAGGACATCTATCTAGAAATCTACACTGAGTTGGTGCATCAAGTAAACTAGGCGGAATTCCTTTGATGTATTTTGGAGTGTTTCCACTAAGGGTAGGGATTGATTCTAACAGACCTTTGGTGTATGGATGTTTTGGATTTTTGTAAATTTCTTGAGAAGAGCCAAATTCTACTATTTGCCCCCCGTACATTATCCCAATTTTTTCTGCAATTTCAGACAGAACTGCCAAGTCGTGTGTGATCAGCATGAATGACATGCCGTCTTTTTTGAGATGTTTGAGCAAGTTGACAATTTGAGCCTGAATCAGCACGTCAAGCGCTGTTGTTGGCTCATCTGCAATTACAAACTTTGGCTTTAGCAAAAGGGCCATTGCAATCACCACTCTTTGCTTCATACCCCCACTTAGCTCATGCGGGTATTTTTTCAAGATGGACTCATCCAAGCTAACAGCATAAATTGCATCCAAGATTATCTTTTTAGAATCTCCAACGTAGTTGTGCTGTTTTATTATTTCAATAAATTGATCATAAATGGTAAATACAGGATCTAAGGAGTTCATTGCACCTTGAAATATCATTGAGATCTTTTTCCATCGGAATCTTTTGTTAAATTCTGACTCTGGCAAGTCTAAAAGAGATTCGCCATCAAAAAGTATCTCTCCATTTGCTTTTCCACCTGAAAGCATACGAATGATAGACAATCCTAATGTGCTCTTACCACATGCACTCTCACCTGCAATTCCTATGGATTCACCGTCCTTTAATTCAAAATCAACATCATCTACTGCATAAACTGGGCCATTTGTAGAATCATACTTTGTCGACAATCCCTTGACAGATATGAGTGTCATGTGTATCTTAGATCCAAGCTAGAATTTTTGTTTTGCACTAAGGGATATAAACAAGATTGTCAGAATGAAAAAGTCGATTCAAATGATACTACCAATTTGTGGCTTTGATGCAAAAAATTCAATTCTTTGCCCTCAATGTGAAGGCAAAGTAGAGTCAGGCCAACTGACAAAGGCAGATGTTGATGCATCAATTATACTTGCAAACATTGCAAAATCAAACAAAGAGATCGATGACTTTACCCTATATTCGTGCAAAGAGTTTGACGGAAATTTTGTTTTGTCTTTGGCTAAAAACGATATTATGAAAATTAGGCAAAGCCGTACATTGTACAGGCAATTTCAAGATCAGTTTAAGGGAAAGATTTGGCTTGTTGAAGCTGACGAGACAGACAAGAGATTCATAGAAGATCTGTTCTTTCCAACCAAAATATTATCAATTAATGCAGTATGGGCACCAGGCGGAGTACAAAAGACAAAAGCGGTGGTATCAGGCAAATGGACCCCAAAATTCCCAATAGACACTCAAAAAGTAATACAAATAGTAAAAGACGCCCGAAACCTTGACATTGAGATTGAATTTGAGGATAAAAGATAATGGTATTTGTAAAAACTCATGATATTTCAGAACTTAGTTCTGACTTAATTGGAAAGCAGGTAGTTTTGGGAGGATGGATTGAAGATCTTCGAAAGCTAGGAAAGATGTCATTTATCACACTACGTGATGTGTCAGGAATTTCCCAAGTCATTGTCAAAGGAGAACTAAATGATAATCTACCTGAGATTAATCGTCAAAGTGTTGTTAGTATTAAAGGAATAGTTCAAGAGACTAAAGCTCGTGACTTTGAATTTGAGATTAAAGCAGACGAGATCGAAGTATTAGGAAAAGCAATTCACCCATTACCAGTAGATCCCATTGGAAGACTAGAGAGTAACATCGACACAAGATTGAATCATCGTGCACTTGATATGCGAAATCAAAAGACAGCATCAATTTTCAAGCTAAGACATCAGGTATTACAATCATTACGAAAAACACTAGCAGAGAAAAAATTTATTGAAATTACAACACCAAAAATTATTGGCAGTGCAAGTGAAGGTGGAGCTGATTTGTTTTCACTGGACTATTTTGGAAAGACTGCATATTTGGCACAAAGCCCCCAACTATACAAAGAACAGATGACAATAGGGCTTGAGCGAGTATTTGAGATTTCAAACTTTTATCGTGCAGAGCATTCACATACAGGTAGACATCTTAGTGAATTTACAAGTGTAGACATTGAAGCTGCATTCATGGATTACAATGATGTGATGAATGTTTTAGAATCACTGGTGTTAGAAGTATACAAATTTACAGCAGAGAATTGTAAAAAAGAGCAACAAGCAATTGAACATGAGATCGTAGTGCCATCTTCACCATTTGAAAGAATAACATACACTCAATGTATTGAAGAATTAAAGAAAGAAGGTGAGAAAGTAGAGTTTGGGGATGACTTGCTTGACTCACACTTGAGAATAATTGGAAAGAACCATCCAGGATTTTTCTTTTTGATGGACTGGCCAATGAAGTTAAAGCCGTTTTACATTAGAGAAAAAGATGAAGATGCAGCACTATCACGATCATTTGATTTACAATATGGATATCTAGAATTAGCCTCGGGGGGCACCAGACTTCATAATCCTGAAACACTGAAAAGCAGATTAGCTGAACAAGGACTTAATCCTGCCCAGTTTGCAGACCATCTTAAGACATTTGATTGGGGGATGCCACCGCACTCAGGTTGGGGAATGGGGTTAGACAGACTGATGACAACACTAATCGGAATTGACAATGTACGCGAAGTGGTCTTATATCCACGAGATCCTGACAGACTAAGCCCATAATTGGAGATATTTTGGATAAACGAGATGCCTTGGTATTAATTGGAATTTTAACAGGTACAGGTACTGTAGTATCAATGATGGCCATGTTAGCAATGGGAATAATCGATAATCCATTTCTAAACTAGTCAAAAATCATTCAGATTTTTATTGTATCAAGGTTTTGTAATTCCATGATAGAGAAGACAGATGCAAAAAAAGTCGTCGAGGTAATTGGAAATAATCTGATTGGAGTATCACATGATTCAAGCAGTTTTGCAAAATTACCAGACTCGTATTGGGGATACTTTGCAAGAGGCCACGATACAAAGGGAACATTTGGAGTGATAGTGACGTATTCAGAAGACGGAAAAGACGTAGACGAATTAATTAAAATGTATGAAGACTGGGCTGCAAAGAACAAAACAAGAGAATAGTTATTTTGTTTCTTTGAGTAATTTTCTATACCCTTCACACTCTTTACAAACTGGTTTGCCAATGTATTTTGGATTACCATCTTTAATTTTTAGAGTGCCAGGCACTACTTTGCAAATACAACAATCTACCATGAGAACTGTCAGAATATGTAATTAATAAAAATTGGTAATTTTTGAAAAAGAGATAAATTCTATAAAACAGATCAAGAACAGTGTTCAAGTGTGATTACTGTGGATCATCATTTGGGGATAGGATTTGTTATTTTTGCGACAAGGATTGTTGCACATCATGTATGACTGACGACAAAACACGATGTAAAGAATGCTATATCAAAAAGAGAAGACTAGGATGGAGAAAACTTGTACGAAAAAACAGAGTTGTTTTGATATTTGTTGCAATCTTGTGGGCCTACGCAGTTTTTCCAGGGCCATTTATTCCAGGGCTTGACCCAATGTTTTACACCATATCAATTGTGGCAGCTATACTAATCATGATACCAATAGGGCTTGCCATGTTTTTCTGGTCGCTTAATCCCCCAAAATCAGACCTCAAAAAGAGAAAAGATTAGACCAAAAATTCTCTTTAAGAAAAGTCCATAGTATAAGATCAGTTACTCTGCAATAAAAATAGGAATGCCAAATCCAGTCAAACCATCACATCCACCATATCCTCCAGAAGGATGAATTGTCCACAAAGCAAAATTGCCAACTGGCCCAGTCACATAAATTGAACCTGTCCATCCAGACTGTCCACCTAATTCAGAAATAGAATCAAGATGTTTAAAAGATCCTTTTTTACCTTTCCCTTGAATCACATCGTCACCATTTTCAAATGAGGGGAATTCTGATGGAATAAATCCATTAGGAAAAGACACCAAAGCAATTTGCCTGTTGTCATCATTTTTTTGTGAATTAAACCAAGGATTAGATATCACGGTACCGTCTATTGTCCAATCTCTATCAACATAAGGTATTGTTGAAAAACCAATCTTCATTGCGGCATCATCAAATGTATCACCACCTACATTATCACCGTCTTTTGGACCTAGGTCAACGCATTCATCTTGAATTTTGTAATCAATCTTTAATTTTTGATGATAATTGCCAGCATAATGCGCTTTTACAAAATAATCTGCATTTCCATCACCATTAAGATCATATCTACCACTATCAGAGTTTGACATGTATATTGGAGCATGCCCGTTTCCAAGAACTATCAGATCATCAGAATATACAGATGGAAACATCAACAGTATCAAAGCAAATCCTGCAAGCAAATATAGTGAAATGTTCACATTGCTAATGGATAAGGATTATTCTTAAAGAATTACAGAATTTCCCAAAGATGGAAAGGCATCTAGGCTTAGTTTTCAAAAATAGGAATCCAGCAAATCAAATTTTTTTTACTTTGAATGGGTTAAAATAAAAAATCAGTACTTTCTATGGATGTAAATTATGAGGCATTTTTGTGGATAATTCAAAACCAGAAGAGAATCCATGAAGACTATATCGCAAAAATATCTTAAACTATCAGAGAGCTAAGCAGATAGCCTCAAGATTCCATTTGAAATCAAATACTGGATTGCTAAAATAAACGAATCATCATCTATCGAACCATTTGCCCACCAATCTGCATTATTTTTAACCCATGCAGGAATTTCATTTGAATCAGAAATTGTATTTTGTACAGTATGTGGAATTGTTATAATTTTTTGATCAATCAAATATTTTATTCCTGAAACAAATGTCTCATCATCAATTTGATTTTCAGACCACCACAGTGCATTAGTCTTTATCCATTCTGGAATTTGAGGATTAGAATCAAGTGAATATTCTGAGTCATATTGTGATTCAATTGGCGCATAAAAAAATCCATTTGGATGTAAATCTGTAACTTTATCTACATCATGAGGAGTGATTCTTCCTTTGTATGGTATCTGTTCATAGATGGCATTCATTAAAGATGTTTCAGAAATATCATGTCCTAATCCTAAAGCATGGCCAAACTCATGTTTGAATATTGAGCTCATCTCATCAGTTGTAGCCAAGTCGATTGAACTTCTACATATTCCATAATAGATGTAGGATGAATCTCTATGTGTTTCACATCTATATGGAGTATAGTAATACAAGTTTATCAAATTACTACTAGAATAATACTCACCTAACACAAGATCTTTTTTCTCAGATGCAGGTTCTGCAATAAATTGGATATTGATGCTACAATCACTTGAAAATGAATTCACATTTTTCACATCAAGATCCCACTTCCAGTTCTCAGATCTTGGAAGTGTTGATTGTTGTTTTAGCATATTATCCCACTCAGTAATGCTTGCTTTGATGGCTTTAATGTAAAGGGTTTTTTTTATTGCAGATACAGAATCATCGTTTGGAAAATCTCTGATACAGATTATTGGCGAAGCATAGTATTCAGGAGGTTCTGCAAAAGTATCAATTGGAATCAGCAAAACTAGTGCAAGAATAATTACTGATTTTATCTTCAATTATTTCAAATCTTTTTTAAAATATCTAAAATTTCAGAGTTGCTCTTTATCCAAGTTTTAAGATATGCATTAAATAGATTCTCCAAATCATCAATTAGCCCATCTAGTCGAGGGTCTGATCTGAGTCCTAAAAGCGTAGTATCAATATCGTCTAAAATTCCACGTAATCCCTGATTGGAAGTTTCTAATCTCCTAATGGCTTCATCTATACCCATACCTAGATAAAATTAATGAAAGTAGCCATTAAATGATGTGTATGTAACAGCCGTACACACTAGTGAAATAGAGAAATGATCACATTTGTAAAAAAACAAGCAGGGTAAGGAGGCAGATACAAAACAGAACCCAAAAGTGTAACATTAAAAACGAACAAATCATTATCTAGTTTTTGCCATAATTATAACCATGGAAAACCAATTTGAAAGTAATTACAACATTTCAGATTTACGAAAGATGACAAATGAGATCTTATCAAAACTTACTCAAATCTCAATGAGTTAAGTAAACAAATTAAAATTTCCAGAAATTTTCATCTTTATGGGCTCAAAAATTAATTGTCAATGTTTAGAATGTTCTTGTCATGAAAAATTTGAAACCATAGAAACTGAAGAATTGATCAATCTGATTCAACATGGAAGATTAAGTCAGGATCAAATCTCATTCCTAAAGACCAGAATAGGAAGTAAATTATGCAAACAATGTTTTGTCGGAAAGCATCAGAAATAAAAAATCAAAGATTAAGGGTGTTTTTCTTTCCAAAACGGGGCTTTGCCTTTTTAGAGATTGTCAGTAATCTGTTTTGTAAATTCTTTGGTGGTCTTGTCGCCACCAATGTCTTTAGTCTTTACACCTGTCTTTACCAAATCAAAGATGGTGGATTCTAATTTCTCTCCCACTTCAATACATTTTTTATCATTGTGTTTGTTGCCAAGCCAATCAAGCATCATTTTAATTGAAAGTAAAAATGATGATGGATTTGCAATGTTTTGTCCTGCAATATCAAATGCAGCACCATGAACTGGCTCAAAGAGTGCAAAGTTATCTCCAATGTTAGCAGCAGGTGCCATTCCCAATCCACCAACTACTTGAGATGATTCATCAGACAAAATATCACCAAACAAATTTGTCGTAACTATAACATCGAACTGTTCAGGCTGACGAATTAGATTCATTGCACATGCATCAACATACATCTGCTCAAATGTAATGTCGGGATAATCTTTCGAGATATCAATACAGGCTTTTGCAAACAATCCATCAGTTACTCGCATGACATTTGATTTGTGAACACATGTCACTTTTCTCATAGAATCACGTTGCTTTGCAGTCTCAAAAGCATATTTTGCAATACGTTTTGAGGCATATTCTGAAATTATTCTCAATGCAACTGCGGCATTACCCAAGCTAAATTCCTTGCCGGTGTAAAGATCTTCAGTGTTCTCTCGGACTATTACCATATCAATATCATCTCGTAATGCAGGCATATGTGGATATGATTTCGCAGGTCGGATATTAGCATACAAATCAAGTAATCTCCTCAATACAACAATAACATCAGCTGCACTCTCTCCAACAGGAGCTTTAAGGCAAACATCAGATTGTTTTATTGTGGAAACAACTTCATCAGGAAGTGCCTTTCCGGTTTCAGCCAAAGCCTTGTCACCAGCTGACAATTTTGTTATATCAAATTTCAAGTCAAGCTTGTCATGAATTGTATTTAATACAGATATTGCAGATTCTGATAACTCAGGACCTATTCCGTCACCAGTAATTAATGAAATTTTGTACATTATACCATCATCATTAAAGATTGATTTAGCTTAACTGTTTTTCGCCAAGCATTTTTTTGAGCATTATTCTATTAATGGCATCAATTACTGCTTTAACTGAAGTGGTTACAATGTCCTCACCAACTGATTTTGCAGATACCTTATTTCCTAATGCATCTTCAACTTTTACTGTGACTTCACATAGTGCCGAAGAACCGCCGGAGATAGATGCCAACCCATAATCTTTTATCCTAATCTCTGAAATCTTTCCAGTAATCTTTTGAATTGCATTAAGTGCGGCATCTACCGGACCAACACCATAATCAGTTCCAATATGATCTTGACCATCAATGTTTAACTTTACAAATGCGTAAGGCATTGTTCCAATACCTGTTGATACTGAGAACCCAGTTAACTGAACAATTCTTTTGAGTTCTTTTTCTCCCAAAACATCACTTGCGATAGAGAGTAACTCAACATCAGTGATTTGCTTTCCTTGATCACCTAGCACTTTGACTTTGTCTAAGATTTGTTGTGATTGCTCTTCAGTTGGTTTTACCCCATATTCTGCAAGCATTGCATTCATTCCATGAACTCCAGCATGTTTTCCAACTTGAAGCCATCTCTTTCTTCCAACTAATTCAGGACTGATAGGCTCGTAAGTGAGGGGGTTGCTCAACACACCATGCGTATGAATACCTGATTCATGACCAAATGCGTTAGCACCAACAATTGCCTTGTTTGGTTGGACCATAATTCCTACAGTCTTCGAGATAAATCTAGATGTCTCGTAAATTAATTCAGATTTGACATTAGTTTCATATTTTTGTTCATAGGGTAAACATTTCAATGCCATAGAAAGTTCTTCCAACGATGCATTTCCTGCACGTTCACCAATACCATTTATTGTCACATGTGCACATGATGCTCCGGCATGAATTCCAGCCAAAGAGTTTGCAACAGCTAATCCAAAATCATTATGACAGTGAACACTAACTGGAAGTTTTGTAGCTTCTATTGTATCTCTGGTAATTTCTGCCATATATTCAGGAGTAGCATATCCCACAGTGTCAGGAATGTTAACTCTATCAGCTCCTGCTTTTGCTACTTGACCAAATACTTTTTTTAAAAAATCTCTTTCTGTTCTCGAAGCATCTTCAGCTGAAAATTCTACTTGAAGACCACGTGATTTTCCATATTCTACTGCCTCAATTGCTTTTGCAAGGGCTTGATCTCGGGTCATTTTGAGTTTATGCTCCAAGTGAATGTCAGATGTTGCAATGAATGTGTGGATATAATTTAATCCAGCATCAACTGCAGCGTCAATATCTTTTTTTATAGTTCTTGTCAATCCTGCAATCTCACAAGATAATCCTTCACTTGTGATCATTTTGACTGCTTTGAATTCACCTTCTGAAATTACTGGGAACCCAGCTTCAATTGCATCAACGCCAAGCTCGTCAAGTTTTTTTGCAATTGCAAGTTTTTGATCTGGTGATAATGATACACCAATTGTTTGCTCTCCGTCTCTTAATGTTGTATCAAATATTCTAATTTTCATGCTCCACTCCTTTGTAAAGCTGCAACACCTGTTCGTGCAACATCAAGGATTCCAAATGGTTTTGCCAATTCTTCAAATGCTGCAATTTGATCTGGAGTTGCAGTCAATTCAACCATTATTGATTCCTTTCTTACATCATGAACCTTGGCGCCATATGCATTTGCGAGTTTGTTAATTTCCATACTATCATTAGCATTACTTAGTTTTATCTTAAAAAGACTGAGTTCACGGTATACTGTTTTGTGCTCATCAAGACGCTCAACTTTGACAGTATCTATCATTTTATCGAGCTGTTTTACAATCTGCTCAATTTGTTTTTCATCACCATATGTAGTGATAGTCATTTTAGAATATTCAGGATTTTCAGTAATACCAACTGAGATGCTATCAATATTGAAATTTCTAGATCTGAAAAGATGTGTTACCTTAAACAAGATTCCAGGTTTATTTTCAACTAGAATAGAAAGAATTGCCCACATAATTAATCACTAAGAGGGTAATATCATATCCGAAAGTGAAGTTCCAGGTGCAACAAATGGCAATACATCTTCTTCAGGATCAATTGGGATATCAATTACAGTTGCAACATCACTGCTTAATGCATTCTTAATTGCTTTGTCTAGTTCGTCCATTGATTGTGCACGAATTCCTTGAGCACCGTATGATTCAGCTAGTTTAACATAATCAGGACAATGACCTTGGTCAACTCCAATCATACGTCGGTTATAGAAAGTTCGTTGCCATTGAGCTACCATGCCCAATGTAGAATTGTTTAAAATAAATACAATTACTGGGATGTCTTCTAAAACTGCAGTTGCAAGGGAATTTTCAGTCATGCTAAAGCTGCCATCGCCTGCAATATCTACAACTGGAACGTCAGGTCTTGCAACTTTGGCACCAATTGATGCAGGAAACCCCCAGCCCATAGTACCAAGTCCAGTTGAGCTAAAGAAAGTTCCAGGTTGAATTACGTCATAGAATAATGATGCCCACATTTGATGTTGTCCTACTTCAGTAGTTACAATAGACTCTTTTGGCAATAGTTCTCTGAGTTTTCTCAAAATCTTTGCAGCACCCATCTCTCCAGGATGAAGTTTTAAGTTTTCTTTCCAATATGCTTTGGTTTCTTTGACATGTTTAACCCAAGGACTTTCTGCAGATTTTTTTATTGATCTTTGTAAGAGTAATTTTACCATGATTCTAAGTGATGCACGAACGTCACCTACGACTGCAATTTGCGCGGTCTGGTTTTTGCCAATCTCTGCAGGGTCAACATCCATATGAATAATTTTTAATCTCTTTTCAAAAGCCTCAAAGGTTCCAACCGATCTGTCTGAAAATCGAGTTCCAATTGCCAAAACACAATCAGCTTCTGCCATCATTTTGTTTGCCTCTGCATGTCCATGCATTCCAATTGGACCTAATGACAATGGGTGATTTTCAGGAAATGCACCTTTGCCTTTGAAAGTAGTAACTACTGGAAGCATTAAAGTTTCAGCTATTGCTTGGAGCTCAGCAAATGCTGATGAGATAATGGTTCCACCGCCAGCTAAGATAATTGGTTTTTCAGAATGAAGAAGCATGTCAATTGCTTTTTCGACATTAACGATATCAGGATCAGCCCATGGATGATAACCGCGAATCTTAAACTCATCAGGAAAAACCATCTCAGCTTCATTTTGTTGAACATCTTTTGGAATGTCAATCAGAACGGGTCCTGGTCTGCCAGTCTCTGCAATGAAAAATCCTTTTCTTACAACTTCAGGAACTTCAGCAGCGGTTCTTGGTTGAAATGCATATTTTACAACAGGGTTTGCCATTCCAATAATATCACTTTCTTGAAATGCATCTCGTCCGATCATTGCTACTGGTACTTGACCAGTTACTGCAATCATGGGAGAAGAATCAGCTTGAGCTGTTGCAATTCCAGTTAAGATATTTGTAGCACCAGGTCCTGATGTTGCAAAACAAACACCAGGTTTTCTGCTGACTCTTCCAAAACCATCTGCCATATGCGCAGCTGATTGTTCATGTCTTGTCAAAATATGTCTAATATTACATCTAGCAAATTCATCATACATTGGAAGATTTGCACCTCCAGGTAATCCAAATACTTCTTTGACGCCTTCTTTTTCCATTGCGACCATCAATGCCTTTGCGCCAATCATTTTTTCCATTTTATTCATCAAATCAATCTCCATAATTTTAAGCTAGTAAATTTTTGAGCACACTTTACAGTGAAACTACAAGAGGCAAATCATTGCCAATAAATTCAGTTAATGTGCTGCTCATTCAAATCAAAAAAAATCACCAACTGATAATTAATAAAGATTCTCTAAATAATAATCGTAATTTTGTTTGCAATCATACAGAAGACTTAAACTGAGAATTTTCATATTCCGAATGACTGTTTTGACAGACAATGAAGAAATTATAAAAATTATTGAGTCGTTATTCGAGGCAGGAATAACAAAAGATTTAGGCATTCTAAAAGATATTCACCTAAACGATCCTAGATTTTCAAGCTTTAGTGATTTACCACCTTATGATCTTAAAGATTATCAAAACACGATAGAATTAGAAGAGTTACGATTTGTAAGCATCTCAGACTATACCTATGAAATTAAAAATCCAAAGATCAGCATATTTGGGGATGCTGCAGTTGTTGCATTTGAATTGATTCAAAAAGGAATGCTAGTAGATACCAAAGCATACACGGGAGAGCACATGATAGTTAACGGAAGAGCAACATTTGTACTAGTAAAACAACCAACATGGAAAATTGCACACATTCACCTATCAAAGATTAATTGATTTTCTATTTCTTTGAAGGATTGGGGTTCTTTGATTTGTTTTGATTAGGATTGTTTGGTTTGTTTTTGTTCTTTGATTTGTTTTGATTAGGATTGTTTGGTTTGTTTTTGTTCTTTGGTCGATTTTTGGATTCCTCACTGACTAATTTTTGATATAGTTTGAATGCTTGATCAACATTTGAGTTTCCATGTACTATAGATCGTACTGCACGAATCATTGCAACTGGATGTTCTGATTGCCAGATGTTTCGACCCATATCAACTCCAACTGCACCACCTTTGATTGCATTAAATGTTAATTGTAAAGCATCACGCTCAGGAATTTTCTTTCCACCTGCAACAATGATTGGAACAGGACATGATTGAACAACTTTTTCAAAATTATCACAGTAGTATGTCTTGACAATGTGAGCACCTTGTTCTGCTGCAACTCTGCAAGCAAGTGAGAGATATCTTGCATCCTTTCCTAGTTCTTTTCCAACCGCAGTAACAGCTAAAACTGGAATTCCATATGATTCAGCCTCACTGACTAATTTTCCAAGATTTACAATAGTTTGATATTCATATTTTGAGCCAACAAAGATAGACATCGCAAGTGCGCTTGCATTAAGTCGGATTGCATCTTGGATTGATACTGTAATGTCTTCTTGAGATAGATCCTCACCTATAATGCTAGAACCGCCAGATACTCTCAATACCATTGGAGTATCAGTAGTTGCAGAAACAGATGTTCTCTGAACACCGCGAGTGACCATCAATGAGTCACAGTATTTCAAAAGTGGTGCAATGACCTTCTTTGGGTTTTCTAATTTTTCAGTCGGGCCAAGAAAGTATCCGTGGTCTACTGCAAGCATTAGTGCGCGGTTATTTTGTGGTTTAATTATACTAGATAATCTGTTTTGTAATCCCCAATCCATATTTCTTCGATTTTTTTTGAAAAGAAATACCTTTCTTAAGCCTTTCTTATTTTGTAATAATTATTTTCATTGCATTCTCACCTGTACGTGCATGATCAAATGCTTTTTGGGAATCATTTATGGAGTAAGTGTGAGTGATTAGTTGCTTGACATCAATCTGAGATGATTCGATTAAATTCAATGCTTCAGTTGTGTCCTTGTCAGATGCAGCGTAGCTAGTAACCAGAGTTATTTCTTTAGAGTAAATTATACTCATATCCAAATTCATCATTGCACCTTTTGAAGGTACGCCGAACATCATTACAGATCCTCCTTTGCGAACAATTCCAATTGCATCTTCTAGTGCTTTGAGGCTACTTGTTGCAACAATTGCCACATCCACACCTAGCCCATCAGTAGTATCAAGAATCTTTTGTTTTCTGTTTTCATCCATAGAGTTGATAGATTCAGTAATGTTGAATTTTTTTGCAAAATTCAATCGAAAGTCATTGACATCCAAACAGAAAATTTTTGAAAACTTTTTTGCATGAGCTAACATCACATGCATCATGCCAGTTGGACCAACCCCAAAAATGGCAGCTGAATCACCTTGTTGGTAAGGGAATTTAGTCCACGCTCTAACACAGCAAGCAAGTGGCTCAATCAGTGCTGCTTCCTCAAAACTTGTCTTCTCAGAGATTTTCAATACACCATCATGAGAAACATTCCAAGCTGGAACAATATATTTTTCAGATAAACCACATGGAGAAAGATTAGTTTCATAATATTTTGGACACATTGTTTCATTGCCGTGATTGCAAAAATGACAATCATAGCAAGGGACGTGGTGATGTGTGAAGACTCTATCACCTTTTTTGAATGATGTTACATTGGACCCAACATCTAAAACTATACCAGCTGGTTCATGACCTAAACGCATCGATGGTTGACCATAGTGGCCAAAGACTTTTTCCAAATCAGAACCGCATATCCCACAAGATTCCATCTGGATTAGAATATCTCCAGAGTTTAGCTGTGGTGTCTCTACATCATCAACTGAAATTACACCAGATTCTTTGACAGATGCAGTTTTCATGGTAGAGCATTAGAGAGTTGATTATAAGTAGATTAAAAGAACTATACACCGAGGATTTTCTTGAGCATTAATCTATAGTCGACTTCAGATTTTTCACTTCCAGCTGCAGGCAGTGCAAATACAAGAGTCGATTTTTCAGATCTGAGGGATGTTAATTCATCATTGATTGATTCTGTGATATCGTCACTTACCAGTACCAACCCAACATCAGAATCATCAGTTAGTGTTCTAATTTGGTCCAATGCCTTTTGAGGAGTTTCAGAAATTATTCCTGGAATTCCAGCTAATTGGAAACTAGTTACAAAGGATTTACTGCCAACGGTGAAGATTTTCACAGTTATGAATTTCGTTCATTCTAATTTAACCCTTTTTGGCGTATAAGTTCAGGAAAGATTGATTTACTCTGAAAAACCAGTGAATTCATGACAGAAATTGATACTGGAAAAGATGTCTATTTGTTCCTACATGGAAGAATGGATCTTAGAGAAAAAGCAAACACAGCACTTGGCTCAAAGGGATTTGCAAGTGAGAAAATCATCATGGCATTACCAAATAAAGTTGGAAATGTAGGAGATTACATGGCAATGTTATGGATGCCACCGAATCCAGATCACATAAAGATTCAACAAATCACCAAGATTGAAGAAGTAAAACCAGAAGGAATGATCGGTCTTTGGAAAGGCGTCTCAAAAGAGGATGTTGACACTGTTACGTTATAGTTAACTGAATCCAGCACCAAAATCAGTACCTTTCTCTAGTAGATCACCAGAGTCAGCACTTTTTAGTTTTCTATACAACAAGGTTTCAAAAACTAACTTCATTGCATCATCATCATCAAGGCTACAATCTTCTTTGATTAGATTTTTGTATTTTTCCAGTTTAGTAGTATCTTGTTCATCAAATGAAATATTATCATGAACCATCAGGTTTGCTATTTTTTCAATTTCAGTATTTTGTTGGTCGTCATCCATAATTTTGTATATTTTTTCTAGTTATTAACACGTTCGAATAACAAATCATTACAAATCAGAAATTAATCCTGAAAGAAAATCAGAAAATTCATCATCAGAAAAAATAATTTTTTCAACTAAATTCTCCTTCCTAGCTAGTTCTGTAGATTCTAGATGATAGCAAGAAGTTTTTCCAGTTAATTGCCCAAAATAAAATCCAGGACAAGAGCAATATTTGTCATCAGGATCTATCCAATGCTCTTCTCCGACACCAACTACGGTCCATATTTTTCTCTGACTAGGCTCAAAAATATGCAGTTTGACGCGTTTTTCAGAAACTATTGATTGGATGCGTCCTAGGTCTTTGTTCATAAGGGTTTAATCACATATCCAAGGTATAACTTTGATGCCGCAAATTAGAATATTGTCAACAAAGCCTGCATTAATCATAGAGGGAGAAAAAAAGAACATTGTAATCACAGATTTGCACATAGGATTTGAAAGTAACATGACATCAAACGAAATTTTTGTTGGAAAAAATTCCACAATCAATGAAACAATTCAAGAAGTATTAGAGATAATAGAATCAGAAAAACCAGACTCTGTAATTTTATTAGGGGACATCAAATCAAGTATCAAAAGCATTTCAAGAAACGAATGGGATGAAGTTCCAAGATTTTTCAAAGAGGTTGGAGAAAAATGTGAAGTGATACTAATTCCAGGAAATCATGATGCCAATATTCAGAGATTGATTCCAGACAATATATCTATGATCAGTTCAACTGGAATGGTGCAAGATAATGTGTTATTAACACATGGACATACAATGCCTTCAGAGAATTTTTCACATGTAAACAAAATTATCATGGGTCATATTCATCCGGTGTTTTTCCAAGAAGAATCCATAATTAATGGTCAAAGAGTTTGGGTGTCAATAAAGACGGAAAAAGAAAAAATATTTCCAAATAAATCTGGAGAGATAGAAATAATCATCATACCATCATTTAACAGATATTTTTATGCAACATACAGAAAACATTACAAAAAATCAATCTCACCAATCATCGACAAGATAAAACCAGTGACTTCTGCAAAAATAATAACACTTGATGGAACAATTATTGGAAATGAATCAAATATAGAGCAAGTAATTTAAACAGACTTTGTAACAAACGTTGCCTTATGAGCACAATTATAGCATCTTTGAGATTTTGCCCAGATTTTTACGGTCTCAGAATATACAACTCGAACTTCATAAGAATAACCACAGTTTAGACACAAGACATTTGCTAGATAGCTATTCTTATTCCAATCATCATTAGGATCACGGTTAAATGTATCAACTAGCTTGCGTCCTTTTTCAGATATTCTGTACAGAGTCAAATCATGAAAGCCAGGTTTATCATCAAAAGGAATTCTTTGAACCAATCCATTTTCATCAAGAAACACCAAGATGTCTTTGAGTTTGAACTCTGCAATCTTTGTGTTGACATAATTTTTTTTCACACTATTTTTTAGATGAACAAATCTTATTCCGTCATTTTCAAACTTCTCAATCTTGTTTAAGACTTCATCAAGCTCATCATCAGAGAACTTTTTTGCCATATACTAAATTGTAGTAAACAGGTTTATCTTTTTTCATAAATGTAGAATCATTCGTAATGATCATAGGGTTCAATGGGCTCAATTGTAGGTTTATTGTTTTTTAGCCAATCAAGAGTCTTTACAAAGGAATCAGCTAATTCTATTGTAGTAAGTACTGGAATTCCCAACTCCAAAGACTTGCGTCGGATTTGATATTCATCATCAAGCATCCCAACATATTTTTCCAGAGTGGAAGTACTTGGAATGTTTATGATAAAGTCAATCTTTCGCTCATAGAGAAGATCTGCAATATTTGGTTTTCTGTCAGGTTCTGAAATTTTGTGAACTATTTGTACCTCACCAATTTTTTCTTTAAAGAACTCTGCAGTGTGCTCTGTTCCCAGAATATCAAAACCAAGTTGTTTGAGTTTTGCAATGGTAGATACTAGTTTCTCCTTATTTTGAGCACCGCCTACTGTTACTAACGCAGTTCCAGATTTTGGCAGAGTGTATCCTACTGATATCAATCCCTTTGATAGTGCATCATAGAAGCTGTTTCCGAAGCATGCAGCCTCACCAGTAGACTGCATTTCTACTCCCAGTGCAATATCTGCCCCTTCTAATTGCATAAAGGAAAACTGTGGTACTTTGATACCATAATTGTGAATTCTCTGCCACTTGTTTTCAGGGATTTTAGGCAAGGGTTTGTCCAAAATTGCCTTTGCTGCAAGTGATATGAGGTTCGTTTTGACTAGTTTTGATACAAATGGCATTGAACGTGATGCTCTAATGTTAAGCTCAATCACATAGACATGATCATCGGAGATAAGAAATTGTAAGTTGAATGGTCCTTTGACATTAAATGTAAGTGCAATCTTTTTTGTATAATCATTTATGATTTCAATTATTTTGTTACTTAGACGCCATGGTGGAATGCACATCATTGCGTCACCAGAGTGAACACCTGCACTGTCAATGTGTTCAACTATTGCACCAATTACAACTTCCTTACCATTACTGATTCCATCAACGTCTACTTCAAGGGAATTTAACATGAATTTCGAGATAACTACAGGATGGTCCGGAGATACATCTGTTGCTTCTTGGACATATTGTTTTAGTTGTTCTTGAGACCAGACAACTTTCATGGCAGCACCTGATAAAACATACGATGGTCTAACAATTACTGGAAATCCAACATCTTGGGCAAAAATTTTTGCCTCGTTAAGATTGGTAAATGCTTGCCATCGTGGTTGCTGTATGTGAAGTTTGTCAAGCTCTGCACTAAATTTTGAACGGTTCTCTGCTCTATCAACATCATATGCACTAGTTCCCAAGATATGGATTCCATGTGCTGCAAGTCCAGGAGTAAGATTATTTGCAGTCTGTCCTCCAACACAAGTAATGATTCCTTTTGGATGTTCAAACTCATTGATGTCTAAAATTCGCTCTTCAGTTAGTTCTTCAAAGTATAGTCTAGTACAAATATCATAATCAGTAGAGACAGTTTCAGGATTACAGTTTACAACAGATACGCTCTTCTCTCCATTTTCTTGTAGACCCCATACCATGTTGACTGTACCCCAATCAAATTCAACACTACTTCCAATTCGGTATGGACCTGCACCAAGAACTACAATTCCTTTTTCATCAGAAGGAATAATGATGTCATTTGAGTGTCCTCCATATGTAAGGTACAGGTAGTTTGTCACGGCAGGCCATTCAGCAGCTAATGTGTCAATTTGCTTTACAGATGGCAATACACCGTATTTCTTGCGTAACGCACGCACATCATCAGGGGTTTGGTCTTTGGCTCGAGCAATTTGCTTGTCTGAAAAGCCCATCTTTTTTGCCTCCCATAGAAGCGATTCATCAAGTTCCGATTGTTTTATTTTTGATTCTACATCTACAATATTTTTATTTTTCAATAAACCAAGGATCAATGGTAGAGAGTTTATAGATTCTCTCAACAGAGATCCCCATTTTCAAGGCAATTGCAACATTGTACATAATGTGATCATCATGGTGAGAGAGTTTGTCTTCAATTTCTTCTTCAGAGTAAGTTTTTCCGTTTACACGATTCAAAACTAGTCCGTCATTTCCAATGTCAAGCATTCGAATTGCTTTTTGAAATGATTCCTCAAACGTTCTTCCAACTGCCATTACTTCGCCAACCGATTTCATTGTAGGTCCGAGTCGTCTGTTTACTAGTTCAAACTTTTCAAAATCCCAACGAGGATGTTTGCATACAATGTAATCAAGTGAGGGTTCAAAACAAGCTGTAGTATTTTTTGTGATTCTGTTTACTAGTTCAGATAAGTTGTAACCAAGTCCAATTTTTGCAGACATGTATGCAAGTGGATATCCAGTTGCCTTACTTGCAAGAGCAGAAGATCGAGAAAGTCGTGGGTTAATTTCAATTGCAACATATCGGTCAGAGTTTGGTTCAAGTGCATATTGGATGTTGCATTCGCCGACAATTCCAACATGCTTAGTTGCACGTAATGCGGCAGAGCGTAACATATGGTATTCATGATTGTCAATTGTTTGTGATGGTGCAACTACAATGTTATCACCAGTGTGTGCTTTCATGGAAAGAATGTTTTCCATGTTACATACAATTACGTTATTTCCATCATAGTCTTGCATTACCTCATATTCAATTTGCTTCCAGTGTCCAATGTATTCTTCAATCAGAACTTGGCCAACAATACTTGCCTTGAATCCTCGCTCAACAATTTCATGTAGTTCAATTTCATTATATGCAACTCCGCCACCTCGTCCACCCAGAGTGTATGCAACTCTAACTATTACAGGATAGGCCAACTCTTCTGCTGCCTTTTTTGCATCTTCAAAATTTGTGACAGTCTTGCTTCTCAATACAGGTACGTCGCACTCAGACATTGAATCCTTGAACAACTGTCGATCCTCAGTCTTTTGAATTCCTTTGATTTGGGTTCCCAGTACTTGTACTCCATACTTTTGGAGTGCGCCAGATTCCTCTAGGCTAACCCCACAGTTTAGAGCGGTTTGACCACCATATGCCAGCATAATTCCGTCTGGCCTTTCTTTTTCGATAATAGATTCCACATACTGCTGGTTTACGGGAAGAAGATACACTTGATCTGCAAATCTAGTATCAGTCTGGATTGTAGCAATGTTCGGATTGATTAAAACACTCTTCAGACCATCTTCTCGTATGGCTTTGAGGCATTGGCTTCCGGAGTAGTCAAATTAGCGGTCGTTTTTAGCGACTCTCGCCGGCTTCTCCGATTTTGATAGCCCCACTTCCAAGTACAAGAATTTTCTTTAACGATTCATTCTTTGGCAGATGTTCCTTCCTCCATAAGGTGTTGTAGCTCTTCAAAGACGAACTTGCAATCGTAAGGACCAGGTGCAGCTTCGGGGTGAAACTGTACTGCAATGCACTTTTGTTTTTTGTGTTTTATTCCTTCAACTGTTTTGTCGTCTGCATTTGTAAACCATAAATTAAATTCAGACTTTGCAAGAGATTCTGGAGTAATCCCATACCCATGATTCTGACTAGTCACATAAACTTGATTGTTCTCTAAATTGACACATGGTTTGTTTTGTCCACGATGCCCGTACTTTAGTTTGTAAGTGTCAGTGTTTCCTGCAATGCCAATAATTTGTGCGCCCAAACAAATCCCCAACGTAGGAACATTATTTTCAATTAATTTTTTAGCAGTGTTAATCGTGTCAGGGCATTTTTGAGGATCACCAGGACCGCTACTTAACACGACGCCTTTTGGATGGTAAGACATTATCTTCTCATATGTAGTATCCCATGGAAGACGAATTACTTTGTAACCAATTTCACGAATGTTTCGAATTATTGCATTTTTTGCACCAGTGTCAACTACAACCACAGACTGGATTTCATTTCCATATACTTTTTCTTGTTTAGTTGACACATCATCCATAAATTGCTCAGAATCATATTTTGGAGCAATTGTAAGCTGTTTTTTTATCTCATCTACATTAATTTCAGAATCAGATACAACTAGTGCTGCCATCATGACACCGCCAGTTCTAATCTTCTTTGTTAGCTCACGTGTATCAATTCCAGAGATTCCCGGAATCTTTTCGTTGTATAACCATTCATCTAGTGTCATGGAAAGATTCCAGTGACTTGCAGTAAGGGATAGTTCATGAACTACGAGACCCCGAACCTGGATTTTCTCAGATTCAAAGAACTTTGGGATTCCATCGCTATCTTTAATGGAAACATCAGGAACGCCATAATTTCCAACTAGTGGATATGTAAGTGTAAGAATTTGACCACAGTATGAAGGGTCTGTGAGGGCTTCAGTATAGCCGACCATTCCGGTATTGAAGACAATTTCGCCAAAAGTAGTTGTAGAATAACCAAAACCTTCACCATCAAGAACAGTTCCATCGTCAAAAATCAGCTTTCCAAACTTTTTTGCGTGGTTTGATTTCTTTGTAGTAATTGTGACCCTCGATAAGTCCGCTAGAAAGCGAATTTAAGTTTTATGTGAAAATTAAAATGTAAAAATTGATCGCAATATTATGAAAATTTAAAGATTTTTGAGATCTACAGTGCTTGAAACTCTTCGCTCCACTTGTGATATGCACGAATCATTTCAAGAGAAACACTTGGTTTTCTTCTTGCCATAATATCTTTAAAATCAGCGGTTGTAAGATCTCTTGGTTGTTTTGGAGTCTCACCTTCTACGGGTTCATGGTATTCTGGATCATTGAAAATTTCATGTACTGTTTTGATTTGGGCGGCTTGACAAACATCTTTGATATCACTTGCACTATAACCGTCAAATAATTTTGCAAGTTCAGTATTATTTACATTGTAATTTTTGCTTAGGGGTGCAGTGTATTGCTTGAAAAGATTTTCTCTTGCGGCTTGTGTTGGAAGAGAAACATAGATTCTCTTTTGGAATCTTCTAAGGAAGGGCCAATCAAGACTCCAAGGTTTGTTTGTTGCACCAATTACATAAAGCATCAGTTGTTTACCTTTGCCGTTTACACCATCCATCTCGGTCAGGAATTGATTTTTGGTTCTAACCTCCCCACCTACTTCACTATTTCTTGAACCAAGTAAGGAGTCAACTTCATCCACAAACAAAATCACAGGTTTACCTTCTTTTTCTGCATGTTGTCTTGCCATTGCAAATAGTTTTGAGACATTCTTTTCTGCCTCACCAAGCCATTTGCTCATCATGGACGATGCATCAACATTAATGAAATAACCATCCATCTCATTTGCAGTTGCTGCTGCAAGCATTGTTTTACCAGTTCCTGGGGGCCCATAAAGCAACATTCCTTTTGGCCAACCTAAAGGAAACAAGTCGGGTCTCTTTGTAGGATACACTATTGATTCACGCAATGCGCTTTTAGCTTCATCCAAACCAATTACTTGATCCCAAGTAACATCTGGCTTTTCTTTCATGATTAATTCTTCAAAATCATTTTCAT
This sequence comes from Candidatus Nitrosopumilus salarius BD31, assembly GCF_000242875.2. Classification (GTDB taxonomy): domain Archaea; phylum Thermoproteota; class Nitrososphaeria; order Nitrososphaerales; family Nitrosopumilaceae; genus Nitrosopumilus; species Nitrosopumilus salarius. The sequence continues at coordinate 39,571 of NZ_AEXL02000090.1, read as the reverse complement.
TTTCTTGTCTTTGGACAGATGCCTTTTGTTCAGAATCTGTAGCCTTTGGATCAACTGCAGGTTCTATTCCATGTGCTTGCTGGAGCGCACCTATTCTGTTATGATAAGAGTTACATCGGTCTTTGTAAATTTGGTTTAGTTTGTTGTTTGGGTATAATTGCACTAGTTTAACGAGAGTATCAATGGCATTTTGATAATGAGATATTGCCATTCCACGTGCACCTTGAGAATCACATTTGATGGCTTCAGAAGCATATTTGCTTGCTGTGTTCTCTAATTCTTGGGGGGCTAAACTCATCTTAATTACCTACGCAGTATCCTCTTGAGATTTTTCTTGGTATCCTAGAGGGTGAATCTGTGTAACAAAAGTTGTTAAATTTATTGCACTTGTTTCATACTCGTTATAGTCAGGTCCATCATGATACTTTTTCTTAAAATCGGATTTATCTGAGATGTTAGTATGCATGTCCTTGACTTTGTTAATAGAGTCTTCTGCAGCAAGAATTAGTTCAGAGACATCATCATCAATTTCTATTATGGAATTTGCAGTATCAGATATAACAGATTTGAAATATTGTAAAATTGACTGGAGTTCCTTTTTGTCTGAATGTTTACATAGCAGGAAATCGGCAATTCCAACTAGCTTGTTCAAATCTTGCAGTTCTTCAAAGGTAAGATGATCAATAGTATTCTCATCAGATGGCTTTATCTCAGATAATTTCTTGTCAATTTTAGAAGAAATAGATTTTATTCTTCCAATATCCTTTGAGAAATCACGAATAGAGTTCAACATAATTAATTATTGCATAATTTCGAAAAATCAAGATTAGGGTACTGCTTACTTAATTTAGAGTCTGCCATCAATTTTACTTCATCAAGAATACTCGCAGATTCCTCGTTTGACTGACTAAAATCAAATCTTGCTTTAGTAAGAACTGCAGAATCAAGCACTATGCTACCAAGATGAACAGATAGTTCAGAGAGTTTCTGGCTGCAGTGCGGAATAATACCAAAGAGTTGTGCACTTACAGTCCTAATCATAGGAATAGAGACAGGCAGAACCTCAGGAATACTGTGAATTCCAGTGATACAACCAGTTTTCTGTTTGATGTGCAAGAGAATATCAAGGGAGCGGATCATGATTTGCTCTAGTCTTATAGCATTTAGATGAAGTTTATCATATTCATTAAAATCTAAAATCAAGAATTTGTTTGATTCTTTTAGCTCATTTCGTTTTTCCTCAAGAATTTCAATCACACCATTTAACAAATTAAATGAATACTCTAGTCTTGGAACAAGAGTTACAGAGTGAGAGATAGTTCCTTGTTCTAAAGGAATACTGTATTTTACCAACATAACAGACAATTCTTCTAGATTTTGTATATGAGGACAGCGTATCATCTAATTTAGTAACCGCAGTGACACCTGTCCGCAGATACAATTTGAATTTTTTTTGAGTATTTGTGTAAAGGAATTTAGCTCTCAATTTTACCTAATAACAAATCAAAGAAATACATGGTAAATGAGAAAGTACTGACAGTAAGCTTGGAAGAATTTGGACTGAGCAAGTATGAGGCACAAGCATATGTGGCATTAATTTCAAGAGGTGCAGTTTCAGCTGGAGAACTGGCGTATCATTCAGAGATTCCACGAACTAAGATATATCCAACTTTGTTAAAATTGGAAAGCAAAAAACTGGTAATCATTTCAAAAAGTAAGCCAATCATGTGTACTGCAATTGCGCCAGAGGATGCATTTGATGGAATAATTCACGAGCAAATAAACAAGGTAAATGCAATGAATACACTAATCTCAAACTTGAAGAAAGCAAGTGAGGAAAGTAGAAAAACAAGAGGATCAGAAGAGAGAAGATATTTCCACATGAGTGCAAATAATGTTGTAACTCAGCTTCAAACTATGATTGAAGGTTCAAAATCATCAATCAAAATTATGGCAGACCAATGGGGGTTTGGGTTGTTAGCAGAATGCAAAGACCAACTACTATCAGTTTTGCGTCGCAATTTAGATGTCAAAGTTCTTGTCACTCCCATACAAATTGGTTCTGAGGCTTTCAGATCTATTCCAGATGGAGTTGAAATTAGGGCATCGGAGATTTGTCAGAACTGCTTTATTTTTGATGAGACAGAATTATTGATGGTGAATAACGATAATGGGAAAGGGGCAATTTTTTCATCAACTGAAATTCTTGGAACAAATCAAGAGAGAGTATTTTCAAACATTTGGAAAAATGCAATGAAAACAAAAGCACTTGCAGATATGTCAAAAGTAGAAGCTCAAGAGATCTGCAAGATAATCAAAACAGTAAATGAAACAGGTTTGCACCACATTCTTAGTGCATCAATAATATCAAAAAAACCAGAATTAGAAATGTTCAAGATGCTAGAAAAAAATGGAATATCTTTGAAATCAAAATCACTAGACGACGTTATTGAGATAATGGATGCAGTAATGCAAATTACGTGTTCTGGACATGTCAACTTTGAAGCAAATACAAAAAATATTACAGTAGAATCCAAACTTAACAGCGGTCATTCATTACCATGGGTATCAATTCTAGACGGGTGTCTGCAAAACCAAGGTTACAAAACTAGAACTGTTTATCAAAATAACTCAAACAAAGGCGAAAAAGTCCACATCAAGATAAGTAAAAACTAAAATCACCAAAAGACGCCACCATATTTGTGATAGAAGAGAAACTAGAGTCATTGGGAATTAAACTTCCAAATCCACCGACACCAGCAGGATCTTATGTTCCAGCAGTAAAAACAAGTAATTTGCTTTTCATCTCAGGACAGATTCCAATGGAGGATGGTAAGATGATTTTCACGGGAAAGGTATCAGATGATAATTTAGAGACTGCCCAAAAATCTGCAAGGATGTGTGCTATCAATATCTTGGCTCAGATAAAAAAAGAGTTAGGAAATCTGGATAAAGTAAGTAAAATAGTAAGATTGTCAGGATTTGTAAATTCTGTTCCAGAATTTTCCCAGCAACCAAAAGTAATCAATCCAGCTTCAGATTTGTTTTTTGAGATATTTGGGGAAAAAGGAAAGCATTCTAGAATTGCAGTGGGTGTTGCTAGTCTGCCATTAGATGCCATGACAGAAATTGACGCCATCATTGAATTTTCGGGATAAAAAAGATTCAAAGATATGATTATTACTATAAAATCATATATACAATTCATATATATGCAATATTCAGAATGTATGTGTTTAGGGTTTCATTATTAGCATTAATCGCAGTTTCAATATTTTCAACTTCGGTGTTTGCAGAATCAACAATACAAGTTAGCGTCTCTGAGGAAAACATCAAGTCTTTGGATTCAATTTGGATAACTGGAAAAATAACTGATGTCTCACAATGGAAATCAGTAAGAATTACCGTAACTGATCCAGATGGAATTGTTGTGTATAGACCATCAGTGGCAATAAGTGATGATGGGACATTCAGAGATCTAATGCATCCAACTCTTCCAAGTTTCAAAACAGGAACATACACCGTAATTGCAAGTCAGGAAGAAACACAAGTTACAGCAAAAACACAATTTACAGTAACATCTGAGGCAATGCCAAGAAACCAAATTACTCAACCATCTCCAGAACCAGCAGTAAGCACACCGCAAGCAACAGGTTCAAGTAAGATCACACTTACAGCAGACACAGTTAACGGATCAAACATTATCAAAATTAACGGATATACAGAAATTAGAAGTACGGATATTACATTTATCGTAAATGCACCAAGTGGAAACATAATTTCAATTGGGCAAGTAAGTCCAGATGCACAAGGAAAATTCCAATTAGAAATTAAAACAGGTGGTCCAATATGGAAAGAGAATGGAATGTATTCAATTACAGCAAACCAAGGATCATCATCAGAGTACAAAAAATCGATTCAGGTTGAAATCAAAGACGGGGTAGTAGTTCCAGAATTTGGGACAATAGCATCGCTGGTTTTACTAGTATCAGTAATTGCAATAATCATGGTTTCATCAAAATCAAAAATCAGCATAATTCCTAGATTTTAAGATGAGAACAGCAACAAAATATGTCAACTTTAGACGAGCTAAAATCACAAAAATATATCTCACTTGAATCATACAGAAAAAATAATCAACCAATAAGAACACCAGTATGGTTTGTAGTAGAAAATGATTTGATCGTCATAGTTACAAGAGAATTGACAGGTAAAGTAAAAAGGATTAGAAATAATCAGCAAGTAAAGATTGCAACATGCACAATGAGGGGAAAGATTACTGGAAAATGGATATCAGGTATTGCAAAATTTTTGCCAGATGTTCAGACAGGTAACGTAGTAAAGTTGAGAGATAAGAAATATGGCATTGCAGCAAAAATTGCCAAATTTGTAACTAGAAACAAAGGTGATTTTGTGGCTTTTACAATTAAACTAGATTAAGCGATTTTTTTGTTTAATTCTGTAATGAATTTTTTTATTTTTGGTTTTGGAATTACTGCACCACATGCCTTATCATGACCCCCTCCAGAACCACCAAGATCAGTAGCTAAGATATTAACAATTTTTCCCAAGTGAACTTTACAGTCTTTAGAACCACGTACGGATACGGCGTAAATTCCATGATCAATTCGTTCCTTGTATGCAACACCAACGTCTTTTCCAGACAAACCCATCACAAAATTAACAGCGCCACTAGCACCAGCATCTAAAATTTCCATATAACCAAGATTTTTCATAGTTTTCATTCCTTGTTTTACTTTGGCAATCATTTGAGATAGTTTCTCTACTTGTATTTGTGCAAACTCAAAAGTGTTAGGAATTGCATGTGGGAATTTGGATTCAGCTAGTTCTTCCACCAAATACAGTAGATAGTCAGGTTCTTTTTGATGCCCCACAATATTGTAAGTAAGAACAGTTGCGCTAATCAATGCAAATTGCCTATCATAAATCTGAAGTAATTTTGCCCCAATTGGTCTGGTTTCCATGTAATCAGTAATGGCAGCACATGCTGCAACAAAGGATGCATGATCATTTAGTTTTGATTTGAATGCAGCATAAGCTAAAACCGCAGTACACTCATTAATATCATGTATTACCTTCACTTTAATTTTATTTAATGCCTTTACAACATTAGGATCTATATCATGATGGTCAATGTAAGTTACTGAAACTTTGTTTTTTCTCAATGTTTTCATAATATCAATAAACTCATCTTGAGTTTTTTTGCTTAATCCTAAATCACAGATAAATAATGACTTTAATTTTTCATCAGATACAACCTGATTTAATGCCTCCATTTGGCCAGGATAATCAACAAGAATAGCATCACCACCAAAGGCTTGTCTAATAAGTGCAGCAGAGCTAATTCCATCACAGTCTTCTTTGTGAGATATGCAAATCACCTTAGTTCGCTGTGAAGATGTTTTTTTGGTTGTTGTTTTTTTAGTGCTAGTTTTTTTGGTTGTTGTTTTTTTAGTGCTAGTTTTTTTGGTTGTTGTTTTTTTCTTTACAGATTTCTTTGTTTTTGATGCTGCCAATATATTTAGAAAAATTATAAACCCTCATTTAAAGTAAGAATGAAAAATTAAGATTCTCTGAAAGGCTTTCTTGCTGTTTGATTAATCAAAGAACTGGAATCCAAATACACATCATAAAATGATAGTCCCTCCATCTGAGTTTGCTGATCAATTTCTTGAATTTTTTTTAGTTCCTCAGATGATGCACCAAGCACTAATTCATCTAATTTTTTGAGATGTTCTCGCTCTTTAGGAGTCATTTAATTTTTGATTAAAAATTCTCATTTATGACCGAAAGTTGGCATATTAGACTAACTACTAAACTTCATAGACACGATTTTGGAGAAAATATAATAAAACAATTCTTGTAGGCTCAGTATGGAGACCAAAAACATAGGCTTGCGAGGAATCGAGGTAGCAGATACTAGGATCTCAAATATTGACGGAGAGCGAGGCAAGCTCATTTACAGAGGATATGACATTTTAGAACTTACCAAAAATTCAACATTTGAAGAGACAGCATACTTGCTTCTATATGACAACTTGCCTACAAGGCAACAATTAGATGAATTCAATACAAAATTGATTGAGGCAAGATTCATCCCAAAACAGATGCAGAAAAACATGGGGAACTGGAGAAAGGACGCAGACCCAATGGATATGCTCCAGGCATTTGTAGCTGCGCTTGCAGGATACTACGATGAAGAATTTGCAAACAAGGAAGCTAGTTACGATAAGGCAATCAATCTAATTGCAAAGGTTCCAACAATCATAGCAAGTTGGAACAGAATCAGAAACGGATTAGAAATTGTAGATCCTGATCCAGCACTTAGCCATGCAGCTAATTTCCTATACATGATGTCAGGGGAAAAACCAGATCCGGAAGTTGAGAGAATATTTGATGTATGTTTAATTTTACATGCAGATCATACTTTCAATGCATCCACATTTACAGCAAGACAAGTTGCATCAACTAGAGCACACATGTATTCTGCATGCAGTGCGGCAATTGGAGCCCTGAGCGGAGAGTTGCATGGAGGTGCAAATACTGAAGTGATGAAGATGCTTCTAGAGATTGGAGACATAAACAAAGTAGAAGAATGGATTAAAGAAAAGATGAATGCAGGTGAGAGAATCATGGGAATGGGTCATGCAGTTTACAAAACATATGATCCTAGAGCACAAGTACTTAAGGAATTATCAAGAAAACTTGCAGAAAAAACAAAGGATCCATGGTATGCAATTACTGAAAAAATTGAGACTGTGACTATAACAGAAATGAAATCACAGAAAGGTAGGGATATTTATCCAAACGTGGACTTGTATAGTGCATCATTATACTATATGTTAAAAATCCCAATGGATTTGAACACACCAATCTTCGCTATTGCGAGAGTTGTTGGATGGGCAGCTCACATAATTGAAGAGAAATTTGCAGAAGCTGCGCCAAAGCCAGCATTGTACAGACCAAAGGCAACCTATGTTGGAAAATATTGCGGACCTGAAGGTTGTGAATACAAAACACTAGACTTGAGAAAATAATTTTTAATTTCTTGTACTAAGCCATTCTTTAGCTTTAGAATTTACATCGTGTTTATACAATACTTCAAAAACCATATCGTAAAATGTGATACCTTTCTTCTGTGCCTGATCATCAAGCCACTTGATTCCATCTGCTAATTCTGGGTCATATTCTGAAAACTCTACTAATTCATCTACCATTTTTGAGAAAAAGGCGTGAGACTCTAACATATGTAGACCTTTCAATCTTTGATCATAAGTGGGGGATTCAAAATATATTAACAAAAGACCACTTTTTGGTTGACAATTGAACCATGTTATTTATTCAAATGGAGATGCTCAAAAAATAACATGGGTTATTCAAAATGAGGATTCATCATTTGTTGAAAATCGAGAGCATGTGGATATGTACAAAGACAAAGTGACAAAATTACAATCAAAATATGTAGCACTGCATGTTGGATTGTTTTGGGGAATTGGAACATTCATAATCAAAAATGAAGATACCGTCAAAATAAAATTAGATGAAAAAATCATGTTTGATCAATTTACCAATGATTTAAAAATCGAAGATTCATTTATACAAAAACGTCTACGATTTATCAAACAGTTAATTGATCAGAGAAAATTAAAAATTAGATTTGAGTTAATTGATCAAGATGAAAATATTGCTAAAAATAACATCTAATTGCAAAAGAGATTAAGACCAAAAGCGATTAGCTACTTGGTGACATCTCAATTGCAACCTATGAAAATCATAAAGAGTCATTTTCATAAAACAATTAGTTGTTCAATAACATTGACAATATCAAGTTCTCAATTAAAGCGATCATATGGAATTTTCAACAGAAATTTATAATTTTTGTAAAAATTTCAAAAATATGGTTAAATCGACATTCAGAATTAATTAAAAACCAGTACAAAGAGTTCGGAGAGAAGAAGTTAAGAAAATTGAGCAAAATGACAATTAGATTTATTTAGCATGTACGGAGCCAATGGATCAATTATGGCAGGTATAGACAAAGCTGCAATTGCATTTTCAATTGCAATTGTAGCTGTCGGTGTAGGATTTGCATTCTATATGGGTGCAGTTCAAGATGCCGGTCCAGTCGTTTCTGCTCCAGTAGCTTCAAAAACTGTTGAGCCAAAAACTCAAGCAGACCCATTTGCAGATATTGCAGATAAGGTAAAAAGTGAAGCACCAACAAAACCATTGAAAGCAGGTTGGGAAAGAGCAACATCAGCACAAGATCCTGGTGTAGGTCATGAAGCTCATCAACTAGCAATCATTTTGGCACCAAGTAACAAAGTATATTCAGGTACACTCATGTATGATGCATCTGAACCAATTCAACTTGTTACATTACATGGTCCATTAAAGGCTGGAGAAGATGCAGGACAAGCAACTTGGAGCCCTGATGGAAAAACAAAGTTTGCATTAACATTTGTTGATCCAAAGAATGCAAAAGGCGAATGGAAATTTGCCGGTAATGCTTTAGCAGTACACACAATGAAAACCGAACCATTCACAGTTGATTACAAAGTAGACTACAAAGAAAAAGCCATGTCAGATACTGTAAAGACTGCTACAACAAAGTCAGTACAGGATCCAGGTATGGGTCATGAAGGTCATCAACTTGCAGTGCTTTTAGCACCATCAAGTGATGTTTATTCAGGAATTCTTTCATACTCTGCTTCTGAAAATATTCAACTAGTCTCACTAAGAGGACCAATCGGCGCTGATGAAAAACCAGCAAAGACTTGGACTCCTGATGGTGAAACCGTCTTTGAATTAACATTTGTTGATCCAAAGAATGCAATGGGTTCATGGGAATTCTCAGGTAATGCTTTAGCAGTTCACACAATGAACACAAACCAATTCACTGTTAGTTATTCTGTAAGTGCAACTGCAACTGCAGGAAAAACGATGGAACTAAAAGAAGACGTAACCATGAAAGAAACAAAAGAAGAAACCATGGCAAAAGAACCAGCAGGGCCACAAACTCATAAAGTTTCAATCCCAGCAGGCACTTCAGTTCCAGGATGTGAAAGCAACAAATCATGCTTCTCACCAGCAAGCATTACAATCAATGCTGGAGATACAGTTACATGGAATAACGCAGACACAGCCGCACACACAGTAACTGGTGGAAGCCCAGCAGATGGACCTTCTGGCGTATTTGATAGCAGTTTAGTTATGGCAGGTGCAGATTATGCATTTACCTTTAATGACAAAGGCAGCTATGATTACTTCTGTATGGTACATCCTTGGATGACTGGCAGTGTTACAGTGAACTAACCAAAAACTTTTTCCTTTTTTCTTATTTTATTTGATTTTTCCTTATTGTTCTGTTGTATGATACACCAAATCTATGAGCCTCATCTCGTGCATGTTGTAAAATTTTCAGAGAAGGTTTGTTTTTTGGGATTACTATAGGATTTTTACTTTTTGGAGTATAGACTTCCTCGTTTTCTTTTGCAAGTGAGATACATGGTAATTTCAATCCAAGTGAGATCAATGACTTTATAGCAGAACTAAGTTGTCCTTTACCACCATCAATTACTATCAAATCAGGCAGTTCAGAGTTTTCTTCTAATAATCTATAATATCTTCTTTTAATGATTTCACCAATCATTGCAAAATCATCCCTGCCAGATACTGTTTGGATTTTGAATTTTCGATATCCAGATTTGTCAGGAATCCCATTTACAAATCTAGACATTGAACCTACTGCAAAATCCTCACCGTGATTTGAAATATCAAAACATTCAATGATGTTTGGAATTACAGGAAGATCAAGCAGATCTTTGAGTTCTGCCAATCCAGGATCACCACCTGTAGAATGAATTAATTCAATATTTTTGATGATCAAACTAATTATGTTTTTTCTTTTTCCTTTGGATGGAACCAAAATCTTCACTTCAAATCCAGATTGCTCAGACAGTAAGGACTCTAACAATTTATAATTCTCTGGAAGATCACTGACAAGAATGAATTTTGGAATTTTGTGTGTTGTGTAATATTGGTAAAGAAAATTTGAAAATGAATTGTCACCTACCAAATCAAAAAAGAATTTGTCGCTGTCTCTTATCACGCCATGAATCATTCTAAAATTCATCACAGTAGCAGTATGTTCTTTTATCCCAATTCCAAAATATTCCTCATCAGAATTGTCAACATATTCCATTTTTTGCTTGGTTTGAAGACTTCCAAGTCTGATCAGGGTATCACGGATATCTTTAGCCCTCTCAAATTGCTGCAAATCTGCAGCTTGATGCATCTCGTCCTCTAGTTTTTTTGTAAAAATTTTCATTTGATTTTTACCTTTAAGAACATCCTCTAATGCAGAGACATGCTTCGAGTATCTTTCTTGAGCATCTTTGAATTCACACGGACCTTCACAATTTCCCAAATGGTATTCCAAACATACTTTTTTTGGAAGTGTTTTACAGATTCGGATTTGAAATGATTTTCTCAAAGTACCAATTGTTAGCAACTTTGAGCTGCCTTGAGTAAATGGCCCAAAGATCTTTCCTTTTCCCAAAAACTTTCCATCTCGTGTTCTTCGTGCTACTAAAAGTCTAGGATATTTTTCATCAGATATTCTAAGGTACGTGTATCTTTGTTGGTCTTTTAGTTCAATGTTAAATCTCGGGCGATATTTTTTGATCATGTTTGATTCTAAAAGAAAAGCTTCACTTTCATTATCAGTTAAAACAAACTCAATATTTGCAATATTTTCAACTAATTTCTGTGTCTTGTAATTTTGGTTTTTTAGAAAATATGACTTTACTCGATGTTTTAGATTCTTTGCCTTTCCAATGTAAATAATTTTTGCATCAGAGTCTTTCATCAAGTAAATTCCAGGATCAGTCGGAATTTGGATTTTAGAGATGTCAAAAGTCATTTTTTTAGTAATTTTTTCAGATACTTTCCAGTATAACTTCCAGGTGCCTTTACGATATCCCGAGGAGTTCCAGTAGCTACTACCATGCCACCTTCGTTACCACCTTCTGGTCCAAGATCAATTAACCAATCAGAATTTTTGATCACATCCATGTTATGTTCAATTACCACCACAGTGTTTCCTAAATTCACCAAACGATTCAGAACATCCAGTAATTTTTGAACATCGGCAAAATGTAATCCGGTTGTAGGCTCATCTAAGATATAGAAAGTCTTGCCAGTTCCACGCTTTGATAATTCTGATGCAAGTTTTACTCTCTGAGCCTCACCACCTGAAAGAGTAGTTGAAGACTGCCCTAGTTTGATATAACCCAATCCAACATCATATACTGTTTGTAATTTTCGTTTAATTGCAGGAATATTCTCAAAAAAGTTCAATGCCTCATACACTGTCATGTCTAAAACATCTGAAATATTCTTACCCTTGTATAGAACAGATAGTGTTTCAGTGTTGTATCTTTTTCCTTTGCATTCATCGCACTTTACATATACATCAGACAAAAATTGCATTTCAATTTGTTTTACTCCATCGCCATCACATGCAAAACATCGCCCATCTGCAACATTAAATGAGAACTGTCCTGGAGCATATCCTCTTTCTTTCGATAATGCAGTATTCGCATATAATTCTCGAATAGGAGTAAATGCACCAATGTACGTTGCAGGGTTTGAACGAGGTGTTCTTCCAATTGGAGACTGGTCAATTGCAATAACCTTGTCAATATTTTCTAAACCAATAATTTCTTTGTGACTTCCAGAACGTATGTTTGATTTATTAAAATGATTTTCTAATGTTTTAAGCAAAATGTCATTAATCAATGTAGACTTTCCTGAACCTGAAACTCCCGTAATAGATACAAAAAGCCCTAATGGAATTTCAACATCTATATTTTTTAAATTGTTTTCAGATGCATTCTTTATTAATAACGAGCCATAATGATTTCGTGTTTTATCTTTTAGAATAATCAAAGAATTATCTTTCAGATATTTACCAGTTACAGATTTTGTGTCTTTAAGAATATCATTAACAGTTCCTTCAAAGACTACATTTCCGCCATGCACACCAGCACCAGGACCTAAATCCACCATCCAATCTGAATTTCGTATAACTTCTTCGTCATGCTCCACTACAATGACGGTATTTCCTAGATTTCGTAGCTTATGTAGCGTTTTAATAAGTCGGGCATTATCACGCTGATGTAATCCGATTGTTGGTTCATCAAGGACATACAAGACGCCAGTAAGATTAGAACCAATTTGAGTAGCAAGACGAATTCTTTGGGATTCACCTCCAGACAATGTAGAGCTTAGTCTGTTTAGTGTAAGATAGTTCAACCCAACGTTCATTAAAAACTCAAGACGCTCCTTAATCTCCTTTAGAACATCCCTTGCGATGTATTGTTCATTTTCAGTTAATTTCAGAGTCGAGAAAAAGTCATAGCAATTATCAATAGACATGTCACAGACGTCCATAATTCCTTGTTCATTGATTTTCACAGCAAGTGATTCAGGTTTTAGTTTTTTACCATTACATACATTACAAGGAGTATCTCTCATGAATTGTTTAAGCCATTCACGTTTTGATTCAGAATCAGTTTCTAAAAATACCCGTTGTAGATTTGCAAGTACGCCTTCAAATGCATTTGTGTATTGCCAAGAAGAGTCTCCAGATTTCGAGCGATAATTAAAATCAATTAGATCATCAGTACCGTCCATGATAATTTTGAAATGTTTTGGTTTTATTTTTTCAATAGGAGTCATTAAATCAAACCCAAATTTCTTTCCAACAGCCCTTAACGCTTGTCTTCTAAATGATGAGAAACGCCCACTCCAAGGAATTATTGCACCGTCTAAAATGGACTTTGTCTTATCAGGAACTACAAGATCAGCATCAAACTCCATCTTTACACCCAATCCATTACATGTCTTACACATTCCAAATGGAGAATTGAAAGAAAATGATCTTGGCTCTAGTTCACCAACAGTTAATCCACAATAAGGACATGCATTGTTTTGCGAGAAAATTTTTTCTAACTTTTCAGTTGCAATCATTACATCTCCTTTTGATGCTTTGATAGAAGTCTGAATGGCCTCAAAGAGTCTAGATCTTTCTGATTTTTCAGTAGTAATTCTATCAACTACAATCTCAATATTATGCCACTTTTGCCTATCAAGGGGCGGAATTTCATCATCCAGGCTCAAAATTTCGCCATTTAGACGTATTCTGGAATATCCATCCTTTTTGATTTGTTCAAATAATTTCTCATACGTTCCTTTTTTTCGCTGAATTATTGGAGCTAGAATTAGAATTTGTTTTCCTGAAAAATCTTTGAGTACAGAATCACATATTCTCTCAACTGATTGAGTAGAAACTTTTCTTCCACAATTTGTACAGTATGGAATTCCAATCCTTGCAAACAACAATCTCATATAATCATAAATTTCAGTGGTAGTTCCAACAGTTGAACGGGGATTTTTGCTCGTTGTTTTTTGCTGGATTGCAATTGCAGGAGAGAGACCATCAATAGAGTCAACATCTGGTTTATCCATCATCTCTAAAAATTGTCGTGCATATGCAGAAAGTGATTCTACGTATCGTCTCTGACCCTCAGCATAGATAGTATCAAAGGCTAATGTTGATTTTCCAGAGCCAGACAATCCGCTAATTACTACTAGTTTGTTTTTTGGAATGTCAATATCTATATTTTTTAGATTATGATGTCGGGCTCCACGAATTTTTAATTTATTTTCTGTCATCTTTGTATTGAATCTCCTTTTCTATTCTTTTTATTCTATCTCTGCACTCTATTGCTTTTTCAAAGTCTAAATCTTCAGAGTATTTTTTCATCTGTGCTTCAAGATCAATAATATCATTTGTAAGATCATGAAGAGATTTTAATTTAGAATCATCTAATATTGTTTCTTGTTCAGGAACTGATTTGATTATTGTTCTTGGGGTAATATTGTGTTCTTTGTTATATTGAATTTGTTTTTCTCTACGACGATTAGTTTCATCAATAGTATTTTTCATGGATTGCGTAGTGTTGTTGGCATACATAATCACAGTTCCATTAACATTTCTTGCAGCACGACCACATGTTTGAATCAAACTGGTAAAATTTCTCAAAAATCCTTCCTTGTCTGCATCCAAGATTGCAACTAGAGAAACTTCTGGAATATCCAGTCCTTCTCGAAGCAAATTAATTCCAACTAAGACATCAAATTCGCCCATTCGTAATTGCCTAATTATCTCAGTTCGTTGCAGTCCATCAATCTCTGAGTGCATATACCTTACTCTGACTAGCTTTGTGGAGAGATATTCTGCCAGATCTTCGGCCATTCTTTTGGTTAGAGTAGTAACTAAAACACGCTCAGAATTGTCAGATCTTTTCTGAATTTCTTTGATTAAATCGTCCATTTGGTCTTTTGTAGGTCTGACCTCAATTTTTGGATCAAGCAAGCCAGTGGGTCTAACTAGCTGCTCTGCGATGGTAGAGGAGATTTTTCGCTCATATTCAGAAGGAGTTGCAGAGACAAAAATTGTATTTTTGATATAATCTTCAAATTCTTCAAATTTCAGAGGGCGGTTATCAAATGCACTTGGCAGTCTGAAACCATATGTGACCAGTTCATTTTTTCTTGAATGATCACCTTTGTACATTCCATGTAGTTGTGGTAAAGTAACGTGAGATTCGTCAATTACCAAAAGATAATCATCCCCAAAAAAATCCATTAAACAAAATGCCTTTTCTCCAGACTTTCTGCCATCAAAGTGTCTAGAATAATTTTCAATGCCAGAACAATATCCCAATTCTTCAATCATTTCTAGATCATATTTTGTTCTCATCTCAAGTCTTTGTTTTTCTAATTCATTTAATTCAGGTAATCTTTTTTTCAATTCATCTTTGATTGATTTTACAGCTCTTTTTCGAACATCTTTTGCAATAAGATAGTGCTTTGCAGGAAAAATTTTTATTTGAGATAGTTTCTTTTTTTCTTTTAGTGACACATGATCAAGTAAAGTGATTTTTTCAATTTCATCACCGAACATCGAGATTCTAACTATATCTTCAGAATATGCAGGAGTGACATCAATCGTATCACCTTTAACTCTAAAATTTCCAGGTGCGACTTCAGTGTCATTTCTCTCATATCTTGCATCTATGAGTTTTCGAACAACATCATTTCTCTTAATCACATCGCCTGTGTTAATCATTATAGCAAGATCTTTCCAGTCTTGTGGATTTCCTAGAGAGTAAATGCATGATACAGTAGAGACAATAATGGTAGGTTCATCTGAGAGAAGCATTGCAGTTGCTTCTAATCTTAATTTTTCGATCTTTTCATTGATTTGGGTATCTTTTTCGATGTATGTATCAGTCTGTGGCAAGTAACTTTCAGGCTGATAATAGTCATAGTAGGATACAAAATAACCAACGTTATTTTTTGGAAAAAATTGTTTTAATTCTGAATATAGTTGAGCTGCCAAAGTTTTGTTATGTGAAATCACCAGAGTATTTTTGCCAGTCCTTGCAATAACATTGGCAATTGAGAATGTCTTGCCGCTTCCAGTTACCCCCAATAATGTCTGAACTGTTCCTTTCTTGACACCCTCAACTAGGGCATCTATTGCCTGAGGTTGATCCCCAGTAGGTCCATATTCAGATACCAATTCAAAATGTAGTGATTGTTCCAACAGATCCAATCATCAAAAACTGAACTTATAGCTAACGCTTGTTTGATTAAAACTACAGGTCAACATATTCTCAAAATTGGGAAAACAAAGAGGTGCTTAAATTGTTTTTTTGTGAAAGAACGTCAGATTGAAAGAGATGGATCCTGAAAAGGAATTAAGAGAAACAGAACAAGAAGTAATGATTGAATTAAAGCTCAAGACAGACGAATTTCTCAAAAAACTCAGGGATCAAACCAGAAAGAACAGAGTCCAAATGTGATTAACGGAATTGTTTAATTGAATTTGGAATAAATTAATTTGTCACCACATAGGTTCATCAACCATTTTAAGACCACCATCAACAATCTCAAAACCCATAATTTTCAGAGTCTGCTCTGCAGTAGAGGAATTTCTTTTCAAGATATTTTGTGCTAGTTTCACCTTATCTTCAGATTTGAGATGTTGTCCTATCTTGTATTTTCCATGAAGTGTTTGAGGAACGATCTTAATTATACTGACTGCATCCAAAACCCGCATATCAGATTGAATTGGATCATAGTTTCCTTCAGGTTGATATTTTTCCATCAGTCCATTTAGTGCAAGTGTTTTTTCTTCCCTATCAGATACAAATGATGCAATTCCCTTAATTACAACACTGATGTATAATGTATCTGCAAGAGATGCATTATGAGGATCTTCAAAATACGAAGGGAGGAATTCCAATTCCCTGTCAGCCTCAAAGCCTACCTTGTTATTTCGAGAAATATTATCTAATTTTTCACCTCTAACATGAGAGTGCATGTAAATTGCGTCATCTAGGAACACAAAATTCATTGGAATTATTTGTGGAAATCCATTTGAATCAATGCTTGCTACACGTCCAACATGTTCTTCATTGAGAAATTCTTTTATTTTTTCATATGATCTAATCTGTAGTATCCCAACTAGCTGCATGAATTAATGTAGAGAAATAATATTATAAATCCAGATCATTGAAATCCCTAAAATACCAGACATACGAAAAATTATTGTGAGAGATCCATATCTTGATGAACTAAAAGATGACTTTGATACATATTCAAATCAATTAAAGAAATTAAAAGATAAACTTCTAAAAACAAAATCTCCAGAATTACAATCAAAAATAGTCAAACAGATAGATTCACTGGCAAACAAGATGGAAAATAATCAAAAGCAGTCAGTCAAGGTAACGAAATCAAGAATAAAGGAATTAAAGAAAAAATCAAAGAGGTAAACTCAATCTACCTCATCCAGTTCTTTAGCAAGTGCAGATATCTCTAAAATCCTGCATTCGAGTTTAGAGTATTCATTTAATTCCACATCCATGATTACTAGTTACTAAAATAATCAAAAGAAGTCAGCATTTCAAAAACTTGACTTTTTTCATTCAAATTATTCATCAATGTAAATTGCTAAATTTAGGATCAATTCAAGATAAACAATGAATGTAATTGATGAAGGGTATGAAGAGGCTACACTAAAAGTTCTAAAAACTCTAGAAGAATGGGGTGCGGATTCAAGATTCATCTGGTTTAGAGAATTACATAGGATTACAGATATAGAGAAAGGCATTTTGCGAAATATTCTCAACGAATTAAAAAAATCAAAAGAAGTCAAAGATATGCACGGGACAAACAATAGAATATTTTTTTGTCTATCAAAATACTATGTCAAATGTAGAGACATAGAATTTAGATTCAAAGGAAAAGAGATCATGCTCAGAGATGGGAGTAAAACTAAGATTATTCAGGGGGCAACAAACGCAACAGAACGTACAAGAAAAAGAATAGAAAAACAGAGAAACAAACGCAAAGTCAAGGCGTTTACAAGAGCTAAAAACAAAAGACCGCACAAATCATAAAGAATCTTCAGACTGCCTTCGGGCAAGATTCGATTCAGCACGTTTGATTTTTGCGGATTGTGCAACATCTTCAGTCATATCATACAGATTGTGAAGTTCCATGTTTGGAGTCAATTCATCTTCCTTTTCATCATCCAAATTAAACTCAAGATCTGCCAAGATTTCGACATTTTCATCTAAAATATCAAGGCATTTTCTTACAGATTCTGGAAGGTCGTCATCCATCACACATCATAGAAACAAGTAAAGTAAATGATTTGCTGTATGTTATATCATAAAACGCCCTTAATGTTTGGCTTTTTCTCTTAATACAGGCATTACATGGCTTGCAAATTTATCAATAGAGCCAAAGTAGTTCTTGCCCCAGAATCTAATTACAAAGTGATTCACACCTGCATCCATGAATCTCTCAAAGGTTGGAATGATATCCTCTGGAGTTCCAACGGCAGTAGATGAACGTGCTACTTTGTCAGGGATTTTTGTTGCAGCCTCTCTCATCTTTACAATCCAACTTTGATCAGACATTGAATATTCTGTAAAGTATTTTACAAAGTCAAATCCTTCAATCTCTTTTAATCCGTGAACTCTCAAAACTTCAGGCTTGAACAAACTAACTTTTACAGCCTCTTTCATTTTTGCCCATGACTCTTCTGCATCTTCTGAAAAATACACATCAATGTCAAGCGCATATTGGAAGTTGTCTTTTTCTTCTTGAGTTCTATTGTGTTTATCCATGGATGCATTGATTTGACCAGCATGATCTTCAAAGAGTTCAGGCGTATATCCAATTGGTAACCATCCATCACCGAGTTTTCCAGTTAATTCAAGTGTTCTCTTACCACCAGATGCCATGTAAGTTGGAGGACGTGGTTTTCTAATTGGAGGAGCTTGCAAACATGCTCCTTCAAGTTGATAATATTTTCCTGTGTAATCTACAGTGTTATCAGGAGTTGAATCATATAATGTATGAATAACTTCAATTTGTTCTTCCCATTTTGAAACAGGTTTTTCAAATGGGATACAGAATTCTTTTAGGTTTTGTGCTTCACCTGCTCCAATCCCAAGTATCGCTCTACCTTTTGAAATTCTATCAAGAGTAATTGCAGCTAGTGCAATGTTAGATGGATGTCGCCTAATTGCATCAGTAACACAAGTACCCAACTCGACATTATTTGTAACTGCAGCAATTGCAGATAGCATGACCCATGGGTCCAACACGGTTGCATTTTTCCATTGTGGGACATTTGTGTGATCCATATAGAAAATGGAATCATATCCGGTTTTATCAGCAAGCATACAAGCTGTTAGAATTTGATCTTCAGTATAACCGGCTCTTGCAACATTTAGTCCATTTTGTATACCAAATTTCAGTTTATTTTGAGTCAAGTACATCTAGGTCAGAGTATTAGAATAAAAAGTTTAACCAAGCTGCCAATTTCGCAGTTTATCAAGAAAAATGAAAAAAGGTAAAAAAATTGAATTTTTTACAAATTACCTGCTTTGATATCTTCAAGACATTTAATGACGTCTTCTTTTGATATTGGGATTGGATTTGGATCCAAGTGACCTCTATCAGTCATTACAGTATCTGCAGCTTCTGAGACATCAGCTTTGAGGTCTAACTTGTCAAAACCGAGTTTGTCCATAGCTTCTTTGAATCTATCATAAAAGATTGACTTGTTATGCTTGTGTGCAACAGTAGTACAAGAGGATAGAGAATATCCATGAGGTACACCTTCATTTGAGAACACGTAGGACAAAGCATGTCCTAGAGTCGTAGAGCAGTTTCCAAATCCCATACCAGATAACATAGAACCATATGGATAGTTTTCTGGTTTGTCATTCATAATTGCATCATAGAGAATCTCAAATGCTTGTTTACATAGAGTTCTTGTCAAGTCATTACCGAGTTTGCTATCATAGCCTTCAGTAGCTTGAGCACATGCATCACAAACAGAATTTTTGATGACTTGTTCAGGAGTGCCGTCCATAAAGTATGAATCGACTACTGCCATGTCAGCTAAAAATCTGTCTTCACGTAACAGTTTCTTTTTACCATCAAATTTTAGAACACAATAAGTTGTCATTTCAGCTCCAGTTCCAAATGTTGTTGGAATTAAGATTTTTTCTTTTTTCATCTCTGGTGCAGCATATTTTACTACATCCATAGAACTTCCACCACCCAATCCGATTAGAACAGATGGGTTTTTGTCTTTGAATTGTGAAATTACAGTATTGACATCGTCAATTGATGGTTCAGGTTTTACTTGATCATACAACATGTAATCCTGGATTCCCATTTTTGCCAACCATTTATCAGAGAGTGCTGGTGGAACGGTTGTGACAACAAGGGCATTTTTTGGATACTCTGTTTCACCAAGTGCATTTTCTCCAAAGTTGATAACTTTTGGAATGCGTACTGTATTCATGAATGAAAGCCGTCATTGATTATTATTATATCTTGCATTACTGATGTACAGCGTGATTATACAAAATTTTAATGAATTGGCAACAACGGACAAGAAAAAAGAGTGTCTTCAAATTTTAGAAGCAGGTCTTCAAGCAGCAAATCCAGAAAACATCATTCCAAAATATGTCACACCTACTCAAATCAAAATCAATGACAAAGTATTCGACATCAGCAAATATTCCAATATTTACTCTGTAGCATTTGGAAAAGCAGGAGACTCGATGACTAGAGCACTTAATGCGATTATTCCAATAAAAAGTGGAATAGTTGTAATTCCCAAAGGTTCCAAATCAATAATCAAGGGGAAGAAATTTCAGATTTTTAATTCAAGGCATCCCAAGCCAGACCAAACAAGTGTGAAGGCAGCAAAGGAAGTAATGAAGTTTGTTCAAAATAAGCGAGGAGATGAATTAATTATTTTTCTTGTATCAGGAGGAGGTTCATCGCTTCTTGCAATGCCAGACAATATCACATTAGATGACAAAATTCATGTTACAAATGTCCTGTTAAAATCAGGAGCAACAATTCAAGAATTCAATTGCATTAGAAAACATCTCTCAAAGATCAAAGGGGGCAAATTAGTGGAAAACATGAAATGTGATGGGATTAGCTTGGTAATGTCAGATGTGGAAGGAGATGATCTATCATCTATTGCATCAGGTACAACATACATGGATGACACAACATATGCGGATGCTCTAGAAATTTTAGATAAATACAAACTAAAATGGAAAATACCAATAGAGGTTTTACAAGTATTAGAAAAAGGAGCAAAGAATGAAAAATTGGAAAGTTCAAAAAAATCAAAGATTGAAAATTTCATTATTGCAAATAACAGTGATTGTTTAGAAGCTATGAAAAAAACAGCTGAACAAATAGGATACACAGTAGACATAATGCAGATTTTTGGAGATCTAAAAGATGCAGTGAAAGAAATTCTTGAAAAAATTTCAGAGAGTGAAAAAACTTGTTTAATTTTTGGCGGAGAGACAACAGTCAAAGTTCTTGGCAAAGGAATGGGTGGAAGAAATCAAGAGTTGGTTTTAAGAATGCTAAAAAATTCAAGGAGATCAAAACCGATGGTAATTGCATCAATAGGAACTGATGGCATAGATGGGAATTCAGTATTTGCAGGAGCAATTACAGAGAACATCAAAATAGATTTGGACATAATGAAAGAGTTTCTTAAAAATAGCGATTCAGGAAGATTCTTTCAAAAACAAAAAGGAAACATTGTGACAAACTTTACACATACAAATCTAATGGATATAGGTGTCATTCTAAGATAAATCAAGTATCATGTATGACATTCACATCTGCAACTGTTAGGAATACATCTATGAGCAAGACAGTCTTTGCACCCCTTACTTCTTCCACTTTTGACTCGAAGCCACTCTTTATCCAATTATACCACTAAAAGATTTGTAGGTATGCAAACTTAAGCATATAGACAATTGGCATTCAATAACATCAAAAATCTGAAAAAAATATTCAAAAAATTGGTTTAAACTAAACAAATGATTACTAGATGACGGAGGGGCTTCAAATATCAGAATCACCTATAAAGAATATGTCAAAAAATGAGAAAGGGTTTTGTGAGGATGAATCTTGTAAATGTAATTGCCATGAAGGATCAAGTTTTAGAAGAGGAAACGAGAAGAGACAATATTGTTAGAAAAACAATTCAACCCTGATTTGTTATACAACCGAATCGTTCATTTCTACATGGACAAAAAAGGATATTCTAAGGATAAGGCAAATTCAATTGCACAGGCAGTAGTACAAAAAGAAGCACAAAGAAGAATTTGTAAAAAATGAAAAGTGTAAACATTTCTCACATGATCATATAAGAAATACAGGAACATGTCTATCTTCTGATTGTGAGTGTAGTGGATTTTCTAAGTAAAATCATCTAAAGAATTTTCAAGTAAGGGTTGAGCACTAATCCCTAGTTTTCTCAAATCGTGTGCAAATTCATCCACAAAACCATGAATAGTGTAAACTTGTTCTGCTCCTGATTTTATCACCATATCGAGGAGTTCATTGTAATCACAGTGGTCGCTCATTGGGATTGAATAGTCAGTTCTTCGCCCAAATGAGAACCGTGATGATTGGGCCCAGCCACTAAATCCAATTGTCACTGCACCGTATTTTGATTTCATTTCTTGAACAAATTTGTTTTTGGCAGATAGCATCGGTGCAACCATTATCCAAGGTTTTTTCTCAAGCAACCCCTTCTCTACAGCTTCTGAATGACCTATACCATTATTGAGAAGTACACCAAATTTCTGGTGAAGTGAATTCATATCTTTTACAGAATCATGGAAATAAAGAGGACCCCAATGACCAAATAATTGAGTGATAGTTTGGGCTTTACCTAATTGATACCCCATCAATATTACAGGGATGCCCTTGCCATAAAGTTCGGAGATTAATTCGTTGACTTGTTGTAGTGTTTCTTCAAGTTTAGGAAAAACAAATTCAGGCAGACCAAATGTACATTCAGTGATCAAAGTTTTGCATTGGGGGATTTTTGCACCTTTTAGAAATCCACGATCTCGAGTACAGATATCCCCAGTGTAAAAAATATCATCAAAGAGAAGTCCTTTTGCGCCAAGAATATGACCACTGTCAATTAATGAAAAATCATCTAGTGACTCCACATGATTTTCCATCTTAAATCCACGAAGATTAGCTATTTCGTTTGTTTCAATCGAAGAGAGTATCGTTCCTCCATTTTTCGAAGGAAGATGATCAGAGTGTGCATGAGAGACAAAATTGATTCCCCTGACATCTGAGTTTTTGGGATCTAAGTAGACACGTTTATCATTAATTTCACAAAGGATTCCATTTTTAGTCATCCTAACTTGTCTTGGCAATGAAGATGAGACCAGTTGGATTTGATATAAATTGCAGGTTTGATCTAGTATTGACTAGTTGCTAAATTTAGGAATTTTAATCTCAGGTCGTGGAAGCAACATGGAGTCCATTCTAAAATCAATTAAAAAAATAAGATCCCAATTAAACCAGCAGTTGTAATCTCAAACAAGTATGATGCAAAAGGACTAGAAATTGCAAAAAAGCTCGGAGTCAACATAGAAGTAGTTGAAAGTAAAGGATTCACAGGAAGCAGGGCAGAGTATGACAAAAAAATTATGAGGATGCTATCAAAATACGGCGTCACACCAAAAAACGGACTTGTTTGCCTTGCAGGATTTATGAGAATTATTAGCCCAGAATTTGTAAAAAAATATAAAAATAGAATTATCAACATTCATCCGGCATTATTACCTGCATTTCCAGGACTTGATTCTCAAAAACAAGCACTAGAGTACGGTGCAAAATATTCAGGATGTACAGTTCATTTTGTAGATGCAGGAATGGATTCAGGGCCAGTAATCATTCAAGCAGTTGTAAAAGTTAAAGAAAATGACACAGAAGAATCATTATCGAAAAGAATTCTAAAAGAGGAACATAAAATTTATCCAAAAGCAGTGAACTTGTTTGCTAGAAAAAAGATAAAGGTTTTGGGTAGACGAACAATAATTAGTTAAGAATCAGGACCGCCAAAGAAATACAAAACTTTGAGTTCTGCAGTATTGCCGTGAAAAAAATGCTCAACATCTTTTGCAACAAAAAATAGTTTCCCTGTAGATACTGCATAGTCTTTATCTTTGATTTTCAAATAACCGTTACCTGAAATTACATAATAAACCTCATCGCTTTCATGAGGCTCTTGCGTATCTTCTTCACCTGGCTGAAGCACCAAAACGCCTGCAGCTAAACTATCTCTATTGATAAAAGTATGAAAAAATGAATTTCCATTTTTTATTTTTTCAACATAATCATCCAGATTGAATTCAAGCTTCAATCTATTCAGCAGCTACAGTGAATGTTTTTCTTACAGGATCTGCACTCATGAATGAATGTCCTTTTGGATGAAGTTTTTCATGTTCAGGACTTTGGTGCATTTTGATAAAAGTCTCTTTACTTTCATGTTCTACAATTATTCTATAACTTCCATCGTTAGATTTTAGAAATCGTCTAGAGACAAAACCAGGAAAACTTGACAAAACTTTGTTTGATTCAGAGAACCAACTTTTAAAATCTTCTTCTGCACCTTCTTTGAGTTGCACATCTGCCATCATTACAAACATACCATGACTAGAAAAAACACCATTTAATTTCTTTTCTAAGATTTTCATCAAAGAACTCCAAGAATTAAATATCTATAAATCAAAAATATCCTATGACTGGAATTAGGATTGACGGTATAGTTATTGCAAAGTCAGTCAAAGAAAGAGTCAAAAAAGCAGTAGATGAACTCAAATCTCAAGGCATCAACCCGTGTTTGGCCACAGTCCTAATCGGAGACAATCCAGCATCAGCAACGTATGTCAGAAATAAGCACAAATCATGTGAGGAGGTAGGGATTCTAACCAAAGATCACAAACTTGATGCAAATATCACTCAACCAGAATTAAACAAAATTATTGATGATTTGAATTCGGATAGTTCAGTTCACGGAATTTTAATTCAACTACCTCTGCCAAAACAGTTAGATGAGTTTTCCACCATATCAAGAATTTCACCAATTAAAGATGTTGATGGCCTTACCCCACATAATGCTGGGTTACTTGCAATGAAAAAAGCAGTTCTAGTTGCATGCACACCATCAGGAGTAATGGAAATGTTTGATTATCACGAAATTGATTTGGAAGGAAAGAATATCGTATTGATTAACAGAAGTAATCTTGTAGGAAAGCCACTATATCATTTATTGCTTGAAAAAAATGCGACCGTTTTGACATGCCATTCTAAAACTAAAAACTTGAAAGAGATATGTCAATCTGCAGACATTATCATCACAGCAGTTGGAGACAGAAGTAAGTTCACTCTAACTCCGGACATGATAAAAGAAGGCGCAATAGTCATCGATGTTGCAATATCTCGATTCAATGAAAAATTGGTAGGAGATTCAGATTTTGATCAGATTATTCAGAAAGCATCATTTGCAACGCCGGTTCCTGGAGGAGTTGGACCCATGACAGTTGCAATGCTATTAAAGAATACAGTTACAGCAGCATCATTGAGCAGTAAAATTGGAAGGCAGTCCTGAAAGAAAATCACTTAGAAATTTTCTTTTAGATAAAAGAGATAACACATCTTTTGATCTAATGAAAATTGCAAGTGATAAAATTCAGAAAAAATTAAGAAAAGTGTATGCATTTAAAAATGCACAAAAAATTGGAGCCTACTATCCAATAGGAAGTGAAATAATGACACAGGATATTATTCAAGAATTAATCAGTGAGGGGAAGGATGTCTTTTTGCCAAAAGTGATTGGAGACAAAATGGAGTTTAGAAAAATAGAAGACTTTTCAAGCCTAGAAAAAGGGAATTTTGACATCATGGAGCCAAAAGATGATTGCCCAGTAGACAATAATCTGGATGTAATTTTAGTTCCAACTGTAGGAATTTCACAAAGTGGTGTCAGATTAGGATACGGGTATGGATTTTACGATAAATTTCTAGCAGAAAACAAAACTGTAACAATATCTCTAACATTGGAAAAACAGATCATAAAAAACATTCCAAAATTAGAGCACGACATAATTATAGACTGGATTGCAACAGAAGATAGAATTTTTCAAACTCAGAAGTAAGATAGTCCTTTTTGACCAATATCTTGTCTGCAGTATTTGTGAGGCCAAGATATCTTCTCAACTGCAGCATATACGTTTGAAATTGCATCTTCTAATGAAGCGCCTAACGCAGTTACGCCCAAAACACGTCCACCATTTGAGAGTATTTTTCCATCAGTCTTTTTTGTACCTGCATGAAATACACACACATCATTTGAGATAGAATCAAATCCAGATATTTCCTCATTGCTAGGATACGATTCTGGATATCCTTTAGATGCCAAAACAACACATACTGCGGATTGCTTTTTCCAAGTTGGCGTAGGCATTGAGGATAGTTTACCGCCAACACTTGCTTCAAAGTAATCATACAAATCAAAATCCATCCTCATTGTAATTGGTTGACATTCAGGATCACCCATTCTAACATTATACTCTAAAACAAATGGTTCGTTATCACGAATCATTATTCCAGCATACAAGAATCCCTTGAATAGAATTCCCTCATTTTTCATCGCATGAATAGTTTTATCAATGATTTCCTCTTGGATTTTTTTTGCAAGTGAATCATCAATAATAGGAGTGGTGGAGTAGGCACCCATACCACCAGTGTTAGGGCCTTTATCACCATCAAAAATTCTCTTATGATCTTGACTTGTTGCCATAGGTAGTGCAACATCACCGTCAGAGAGTGCAATGTAAGATGCCTCAATTCCATCAATTCTCTCTTCAATGATAATTCGATTTCCTGCATCACCAAATGTCTTTTTTATCAAAATTGTCTCAATTGCAGATTTTGCCTCATCATCACTACTACAAACGATCACACCCTTTCCAGCGGCAAGGCCATCAGCCTTTACAACCACATTGTAATCAAGAGATTCTACATATTTTTGGGCTTTCTTAGCATCATCAAATATTTCAAACCTAGAAGTAGGAATATTGTTGCGTTTCATGAAGTTCTTTGCCCAAATTTTACTGGATTCAAGCTGTGCTGCTTGTTGAGTGGGGCCAAAAATTTTGAGATTATGATCATTAAATTTATTGACAATTCCTGCAGCCAATGGAGCTTCAGGACCTACTACGGTAAAACAATTATTTTTTTTAGCAAAATCTACTAAACCATCTAAATCATCAACATTGATTGGAACATTGTTTGGAGTCCCACCATTGCCAGGTGCAGTGAAAATGGTTTCAACCTTTTCACTTTGAGATAATTTCCAGGATAATGCATGTTCGCGTCCACCGGAACCGATTATCAGGATGTTTACCAATAGGAATTATCTTTTTACCAATTATATAATCCAAATCTTGCAGAATCAATTTAGCTTTATAATGCCACCCATATATCAAAATCCAGATGGAACTTTCTACTAAATTTGATGCAAAGGAAATAGAATCCCAAATAAAGGAATACATAAAATCTTTTGATTTAGAAAAACAGATTTTTGCATCAGATAAACCTGAAAAGATCAGATTTATCGAAGGCCCACCTACAATGAATGGAGTTCCACATGCGGGTCACCTAAGAGGAAGAGTCATCAAAGATTTGTGGTATAGATACAACACACTCCAAGGAAAAAAGATAGAGTTCAACGGAGGTTGGGATACTCAGGGACTGCCAGTAGAACTTCAAGTGGAAAAAGAGTTAGGAGTTACTGGTGGAAAAACTGAGGCAATCAAACAATTTGGAGTAGAAAGAATTGTTTCGGAATGTAAAAAAGTTGTAGAAAAATTCAACAAGTCATGGGTCAAGGTTGATGAATTACTTGGCATGTCATTTAATCATAAAAAAGCATACTGGACATTTAGAGATGAATTTATTGAGAGAGAATGGCAGATATTAAAAAAAGCACATGAGAATGGGATTTTAGAAGAAGACTTTACGGTAATTGCATATTGTCCAAGCTGTCAGACATCACTTAGTCATGCAGAAGTAAATCAAGGATATGAAGAAGTAAAGGATCCTTCTCTGTACTATAAAGTAAAATTAGTAGATGAAGATGCATTTTTGATTGTATGGACTACAATGCCATTCACACTAGTTACAGATGCAATGGTTGGGCTACAACCTGAAGAAGACTATGCACATGTCAAAGTGGAAGATGAAACATGGGTAGTGGGCAAAACTAGACTAGAAGAATTAATGACAGAGTTGAAGATTGAAGATTACAAAATTGAAAAGATTTTGAAAGGATCAGAGTTTGAAGGAAAAAAATACATCCATCCTTTATTGAATCTAATTCCAGAACTAAACGAATGCTCAAAGTTGGAGAATTATCATGTTGCAGTATCTGAAACATTTGTTGATGCAAGTACAGGAAGTGGCCTGGTTCACCTCTCACCTGCAAACGGTGAAGAAGATATCAAGATTGCAAATAAAAGAAATGTGAAAATTTTTAGCCCCATAGATGACGAAGTGAAATTCACAACAAAGGCTGGAAAGTATCAAGGGATGTTTGTAAGAGATGCAGACAGAATAATAGTTGAAGATCTAAAAGAGTGTAAGGCATTAGTGAAGATTGGAAAAATAAAACACAAGTATCCGCTTTGCTGGAGATCACACCACCCAATAGTATGGCTTGCAAGAAGAGGATGGTTTTACAAATTAGACAGACTAGACAACAAAGCAATAGAAGCTGCAGAGAGTGTAGAATACTTTTTTGAGCAGCCAAAAAATAGATTTCTTGGAATAATCAAAGAAAGACATCCATGGTGTATTTCTAGAGAAAGAATTTGGGGTTGTCCTTTACCTGTCTGGAATTGTGAAGACTGTGGTGAGAAGAATTGGTTCTTTACCAGAGAGGAAATTGTAAAAGCTGCAGACCAGTTACCGGACGGTCCAGACTTTGAATTACACAGACCATGGATTGATAACATCACAGTAAAGTGCAAAAAATGTAACAGTGTAAAAACAAAAAGAGAAGAATATGTTTTAGACACTTGGCACAATAGCGGATCTGCACCTTATTCATCTTTGACTGATGAGGAATACTCAAGGGAGATTCCAGCACCATTTTTCACTGAAGGGATTGATCAAACTAGAGGGTGGGCGTACACATTACTGATTGAAAATGTAATTTTGAACAATGCTGCGACTCCACCATACAAGGCATTTTTGTTCCAAGGACATGTTCTGGATGAAAAGGGAGGAAAGATGAGCAAGAGTCATGGAAATGTATTGGATGGTGAAGAATTACTAGAAAAATATCCCGTAGATTTGATTAGATTCTACTTTATGTGGAAAGCAAGTCCAATAGAACCACTTAGTTTCAGCACCGAGGAGTTAATGTCAAGACCATATCAAGTAATTAACACACTATTCAATCTTCATCTATACTTTAAACAAAATAGTCAGTATGATAATTTTGATTCAACAAACACAATTGAATGGGCAAAGCAAGGCAATTTATTAACATCGCCAGACATTTGGCTTTTATCAAAACTCCAAAAACTCATTCAAAAAATTACAGAAAAAAATGAGACATGCAAATTCCATGAAGGTGCAAAGGCAATAGATGATTTCATAATTAACAATCTAAGCCAGATTTACATTCCAATTACAAGAGGAGAGTTATGGGATGAGGATGAAGAAAAGAAGAACAGACGTCTGGCAATTTATGCAGTGCTTAGCAGTGTTCTCAAAACTTTAGATATTTTGATTCATCCTTTCTGTCCATTTACTAGTGAGTATTTGTATCAAGCAGTATTTGATGGAAAGCAAAGCATCCTACTTGACAAGTGGCCTCAATCCCAAGAATCTCTTGTAAATGAAAAAATTGAAGAATCATTTGACATTATGAAAGACATTATTTCAATATCAGCTGCTGCAAGAATGAAAGGAAAGCTAAAGAGAAGATGGCCACTAAACGAAGCACGAATTTGTGTAGAAAAAGGAAAGAAAGCTAAACTGGAATCACTGTCAGATTTATTGCAATCCCAATTAAATGTAGAAAAATTCAGTATCTTCGAAACAGAAAAAGAATCAGGGTTAGAACAAATTTTGGAATTAAAACAACTGGGATTACCAATCAAAGCTAAAATTGAACTTGAAAGAAAAAAAATAGGACCAAAAGCAAAACAGCACATGGGAAAACTAGTTTCCACATTTAATGAAACAAATCCTGATGAAGTTATATCATCATTACAAAAAGATGGAAAATATGATTTTAACATAGATGGCGAAACAATTTCACTAGACAACGAAGATTTTATCCTAGACTTTGATGCAGATGAAAACTTTGCAGCGTCAAAAAGAGACAACTACATTGTATTGATCTCCACTGCAAGAAACAGGGAGATGATGGCAAAAGGGTTGGTAAAAGATGTTGCAAGAAGACTGCAAACATTGAGAAAAGAGAGAGGATACAACCCTACCGATGTTTTAGGTGTGGCATCAATTTTGGATTTAGACGAAGAGTCATTAGAAATGATGAAAGAAAGAACAGAAGAACTGGCATTTTTGGTCAGAGTGAAACAGGTAAATTTTGAAGACTCATGTAAGGAATACAAGGATGATGATATTGACGGTCAGAAAATCAGAATATCCGTAGAATAAATTTTGGAATTCAATGCAATATTTTTATTACAATTACTAATCACAAAATCAAATGTCCGAATCAAACCCAAATGTTGTTGGAATTAACGTTCTAAAACAAAACGGCCTAGATGTGGATGAGTTGTTAAAGGAGCTGATCAAGAATGCAGCAGTTGAATTTACTGCATACTATTACTTTACCAACCTCAGAGCACATTGTACAGGCATGGAAGGAGAAGGGTTGAAAGGGATTATTGAAGATGCAAGACTAGAAGATCTTAGCCACTTTGAATCATGTCTTGAAAGAATCTACCAATTAGGTGGGGCTCTTCCAAATGATGCAACAGAATTTATCAAAATTTCTGGTTGTGAATTCCTACAACTTCCAGCAAATCCAACAGACCATAAAGCAATTCTAGAGAAATGTCTCAAAGCAGAGCAGGGTGCAATTGTCAACTGGAACAAAATTTGCCAGATGACATTAGGAAAAGATCCTGCCACATACGATATTGCAAAAGATATCCTAGCTGAAGAGATTGAACATGAGTCTTGGTTCTTAGAGTTAATCTACGGAAGACCATCAGGACACATGAGAAGAAAGTATTCTGGTGAAAGACCACACACAAGAAAACACTCTAGAGCACTAGATATGGCATGATTGCCAATCATCATTTTATTTCTTTTAGATTCATAACTAGTGTGACTTTATTGACGACAAGTTGTGAATATGCGTTGTTTTATTATGGTTAAATAGAAAAAATGCGTAAAGAATTTGTGGTAAAACAGATCAGTTTGGATGCATGGCAGATACAGCATTTATCAGATCTGTTAGAGAAGGGATCAAACATTGTTGCAAGAACAAACAAGCCAATTGTTTTGTACAGGCAAACTCTTGAAGAGGAAGATGAATCATATGAAGAAATTGTATGTACACTTACCAAAGGATATGTCATTGAGCAGATGGTAACATCAGGGGGAATTCTTGTTCCAAGTTTTCACCAACAATTTGTATTTACAATTGAGGAATATCCCCAAGAACTATTGAGAAAAAGTAAAGACAGATTTTTAGAAATGGTAGATTTTCTCGATGAGCAGTTAAGATAACATCATAGTTAATAAAGACCGTAAAATTCAAGATTTTTGCATGCAGTTACTCGAGTTTCAGGCAAAAGAATTGTTCCGAGAATATGGCATTAACTTGCTTGACAGCATATCTTCTACAAATATCGAAGAGGGTAGAAAGCATGCAAAAGAGTTAGGATACCCATTTGTAATAAAAATCCAAGTTCCAGTAGGAGGCAGAGGAAAGGCTGGAGGTATTCAGAAATGCCAAAATGACGATGAATTTGAGCTAAAGTATCCCCAAGTGATGGATTTAACAATCAAAGGTGAAAAGGCAAGGGCAATCTTACTTGAAAAGATGGCAGACATCAAAAAAGAGCTGTATCTGTCACTATTTTTGAACCGCTCAAAAAGGTGTTATACAATTATCGCATCAGCTGAAGGCGGAGTTGAAATTGAATCAGTGAAAAACCAAGTAATCAAAGAGGTAGGATTAGGCGATGTCTCAGATGAACTTGCAAAAGAGGTTGCAAAAGAGATTGGATTGGAAGGAAAGACTGCTGACGGATTTGTAGACACATTAAAAAAATTATCAAGACTTACGATTGAAAAAGAAGCAGAACTTGCAGAAATTAATCCACTTGCAATTATGCAAGACGACACAATTATGGCACTGGATGGAAAATTTGTAACAGATGACAATAGTAATTTTAGACATCCAGAGTTACAAAAATATCAAGAAAAGACAGAGATCGAAGAGCAAGCAGAGAAGAGTGGATTTTCATTAGTTGAGCTAGATGGCGATATTGCAGTTGTTGGAAATGGTGCAGGACTTGTAATGTCTACATTAGACATGCTATCAGATAACGGAGGCAAGCCAGCATGTTTCTTGGATGTTGGTGGCGGTGCAACTACAGAATCAGTGTATGAAGCATTGACTTTGATCAGTAGAATTAGGAGAGTAAAAGGAATTTTAGTAAATCTCTATGGCGGAATTGTTAAGACAACAGTAGTAGCTGAAGCATTTCTCAAAGCATATGAAGATAATTTAATTGACTTGCCAGTTTTTGCAAGACTGAAAGGAACAGAATCAGAAAAAGCTAAAGAGATGCTCGAAGGATCTAGAACTAAAATTTTCACTTCAGTAGAAGAGGCAATTAATGCAGCAGTTATGGGGATAAAGAAATGACGGATATTTTTGGACTACTAAAAGGAAAGCCTGAGGATTTAGATTACAAGAAAAAAGGAGTAATCGTTCAAGGAATCACAGGAGCATATGGTTCACTACATGCTCACAACATGATAACATACGGAACGAATGTTGTTGCAGGAGTCACCCCAGGTAAAGGAGGTCAGAAATTTGAAGATAAAGTTCCAATTTACAATACAATGCAAGAGGCTGTAGATGCAACGGGTGCAAAAATTTCAATTGTTTTTGTTCCAGCAAAATTCTTTCTGGGCGCAGCAAAAGAAGCACTGGAATCAGGAATCAAGCTACTCGTTGCAATTCCAGAACATGTTCCAATCAGAGATACAATGGAAGCACTAGATCTTGCAAATCAGAAAGGGGCAGTAATTATCGGACCAAACACTCCTGGAATTATGATTCCAGAATTAATCAAAATTGGAATTATGCCTGCCATGCCATTTAAGGCTGGAAAGATTGCAGTACTATCAAAGAGTGGAACATTACTTTATGAAATCTCAGATGCGTTAACTAATTCAGGATTTGGACAATCAATTACAATCGGAATTGGAGGAGACCCAATTAACGGAACAAGGCTGATTGACGCATTTGATATGGTTAAAGACATTTCAGATTTGGAAGGATTAGTAATTGTGGGTGAAATCGGTGGAGATTCTGAAGAGATGCTTGCACAAAAAATTATTGATAGCGGATTTAAGAAACCAACAGTCGCATACATTGCAGGAAGGGCAGCACCCAAAGAAAAGAGAATGGGTCATGCAGGAGCAATTGTCATGGGAACTTATGGTTCTGCAGAATCCAAAGTATCAATGTTTAACAAGGCAAACATTCCTGTAGCAAAAAGACCTGCAGAAGTACCAGTATTACTAGCAGGAAAGATGGAAAAATCCGATTAAAATAAAAGAGAGAGATTCAGGAGACAGTTAAATGCCCATTACAGACCCAGAAAAGAAACGAATTGCACAACAAGCACGTCTTGTAATGAGAATCTGTTTTAAATGTGGATGTAGAAACGATATCGGGGCATCAAGATGCAGAAAATGCAGAAACCCATACCTGAGACTAAAGAACAGAAACCTAGGCGTCAAGAAATAAAATTAAAAATTCATTAATCTTTGCCTATAATCTACAATTGCTGATTTTAATTCTGATTCATATTTAATGATAAATGATTTTGCCATCTCAGGATTATCTAGTTCTTCAAAATTCAGCTGAATTTCATCAGGCAATTGATCGTTTATTTGATAGAGCACTTTGACTGCCTCCACATATTGACCAAGATTATATGCATATTCAAAAGCCAACTTCATTCTATCCATTACAGAATCAAATTCTTGTAAAGACATGATTGATTATTTTCAAAATCAGTAGAAAAGGTCAAGGTAATTACAATATATTCATTCAACCTAAAGGTAAAAAAACGCGTCTTTTAGTAGATTTGTTGGACCGGTCGTCTAGTTTGGTTTGGATGACGCACTCACACTGCGTAAGGAAAATATTTCCCGCAAAGGTCGTGGGTTCAAATCCCATTCGGTCCACCACTCTCATGGTGCTTTTATGGTTCCACCCACATGAGTAATTAGAAAATGAAGATAACAAAAGAAGAATTTCAGAGGATTGGCGAGGAAAGCCCCCTAGAGTTATTCCACCAAGGCATCAAAGCCAAAGAGACCCGAGAGAAATACACCAGAACCCTACGCCAAGTATTGTGCAATATTTTTGAAGATCTCTTTGAAGGGGATTTTGAAGACAGAGTAAACCAGTTTGTTAAACTTGCAAAAGAAGATCCCGATTGGATTCGTGATCTGTTAATCAATTTGTCAATCAAACTCAAAGAGAGAACCAAACTACCAAAAGAAAACTCTGAATATCTCAACCCAAGCTCAGTTGACAATTACTTCAAGCCAATCAAGAAACTCTTTGACATGTCAGGTGTAGTGATTTCTTGGAACAGGGTTTATGCAACATTTCCAGAGCAAAACAACGTTTCAGACTCTAGAGGATGGAGTAGAGATGAAATCCAAAAGATGTTAAAATTCACCAACGGTTCCATCGACAGGGCAATAATCCTACTCAGTGCAAGTTCAGGAATCAGGGCAGGAGGATTTGATTTGAACTGGCAGGACTTGACGCCAGTATATCATGTAGATGACCAGCTAAAGTTTGACATTACAGAATCCGAAGAAGAGAATGCAAGCGTAGCATGTGCAATGATTAGAATTTACCAAGGAACAAACGAAGGATACCCTGCATTTATCACGCCAGAGGCATATGATGCTCTAATAGATTACAAATCAGACTGGACTAGAGAAGTTGGAAGAGTGCCAAAACCCGAAGACCCAATCTTCAAAAAAGAGGGAACTCTGCTTAGAAGAATTACCACAACAGGGGTCAAAAGAAGAGTAGAGAGAGTCATCAAGAGAGCAGGGTTGAGAGAATCAATCAAGGGAAAAAGATACGAGGTTCCAATTATGAACGGATTTAGAAGATTCTGGAACAAGACATGCAAGGAATCACTATCAAGGGATTCACCACTAGGATCATTGATCAAAAAAGAGTTCATGATGGGACATACTGGATTGATAAAACTGGACAGGAATTATTTCAAGACCCACACTTTGGAGCTTGCAGAAGAATATCTCAATGCAATCCCAAACCTTACGATATCAAATGAGAAACGCCTAAGACATGAAAACAAAAAGAAGACTGAAAAAATTGAGAAACTAGAAAGACAGCAAAGAGAGATTGACATGCTAAAATTTGAAGTAAAACGAATAGATGCCAAAAATAAGATGACAGAAGCTATGAAGCAGAGACTAATCCAGTGGGCAGAAGAAAATCCTGACAAGGCAGATGCACTTCAAATGGCAAAAATAGATTCAAACACAATAGACATAGACGGTTTTCTAGAACACTACCTCAGAGAAAATCATGGGGAGTTGGAGGAATTTTTAGATAGCATATCTAAAACAAGAGTATCTGTTGCCGATAAATAATTGAAATTCCATGTAATTATCAACCATGTCAAATTGACCATAATTTTATGCGTAATTGTGTGGCATTAGACGGAAAAACCCCCACCGAAGCCTGCGGTATTGAAATCAAGGAGATATCAAATGGATAACGATAATCCAGAACAAAAAGAGAAAATAAAGAAACTAGCCAAACTAGGGGTGAAATGTATTTGGTTGGTTGAAGATTTACTTGCCCAATATTCCAAAAACAGATTTACATTCATAATGCAGTTTTGGGTTTGTGTGTTCAATAGGAATTGTATCACATTGTGATGGATTATCATTCACTAGAGTTTTACAATAAACAATCCATTGTTCTTTAGTCGGAGTATTTTCTACATAATCAAAAACATTGTATCTCTTTTGAGGGTCTGGAAGAGTTTGACAAATTGAAATATCTTTTGTTTCTTTTGCCTCTCTTAGTAATTCAACATATTCTGGGATCCCTGCCCTAGTTGTAGGTAAAATAGGAAGTATGTCTTTTTGATTTGGATCCAACTCATAAGTTGGTTCATTGACACCAATTCGAATTTTGTTTTCAGAAATGAAAAGAACTCCAAAGATGATGGATAAACTTAGAACAATCAATCCAAAAATGATTAGAATTTTGGATAGCATACGCATGTTTTCTTAATTTCATAGTAAAAGAAAACACTTCCCATCAACCGAAGGGTAACAGGTCAATCAATCAACCACCAAGGTAACAACACTGCAAGTAGATAATCATAAAAACATCTAATGATAATTTCAGTTATGACAAAAAAATTCGCTTGTGGGGATGTTGTCACTGGTTGTGCATGGTCTACTACTGCAAATGATGAAAATGAATTATTTCAAAAGATATCAGAACATGCAAAAAACGAACATAATATGACTGATATTCCAGACGAAATTATCCAGAAAGTCAAATCAAAGATTCAAGAGGCATAATTCATCCTTTTTTATGCTCCATGAATCAAAGAGCATCACAGATTTATCACAATTATGTCCGTCCTCACATGGCTTTAGACAATAGAACTCCAGCTGAAGCTTGTGGGATTGAGATAAAGGGAAAAGATAAGTGGAAAACTCTGATAGAAAATTCGTGACTGTAAGCGATGATAAAAAATGCACATGCAGTCATTTTAAAAAAGATCATTTATGGGAACAAGAATTTGAACCAAATCATATGATAGGCTATGAACTTGTTGGTAAATACCACAGCACATCCCAAGAAGGTAGAGGGTTATGCAAAAAATGTACCTGCCCTAAATACAAATCACCAAGCATATTTCGTCCGAGATATATTGAATATCCAAAACGTCCGATAAGTGATAAGGATACAGAAAAAAGATGTTCTAGATGCGGTCAACTTTTATCAAATCATACTGATATTGATCATCCGTTTCAAGATCCTAAAACTAACTGAATTCATGCCCTGAGAGGCAACAGCATCTTTATTTTTTTATTTGATAACGGTACATACCTGATATTCCAATCACTGTTAATACTGGAAACGATACTACGCCTACAAATGTCCATGCAACGTGGTATCTATTGTCTATCTCTCTATTCCAAATATGAGCAATATTATCAATCATGAAAAATTCCCCCACTATCCCCACAACTATGAATACTGTTAATATGATCAACACTGTCCATGTAGTATTTTTTTTCATTTGATATTGTAACAATTTCATACTGGCTTAAAAGAACTATTTTAGATACTTGTTTGCTTTCCACATTCTAATTTGATAAAATATTGCAACACTACCTGCTACAATTAATACACCGCTTAGAAATATCCCGTACAAATAATCCCAACCGATTCCAATAATTTCTTCGGGTTTTTCATAACCATCAACAATAAAACCAACATTTGAAAACACTCCAAAAATACCAAACGATATGAAACCTATTGTAATTATCAATACTAAAGGTCTATTCAATATTATAGTAATTTCATACTAATTAAAAAATTAAGGTACGGTACCGCCAAAACCCTGATTCAGAACGCAAAGAAAAACTAATGCAAGTGCTTGAATGTGTTTACAAGTTTGCAACAATAATCAAAGTGATAGTTTTATTTTTTAAAATTTGTATTTTGAAAAAAATAATACTTCTATATAAAATTCGAAATTTAATAAAATTCAATCATATGTTTTTATATTAACAAAACAAACAGTTGACGACTACTGAGAAGTTTAAATGATTTCTTAGTTCAAAATGGGAAAATAAAGATCTACGAGATCCATACTTCCTCAGTAGTCTTTACCTATTCCAAGTTGGTGACTCACAGCATTTAAATTTTTAAACATTTTAAAATTTGAAATTCACGCCTGTAATCTGACACTTTATCGTACACTATCTGACATTTGACCTTTTTTCAGGTTGTGGAGGAAGTGATCAGAGTTATTACTTTCTTCTTTTGTGAAAAGTAGTCTGTGGAAAGAAAGAATAGAATTATTGTAATGTATTTGGTAGGTGCTGGGATTGTTGCCTTTTTTGGTTTATTGTTTATGTATCCGACTATAATGAGCGAACTAGGAGCTTCTTTGCTAATTTTTGGCGGTATTGGATATGGTATTTACAAACTAGCTAAAAAGAAATTGGATAAAAAAATAGCCATAATTATTGGAATAGTATTTGGCCTGATCCTGTATCTTATGTTTTCATATTATACATATTTACAAAACTCATGATGAAGGAAATAATCAATTTCATCTTATCGGGTATTACGTTTATCGTGGTAGGATATTGTTTGATACTTCTTGCAGTTTACATGCAAGATAAAGAATTTGGGTTAGTCATTGTAATTACTTCTATCATTTTTGCCGTTTTTGGTGTTATTGGTATTTTGAGATTTATTTGGAATAAGAAATGAAATTGAAAAAAGTACACCACCAGCAAAACCAAATGGAATACAAAGTAACGCTATGATTGTAGCCAATGATAGGCAGAGACCACCAACCGAGAGGTAACATGAAGAAATATCAACCACCAAGGTAACAGCACCCAAATTAGCAATAGATTTTAAGTTGTCTTTTTTTCGTCATTTTCATCTATCAATTCATCACCAAAATCAAACTCACATGAATTGTGCAGACCCACTTCAATGCAAGCAGTTACAAAATCATTGATAGATTCCCCGACAAGATTGCATCGTTCCCTTAGTTCTTCGTGCAGTTTTGTCGGAATACGGGCAGAAACAGTTCTAGACATTTGTTTACAGCAGTATACGGCTGTTTTGGGTTTTAAACACCATCAAAGGTGCGGAACGTAAGAGATTTGTCTTAAAAATAATTATTAAAAATAATACATGTTAAGAATTATGGAATACTAATTTCACAAAAAGTAAGAGTATCAGGCCCACCATTACCTATACAAACATCTACATCAAATCCACCATCTATAGTATCAGCATTAGGTCCACCAAAAAGTAGATCATCACCATCAAGTCCAAATATAACATCAGAACCTGCATCACCAGAAATAGTATCATTGCCGGAATCCCCGTACAAAATATCAGATCCATCATTGCCGGAAATAGTATCATTGCCGGAACCGCCAAAGATAGTATCATTTCCTTTTTGGCCAAATATCACATCATCATCACCACCACCAAAAATTAGATCATTGCCACGATCACCAAAAATGGTATCATTGCCGGAACCGCCATCTATAGTATCAGTCTGTCTCCCCCCATCAATAATATCATCACCATCATTTCCAAAAATTGTATCAGAACCACGTTGACCAAAGATAGTATCATTGCCGGAACCGCCAATTAAACAATCATTTCCGTTTTTGCCCTCAATAATATCATCACCATCAAGTCCAAGAATCAAATCAATTGAATTGGTACCGACCAAATTATCATTGCCATTTGTACCTATAATAACACTAGAATAATCAGTGATTGGAAGTCCACAGAAAAGCACAGGACCAGTTGCTCCTGTGGCACCAGTTGCTCCTGTGGCACCAGTTGCTCCTGTGGCACCAGTTGCTCCTGTGGCACCAGTTGCTCCTGTGGCACCAGTTGCTCCTGTGGCACCAGTTGCTCCTGTGGCACCAGTTGCTCCTGTGGCACCAGTTG
>NZ_AEXL02000091.1 GCF_000242875.2 Candidatus Nitrosopumilus salarius BD31 | reverse complement strand
TGCTGGCCATCATGAACCTAATAGTATGCGTGGCTCATGGGCTGGTGCTTCAGGTCATATGCAGTTTATGCCTTCCACGTTTTTGGATTATTCAGTGGACGCTAATGAGGATGGGCGAAATGATATTTGGGATAATTTGCCCGATGCAATGGCTTCGGCAGCAAATTATTTGTCCACCATTGGGTGGAAACAGCAAGAGCCTGTTGCATTAGAGGTGAAGCTGCCACAGAATTTTGAATATTATCAAGCACAGTTGGGGCTAAGACAGCAATCGAAAAACTGGGCGATGTTGGGTGTTACACAAGTAGATGGCATAGCGCTGCCGACATTGGAGAATACCGCCATTATATTGCCACAAGGTTATCAAGGCCCGGCTTTTTTAGTAGGTAATAATTTTGATGTCGTGATGAAATGGAATCGCTCTGTTAATTATGCATTATCTGTGAGTCACTTAGCCGATCAATTGGTTGAGAGCAAGCCAATAGTGAATGGTTGGAATCTTGACAATGTTGCAATTACATTCAGTCAAGCATGGGCCATGCAGGAAAAGTTAAATAAATTAGGGTATGACAGTGGCGCGCCTGATGGCTATCCTGGCACCAAAACAAAAGCAGCAATCAGGAGTTATCAGCTAAAGAATGACTTGCCAGCAGACGGCTATCCATCCTATGATTTGTTTAATCGGCTCATGAAGGAATAATCCATCGTAATTTTTACCACCATTAAAAAAATGTGTAGCTTCGTTTGCGTGGCGTTGCGCAATCAGCTAAAATCACGCCTTCTTAGCGTATAGGCGGTTAGCTCAGTTGGTTAGAGCACTTGGTCGACATCCAAGGGGTCAGCAGTTCGAATCTGCTACTGCCTACCATAAACAAAAAAGCCGTATAATTTGACGGCTTTTGTTATTTTTAATTGTAGAGATTGTATATGCCCGTCATTCAATTGCCAGATGGATCAAAACGTAGCTTCGATGCGCCTGTAAGCGTAGCGGAGGTTGCGATGGATATTGGTGCAGGCCTTGCCAAAGCAGCACTAGCAGGTAAGGTGAATGGTCAACTAGTAGATACCAGCTATGTAATTGAGACTGATAGTGAACTAGCGATTATTACAGATAAAAATGATGAAGGCTTAGACATCATTCGTCACTCAACTGCTCATTTATTAGCTTATGCAGTAAAAGAGCTTTTCCCAGAAGCACAAGTAACCATTGGGCCTGTTATAGAAAATGGCTTTTACTATGATTTTAGTTACAAGCGTGCATTTACCCCTGAAGATTTAGAAAAAATAGAAAAGAAAATGACAGAGCTCGCCAAAAAGGACGAGCTTGTGACGCGTAAAGTCATGCCGCGTGATGAAGCTGTTGCTTATTTTAACAGTATCGGTGAGGCTTATAAGGCGGAAATCATTTCAAGTATTCCTGCAGGAGAGGAAGTGTCACTGTATACAGAGGGTGGCTTCACTGATTTGTGCCGTGGCCCACATGTGCCTAATACAGGAAAATTGAAAGCTTTCAAGTTAATGAAAGTTGCTGGTGCTTATTGGCGCGGTGATAGTAACAATGAAATGTTGCAGCGAATTTATGGTACGGCATGGCGTAATAAAGAAGAGCTTAAGGATTATTTATTTCAACTGGAAGAAGCGGAGAAGCGCGACCATCGTAAACTTGGGAAACAGTTGGATTATTTTCATATGCAAGATGATGCGCCAGGTATGGTATTTTGGCATCCAAAAGGTTGGGCGCTTTGGCAGCAGATTGAACAGTATATGCGTCAAATGTTCATTGATTTTGGATATAAAGAAGTTCGCACACCTGCAGTACTGGATAAAACATTGTGGGAGAAATCTGGGCATTGGCAAAATTATCATGATCATATGTTCG
Organism: Candidatus Nitrosopumilus salarius BD31; assembly: GCF_000242875.2. Taxonomy (GTDB): domain Archaea; phylum Thermoproteota; class Nitrososphaeria; order Nitrososphaerales; family Nitrosopumilaceae; genus Nitrosopumilus; species Nitrosopumilus salarius. Next base: position 10,815 of record NZ_AEXL02000091.1, on the reverse strand, counting down.
TCACTGCTTCAGAAAATCGTGACTATGCAGTGAAACCAATGAATTGTCCTGGCCATATCCAGATATTTAACAGCCATCTCCATAGTTATCGAGATTTACCATTACGTTTAGCGGAATTTGGTTCCTGCCATCGCAACGAACCCTCAGGTGCACTGCATGGATTAATGCGAGTGCGGGGCTTTACACAAGATGATGCGCATATTTTCTGTACAGAAGCACAAGTTGAATCTGAAGTAGCAGATTTTATCAAAATGCTATACAAAGCCTACGAAGACTTTGGTTTCAAAGAGGTTTTAGTAAAGTTATCTACACGACCTGAAAAGCGTATTGGCTCCGATGAAGAATGGGATAGGGCAGAAACCGCGCTAGCAAATGCATTAAAAGCAAATGGACTGGATTTTGATTATTTGCCAGGAGAGGGTGCATTTTATGGGCCGAAAATCGAATTCACACTTAAAGACAGCCTAGGTCGCCTATGGCAATGCGGTACGGTTCAACTGGACGCCAATTTACCAGAGCGTTTAGGGGCAGAGTATGTTGCAGAGGATAATTCACGACAGCGCCCAGTGATGCTTCATCGTGCCATCGTTGGTTCTATGGAACGGTTTATGGGTATTTTGATAGAGAATTATGCAGGGGCAATGCCAGTTTGGTTGTCGCCAGTGCAAGTCATGGTGCTTAATATTTCGGATGCACAAGCAGATTACGTGTTGCAAGTAGTTGAAAAGTTGAAGAAAAGTGGCGTTAGATGCGAATTTGACTTGAGAAATGAGAAGATTACCTATAAAATACGCGAGCACAGTATGCAGAAACTGCCCTATTTATTAGTGGCTGGTGATAGAGAAATGCAAACAGGCTGTGTGGCCGTGCGAACCAGAAAAGGTGAAGACTTAGGTTCTATGTCTGTAGAAGCGTTTATTGAACGCATTAAAACAGATATAGAAAAGAAAGCTTAAGTACTTATCTCGATATAGATTTGTCTGGTAATGCGCGGCTTTTGATTTGATATTTTAGATTTGAACACAAGGGGATTGCTATAGCTCAAGACAGAGGTAAAGGGACAAGAATTAACGGTGAAATCACAGCGAGAGAAGTGCGCTTAGTAGGAGTTGATAGCGAACCGTTAGGAATCATGAGCTTGGAAGAAGCGTTTGCTAAAGCCGAAGAAGTAGATATTGACCTTGTAGAAATTGCTCCAAATGCTAGCCCACCAGTTTGCCGCCTCATGGATTATGGCAAATTTAAATATGCAGAAAGCAAGCGTTTGCACGAGCAAAAGCTGAAACAAAAGCAGGTTCAAATTAAAGAAGTTAAATTTCGCCCAGCAACAGATAGTGGTGATTACAATATTAAAGTACGTAATATCACGCGCTTTTTAGAAAGCGGCGACAAAGTGAAGTGTACGTTAAGGTTTAGAGGGCGAGAAATCACCCACCAAGAATTTGGTTTAGACTTGTTGAGACGTGTCCAAGCTGATTTGGAAGAGGTGGCGGTAGTTGAGCAGTTTCCTAAAATGGAAGGTCGCCAAATGGTCATGGTGCTGGCTGCAGTTAAAAAAGTAGCACCAAAAAAGAATGAAAAAGTAAAGTCTGATAAAGCAGACAAAAAAGTAAAAGAAGAAGAATAAAGTATTACAAGTTTCCTGAGTGAACTGGCCAAAAGGCATGCCTATGCACTCATCATTACTCTTTAAGGAGAAAAAAAATGCCAAAAATGAAAACAAAGAGCAGCGCAAAAAAGCGCTTTAAGTTCTTAGGTAACGGTAAAGTAAAACGTACCCACTCACATCTTCGTCATATCTTGACTAAGAAAACAACGAAGCAAAAGCGCAAGCTACGTGGTACTGAGATTATTTCTGCAACAGACGTCAAACGCATTCGCGCAATGATGCCAACACGATAAGGAGAATAATATGCCTAGAGTAAAACGTGGTGTCGTCGCTCGTGCAAGACACAAAAAAGTATTAAAAGCTGCAAAAGGCTACCGTGGCCGTCGCAACAACGTATATCGTGTTGCTAAACAAGCAGTCATGAAAGCTGGACAATACGCTTATCGTGATCGCCGTCAGAAAAAGCGTCAATTCCGCACATTATGGATTGCACGGATCAATGCTGGTGCACGTGAGTGTGGTTTAACATACAGCCGCTTCATGAATGGTTTGAAAAAATCAGCAGTGGATGTAGATCGTAAAGTGCTAGCGGATTTAGCTGTGTTTGATAAACAAGCTTTTGCAAAATTTGTTGATTTGGCAAAAGCAGGATTAGCAGCATAGTTTTTTCTAACAAAAAAAGAGGCTGCGGCCTCTTTTTTTTCTTAGACTATATATTTTAGGTTGGCATGGCAAATTTAGACCATTTAATAACAGAAGCACAAGCTGATTTTGCAGCTTGTCAAACAACCACTGCACTAGAAGATGCAAAGGCAAAATATCTGGGTAAGACAGGTGCTATCACAGAAGCCTTAAAAGGTTTAGGTAGACTGTCTACTGAGGAAAGACCTGCTGCTGGCGCAGCAATTAATGTGGTTAAAAAACAAGTTGAAGCAGCATTAAATGCAAGACGTGATGCGCTTTTAGATGCTGCACAAGCTGCACAGCTAGCCAGCGAATCGCTCGATGTTACGCTACCTGCGCGAGCACAGGGGCAAGGTGGATTGCATCCTGTTTCACTGACTTTGCGGCGCATAGAGCAACTGTTTCATTCAATTGGTTTTGATGTGGCAACAGGACCAGAAATTGAAACTGACTTTTACAATTTTACCGCACTCAATATTCCTGAAAATCATCCGGCACGTGCGATGCATGATACTTTTTATGTTGACGATGCACATGTGCTTAGAACACATACATCACCGGTTCAAGTACATTACATGGAGAATGCATTAAAAGAAAACAAAACACCACCATTTAAAATTATTGCACCTGGACGCGTCTATCGCGTCGATTCAGATGCAACACACTCTCCGATGTTTCATCAGGTAGAAGGATTATGGGTTGATCAGGCCATCAGCTTTGCCAATTTAAAAGGTGTCGTGCAAGATTTTCTGCAAAAATATTTCGAGCGTGACGATATTAAAGTGCGCTTCCGCCCATCATTCTTTCCATTTACTGAGCCCTCAGCAGAAATGGATATGAGTTGGAATGATGGTTGGTTGGAAATAGGTGGATGTGGCATGGTGCACCCTGAGGTATTTAGACATGTGAATGTTGATAGCGAGCAGTATCAGGGGTTTGCTTTTGGTCTTGGCGTTGAACGTCTAGCGATGCTACGTTATGGCGTCAATGATTTACGACATTTCTTTAACAATGATTTGCGCTTCTTAAGCCAATTTTCTAAATAAATTTAACGATTAAGAATCTATTATGCAATTTTCTGAATATTGGTTACGTCAATTTGTTAATCCGTCATTGGATGCAGATGCGCTTGGTCATGCTTTAACAATGGCGGGCTTGGAAGTTGAAGAACAGACTTTTGTAGCGCAGCCATTTAATAACGTTGTTGTTGGTGAAATTATTTCAGCGGAGAAACATCCAGATGCTGATCGACTTCAGTTGTGTCAAGTGGATGTGGGGGAAGCAGAACCTCTACAAATTGTATGTGGTGCGCCTAATGCACGAGTTGGATTAAAAGCGCCTTGTGCCAAAGTTGGCGCTAACCTGACGGATTTTAAGATAAAAGAAGCAAAAGTACGTGGTGTTAAATCATTTGGTATGATGTGTTCAGCCAAAGAGCTGGGCCTAGAAGAAGAAGCAGATGGCTTGTTAGAGTTTCCATCAGATGCTGTCGTTGGGCAGGATGTGCGTGAATATTTAGATCTAGATGACACACTGTATACGATTAAACTTACGCCAAATCGGGCGGATTGTTTAAGTATTTTAGGTATTGCGCGCGATGTGATGGCAATTACTGGTGCGCCAATTGTTTTACCTCAAGTTACAGCGGCTAATATCACCACGGAACAAACACATCTAGTAGATGTAATCGAGCAAGAAGCTTGTCCGAGTTATTATGGGCGAGTCATTACAGGCGTTAATGCAAGCGCAAGTACGCCTGATTGGATGATAAGAGCCATTGAGCGTAGCGGCTTACGCAGTATCAGTGCCATTGTCGATATCACCAATTATGTTTTACTTGAGCTAGGCCAACCGCTGCATGCTTTTGATTTAGATAAACTAAACGGCAAGATTAGCGTTCGTTTTGCTAAAAAGGGTGAGCAAATCAAACTCTTAAACGATACCGAGGCTAACTTAGCGGAGGATGATTTAGTGATTGCCGATGACTCAGGTCCTATTGCGCTAGCGGGTATTATGGGTGGTGAACCGACATCGGTTAATCATCAAACGACAAATATATTTTTAGAATCTGCTTTTTTTACACCTGAAGTGATGGCAGGTAAAGCCAGAAGATTAGGTTTGAGTACCGATTCATCTTACCGCTTCGAGCGTGGTGTTGATTATGGAAACACCAAACAGGCAATGGAACGTGCAGCGGCCCTTATTTTGGAAATATGTGGTGGTCATGCAGGATCAATCACCGAAAAAGTTGGACGCTTGCCCGAACGTAAAAAAGTGAAGCTAAGATATGCGCGAATAGCATCTGTGCTTGGTATTCAATTGTCGAAAGATGATGTTGCCAACATACTGAAGCAACTTGGTTTCTCGTTTGATGAAACAGAAGATGGATTTGTTGTTCAGGCACCGTCTTATCGCTTTGATATTGAGCGAGAAGCTGACTTGATAGAAGAAGTTGCACGGTTACATGGATATGACAAAATTCCAGCAATTGCACCTGTTGCAAATGTAACAATGCTACCATTGCCAGAAGCCAAGCGTAGCTTGAATTGGTTAAAAGATAGTTTATTATCAAAAGGTTATCAAGAAGTTATTACTTATAGCTTTGTGGAAGAAAGTTGGGAGCGCACGCTATCGGACAACCAAAATCCAATCATGCTCAAGAATCCAATTGCCAGCAACTTAAGTGTCATGCGGAGTAGTTTATGGGCTGGTTTATTAGATGTACTTACTTATAACCTAAATCGTAAGCAAGAGCGTGCGATGTTGTTTGAAACAGGTAGTACTTATCATTGCAATGATAACAGCTATCAGGAAACTGCTAAGGTGGCAGGCTTGTGCTATGGAACAGCAAACCCTGAACAATGGAGTGATGCTGCGCGCGATTTTGATTTCTATGATATGAAAGCAGTAGTAGATACGCTAACGCATCAGCAAGCCACTTACAAGAGAGATGTACATGCTGCATTGCACCCTGGTCAAACAGCTCGTGTATATTTGAATGATATAGCAATTGGTTGGTTGGGCAAGTTGCATCCAAAATATCAGCAACAATATGATTTACCCAAAAGCACTATATTGTTTGAATTGAATACTGAACTAATATTACAAACAAAGCTTGCATCGTATACTGAGGTTTCCAAGTTTTTACCAGTGCGTCGTGATATAGCGATTGTCGTTGATGAGACAATAGAGGTGCAAACCATTATCGATGCCGTGAATGCTGAAAAGATTCCATTGTTGCAAAAGGTACAGTTATTTGACATCTATCAAGGAAAAGGAATCGAAGAAGGTAAAAAAAGCCTTGCATTTCTTATACTTATGCAAGATACTAACAAAACGCTTATCGATTCAGAAGCAGAGGCTGCAATAGCCAAACTGCTCAAATTATTAGAAAATAAATTTAATGCGCAGTTAAGAAATTAACTGAAAACAATGACGACGGAAGAAAAGCAATACAGGGAGTTTTTATGACACTAACGAAAGCGGATTTGGCAGATCTGCTATTTGAACAAGTTGGGCTCAACAAGCGAGAAGCTAAAGACATGGTTGAAGCGTTTTTTTGAAGAACTAAGATGTGCATTAGAAAATGGGGATAGTGTCAAGTTATCAGGGTTTGGTAATTTTGAGCTTCGGAAAAAGTCAGAAAGACCTGGTCGTAACCCAAAAACAGGTGAGGAAATACCAATTTCTGCTCGCCGTGTGGTTACATTTCATGCAAGCCAAAAGTTGAAAAGTAAAGTTGAAGAGCATTACGCTAAATAATTTGAGTAGCCAGTAACCATTAAATGTATGCCAGATACTATTAAAAACGTACAGTTACCGCCGATCCCAGCCAAACGATACTTTACGATTGGCGAGGTAAGTGATTTATGTGGCGTGAAACCACATGTGCTACGCTATTGGGAGCAAGAGTTTACGCAACTTAAACCAGTTAAACGTCGTGGCAATCGTCGTTATTACCAGCATCATGAAGTGTTATTGATTCGTAAAATTAGAGAGTTACTTTACGAACAAGGCTTTACCATCAGTGGCGCACGCAACCGATTAGATGGTGCCGATGAAGCAGAAACCGCTGAAAGTAGCGCACAGGAATCAGCGGTAAGTCTAGTATCAGGTAATGTAGAAAATATTAATGTGAGTTCTATTCGATCACAAATTCAAGAAGTTATTCAACTATTACGCGCTTAAGCGTATTTATTTCATAAAAATCTCATCTTCAATATAGTTTAAAGTTGTTTTGTTAAGCAGAGCGTATCGCTATTTTGATTTATAATAATAGCGCACACTCAGCGAGTGCATTCGGGGCGTAGCGCAGTCTGGTAGCGTACTTGTCTGGGGGACAAGGGGTCGCAGGTTCAAATCCTGCCGTTCCGACCACATCTATTATTAAGCGAGTAGAGACCTTATGCAATTCCGTACGATAGCCACAAAAGCTTTTTCAGATCAAAAGCCAGGTACTTCTGGCCTTAGAAAAAAGTAAAGGTGTTTCAGCAAGCACATTATCTTGAGAACTTTGTTCAAAGTATTTTTGATACACTTTCACTGCCGGATAATGCAGTGCTAACATTAGGTGGCGATGGCCGTTTTTATAATCGGACGGCGATACAGACCATCATTAAAATGGCAGCTGCTAATGGTTTTAGCAAGGTGATTGTTGGACAAGGTGGTATTTTGTCTACACCTGCGGCGTCTAATGTGATTCGGCAATATAAAACGTTTGGCGGCATTATTCTATCGGCGAGCCATAATCCTGCTGGGCCTGATGAGGATTTTGGCATTAAGTACAATACTGCCAATGGTGGCCCTGCACCTGAGAAAATCACCGAAGCTATTTTTGAGAATAGTAAAAAAATTCAAGAATATAAGATTGCTGATATTGCAGATATTGATATTGATACAATCGGTGAAACGCTAGTCAATGGGTTTGCCGTTGAAGTGATTAATTCAGTGACCGATTACGCAGATTTAATGGAGCAAATGTTTGACTTTAGTGCGATAAAGGCATTATTGGCAGATGGTTTTACGCTTAAATTTGATGCTATGCACGCTGTGACTGGCCCTTATGCTAAAGAATTATTTATTAATCGTTTAGGTGCGCCTGAAAGCTGCTTAATGAATTGTGCCGTGAGTGAAGACTTTGGCGGTGGACATCCAGATCCTAACTTAACGTATGCACATGATTTGGTTGATATTATGTATGGAGAGCAGGCGCCAGATTTCGGTGCAGCTTCTGATGGCGATGGCGACCGTAATATGATTTTAGGCAATCGTTTTTTTGTGACCCCTTCTGATAGTCTGGCTTTAATTGCAGCTAATGCGCACTTAATTCCAGCTTATCAAGCGGGTATTGCGGGTGTTGCCCGTTCGATGCCAACCAGCGGGGCGGTTGATTTGGTTGCTAAAAAAATGAATATAGATTGTTATGAAACGCCAACAGGATGGAAGTTCTTTGGTAATTTGATGGATGCTGGCAAAGTAACTTTATGTGGTGAGGAGAGTTTTGGTACTGGATCTTCACACGTTAGGGAAAAGGATGGCCTTTGGGCTGTATTGTGCTGGCTTAATATCATCGCTAGTAAAAAGGATAGTGTAGAAAACATAGTAAAAGCACATTGGGCAGAATATGGACGAAATGTTTACTCGCGCCACGATTATGAAGCGATTCCAACCGAGGATGCGAACCGCGTGATTGACCATATTCGTTCACAGTTTAATACACTGCCAAACCAAACATTTGGTAGTTACACAGTAAAAACATGTGATGACTTTTCTTACACCGACCCAGTTGATGGTTCAGTAAGTCAATTGCAAGGCTTGAGAATATTGTTCGATGATGGCTCACGTATTGTGTTTCGATTGTCAGGTACAGGTACACAGGGCGCAACGATTAGAATTTACATAGAAGCATTTGAACCTGATGTCGCAAAACACCATTTAGATGCACAAGACGCTTTGCAAGAAATGATTAAGATTGCAACGGATATATCTAATTTGGAAAAGCTAACGGGCCGAACTAAGCCGACAGTGATCACATAAAAAATGCCAGGGTAAACCTGGCTTTTTTGTATCAGTTTAGCTATTTAGCTCACTAAACCTTCAGAACCCCATTCTTGTAATGTGAGTTCTTTGTTCTTAGATTTATCAAGTGCATTGAATACTTTAAATTGATAAATCAGAAATTCTGCTTTAGATACGGTTGTATCTTTGTCTTCATCCATGGCATTCATTATTTCAGTGTTTCTTAACGCATTTAAATAACCACCTGTGGCTAGGGTTGGGTTTTTATGGTTCACTTTTTTACCTACCCATTCATTTTGATCAAGAAAGCCATCATTGTTATGGTCTAGTTCATTAAATAGACGATCATTAAATCGATAATATTCACCAGATGACACTAGGTTGTTTTTATTTGTATCAATTTTGTTCATTAGTGCTGGTTTTTGAAATTCGGTGGCGTATCCACCAGTACTTAGATTAACTTGTTTTGCTTGTGAAGGTATTGCGGATAGACTTGCTAGTGTGAGAGTGCTTAGTGTGATAATTAATTTCTTTTGTTTTAAATTCATAAATCTCCTATAAAAGTTGAAAAATGTAGGACAACAGTTCCATTGCCTCTACCTACCTTTATGACAATAAAAATAAAAGAGTGTTCATTATTCTTCAGTAAAATATGTTTATTAATTAATTGCTTACAGCTAACTGGCAGGTTTTATAGTCATTTCGCCTTTATATAAGCGCACATCCATTCGGCCTAAAAAGCTCATGCCAAGTAAGACATCGCCTTGTAAGGTGGGGACGATTGATGCTGAAACATTTTTTGCTTCAATGCCGCCAATTTTCACTGAGTTTAATCTAACCAAATAGCTTACGGTATCGCCATTTGCTGTAGATGACCTAATGGCTGATACACTTTTTAAATTTAGCTTGTCGGCTACCGCTTGTGATATTGCAACACCTGTTGCGCCAGTATCTACTAGTACATTCACTTTTTGCCCATTGATGAGTGCTTCTGCTCTGTAATGACCGTCTAACCCTCTTTGAAGGCTAACCTCAGTGCCAGATCCAAGCGCACCCAGTTTGTTTGGGTTTTGAATATTATCTGCAAGATAGTAAACAACTGCAGCGATACAAATCCATACAATAGTAAGAAAAAGACCGTTTTTTGACATCCGCTAGAATGGTAATTTTACGTCAGGTGCTGCGGCCAGAATGACTGACCTGAACTCGTTTTGAATGCGTTCCAATGCAGCAGTCGTATCTGCTTCAAATCGAAGCACAATGACAGGTGTTGTATTAGAAGGGCGCATTAGGCCAAATCCGTCCGCATATTCGACTCTCAGGCCGTCTATGGTAACCACTTCTGCATTATTAAATGTTGCGGTTTTTTGCAGTTTTTCTATTAAGGCATGCGGTTCGCCTTCTTTCATGTTGATATGTTGCTCAGGCGTGCTAACGCTATCGGGTAAGGCATTTAATATTGCAGAGGGATCCGCAAATTGACTTAAGATTTCCAACAAACGCGCACCAGAATAAAGGCCGTCGTCAAACCCATACCAGCGCTCTTTGAAGAAGACATGACCGCTCATCTCGCCAGCAAGTGCAGACCCAGTTTCTTTCATTTTGGCCTTGACCAGTGAGTGACCAGTTTTCCACATCAGTGGATTGCCACCACGTGCTTTAATCCAAGGCGCTAAGTTACGTGTGGACTTTACATCATAAATAATGGTTGCACCTGGGTCACGCTTAAGTACATCTTCAGCGAAGAGTAGTAATTGGCGGTCTGGATAGATGATGTTACCTTCTTTGGTAACCACACCTAATCGATCACCATCACCATCAAAAGCTAGGCCAATTTCGGCATTACCTGTTTTTAACGCATGAATTAAGTCATTTAAATTTTCAGGGACTGATGGGTCAGGGTGATGGTTAGGAAAGTGTCCATCCACTTCACAGAACAACTCTTCTACTTCACATCCTATTGCTTCATAGAGTTTTTTTGCAAACGCACCTGCAACACCATTGCCGCAATCCACAGCAATTTTCATTGGTCGAGATAACTTAATGTGGCTACGGATTTTGTCGATATATTCATCATCAATGTGATAGCTGGTTTCTTTTCCTTCTCCCGTTTTCAAGTCACTCTTTTCTATCCTTAACCGTAAACTTTGAATGACATCACCAGAAAGTGTATCACCAGCAAGCACCATTTTTAAACCATTGTAGTCAGGTGGATTGTGACTACCAGTTACCATCACACCACAATTTGTGTTGAGATGATAAGCAGCAAAGTAAACAATCGGTGTTGCAACCAAGCCTAGATTAATGACATTGATACCTGCTTTACGGATTCCTTTAGATAATGCGGATGCCAGCTCTGGGCCTGAAAGACGGCCATCATAACCTATACAAATAGTGTGTTGTTCGCGGGCTGCAGCTTCAGTTCCTAAAGCCTGACCAATTGCTTCGACAATCTCAGGTGTGAGTGTTTTTCCAACAATGCCACGTATGTCATAGGCTTTAAA
>NZ_AEXL02000092.1 GCF_000242875.2 Candidatus Nitrosopumilus salarius BD31 | reverse complement strand
CCTGCTCTTCTTTTGGCTCTTTCACAGGTTCTTCATATGCTTTCTTTACCGTAATTGTAATGTTCTCTTTATCTTCTTGACTTCCCTTATTTACGATTACATCAAAATTATAATGTACATCCTGAATATTCCCTTGAGATTTTGATGGAGTCCAAACAAATTTCCCAGTACTTGAATCAATTGTTGCCCCTGTTGGTGGATTATGTAAACTAAAAACTGCATCTTCAATTGAACTATCAATAAGAGTTGCTGTGAATGTAATTGTTTTTCCAACTTCTACAGTTCTATCTGCAATTGTATTGAGCTCTAATACATAGTCTGGAACTTCAAATATCCTATCTCCGTCATATTCAATCTTTATTGTAAATCCTTCATCCTCCTGTTGGTCATCGGTAAATGCTGTTGCATTATAGGTTCCTTCAATCTTAAAGAAATTTGTAACTGGTCTTGGAATTACTGAAAAATCTAAATCTCGTGTAGGATCTGATAACATTCCCTTGTAATTTCCTCCAGCATCACGAATTATGACATAAACGATATTTTCCCCCTCTTGGGTTCCAATGAATCTAAAGCTCTCTTCATTTACGTAAAAATTTTTTTCTAATTTCATGGATGTTACATCTGCATATGCTGGTACAACCATCACTAGAAATAATGAAAATACTGTAAATCCTACTAGTTTTCTACGCACAATTGAGGTTTACAGACTTTGTTTTTAAAAAATACGTATAACTTCTTCTTGCATTTTGCTAAGAATTATTCACCAAACTCACAAATCAAGCAAAAATCTCATGTATACTTGATGGTTTTCCTTGATTATCATGTCGTGAAAAGTTGGAGCCTTTATCTCTACTTTGAAATTGTGTTTTTTAAAATCTAGGGGCTCGCCATATGCTTTTGCATTAATTTTATAATCCCCATTTTTCTCAATATCAAAGTCTATTCTCTTTATTGCGAACCCTTCAGTAATTAGGATGAATGGGATTTCTTCTAGCCAGCTAAAAAGAAGATAATACAAATCCTTTCCCTGAGCAGAAAATTCTTTCTGATCTTTTTCTTCTACTTTATCTTGATCAAGTGTGAGATTAATTTCTGCTTCAGCTGCTACTGCAAATGCTTCTTTGATGTCTTTTGCATTGATCTCAATTATTGCATCAGTTGCATGATCTAAAAACTTGTAACTCAATTGTATATTTTGTAGTATTTCTGATTATTAATTTAGGTGGTATTATTCTGCCTTCTCATTCATTTCAATGATGCCAAATGCATTTCCTTCTGTATCCATACATTGTGCAAACCATCCGATTTTGGAAATTGCAATTTTAGGAACTATTAACTGTCCTCCTTTCTCAATAACTTTCTTTGTAAACTCATCAACTGATGGAACGTTAATTGTGTTTGTGATTCCCATTTGTCCCGGAATTCTTTTAGATAAACCGCCATTAATTCCTGGTTCATCATCACCGGTCTTGACCAACCAGTAATCCATTGGTCCATCCCATTTATCAAATTTCCAATCAAACACTTCCTCGTAGAATTTTTGTGCTCTTGCAGGATCATCAACAGGAATATCAAAATGTGAAACTCTTGGCATATAATTTTCACTTCACAAGATAATTTAAAAATTATCTATTTTTCTTAATTTCACTATTTTAAAATTAGATGCTTACATCAATACATCATGAAAGCTGCTTATTTTGATGGTGTGAAAATGATTTTTGAAAAAAATTATCCTGAACCAAAATCTGGCGAAGCATTAGTTAGAATAAGATTAGCAGGAATTTGTGGAACTGACTTGGAAATTCTACAGGGCTATATGAAATATCATGGAATCTTGGGTCATGAGTTTGTAGGAACAGTTGAAAAATCTGACAACCCTGAATTAATTGGAAAAAGAGTTGTAGGCGAGATTAATGTTGGATGTGGTAAATGTGATTTTTGTGAAAAAGGCTTGCAAAGACACTGTCCTGACAGAACTGTACTAGGTATCTTAAACCGAGATGGAGCATTTGCGGAATTTCTTTCACTGCCTGAAAAAAACCTTCATGTAATTCCTGATTCAATTTCTGATGAACAGGCTGTATTTGTTGAGCCTTTAGCTGCTGCTTTTGAGATTAAAGAGCAAATATCTTTGGACCCTAATTGGAGTGTTGCAGTGGTTGGTGATGGAAGACTTGCACAAATAA
>NZ_AEXL02000093.1 GCF_000242875.2 Candidatus Nitrosopumilus salarius BD31 | reverse complement strand
TTGATAAAATAATTGCTAAAAAAGATCCAATGATGGAAGGTATGTATGTCAAATACACATGTTGTTGTTTTCCTCTGGAAAACAATCCTAGTATTGCACCTAAAGAAAAAAATCCCATAACAGCACATACAAGATAAAAATTTTCTAACAAAACACATCAGCCATGGCGTAGAATTAACAAATTTATGAAATCAATTAAACCTATGTTTAGTAACACAATGTACCACAAAATAGTTTTCTAGATTTCAACAGTAGTTTATTTTGGATTTTTTGATTTTATTTCTAACATGATGGAATTTTCAGTATATTCGGACTGGACGTTTGCACCAAGCTCAAAGAATATTGTATTGTAATAAGTTTCAAAGAACAAAGACCATCGTTCGCCCATATCATGATACAAAACCAATCTTATCGTATCCTTTTCTTTGTATTCCTTCAATGTAAAATCAGATGATTTTGCTCTGTTTTTTAATATAGAAATCCATTCATCAATACCATATTTACCGCGCATGGATAGTGCAATTTCTTTGGAACCACCTTCTGCGGAATTTCTTGCAATTTGAACAATGGTTTCACTATCCAAATTTTTAATAATTTCCTTCATTGCAGATTTTAGCATGACAACCCATCCCACTTCAGGGGCCAATAGATTCCAATTCAAATGAGAATCAAAAATACGATTGACATACGTGTTAAGACTCAGATGATCTTCTCTTGAAATAGTCTTTAATGATTCAAGAATTTTTTTGTTAATTCTAAAACTTGCATGTTCAGTTTCAGGCTTTTTGTCCCCATTTTTCACACCTAATTTCAAAAAGTCACAAATTTTAATCTAGACATGAAACCATCTTTTTCTAATAGTTAATCGTTGTGTGACAATATGCCACAATGTATACCTAGTCATTATATTCGCTAAAAAAGTACAGGAGTTATGAATAGATTAAATTTTGAACAAATTTGTCTGCATGATCATTACATATTCACATTAGGATTACAGGTCTTGAGAAAATTCTAATCATTGATGAGGTAAAAAGATGAATTCCAACACGGTATTGAATTCTAATTTAAAATTTGAATGTCAGCGATGCTCTAAAAAACAAATCATTACAGACTTGAGCATAGGGGAGATTTTTTGTGCCAGTTGTGGATTTGTAATTGATGAGAAGATAGAAAATTTAGGATATGAATCCGGTTCTGGCGATAATCAAAAAGACACTCGCAGGACTGGTGCCCCAATAACTTTATCCAGAAATGACTTTGGTCTTTCCACAGTAATTAGTTCTGAGAATACAGATGTTCATGGAAAATCCATCCCATTTGCTTTCTCATCAACAGTAAAACGAATACGAATTCAAGATGCTAGAAGTAGATTAGCAAAACGTTCTGATGCAAGTTTTAATGTGGCATTTGACTTTCTTGAACGACTTCAAGATAAACTAAGTGTGTCTGACAGCGTAAAAGAAACTGCAGCACATATTTACAGAAAGGCATTGGAGAGAAAAATCACATCTGGAAGGTCAATCTATTCAGTAGTTGCAGCATCAATGTATATTGCGTGTAGAAATACCCATACACTTCGAAATTTAAGTGACATTGCGACAGCTACAAATATCAAAAGAACCAATATTGCTCAAAGTTATAGGGCCATTGTAAAACAACTTGATTTAAAAATACCTCTTGTTAATCAGTCGGATTTTATTTTGAAAATATCAAACAACCTCAAAATATCTGCAGGGACAAAAAATCTTGCAATAGAAATTCTCAAAAAAGCAACTGAACTGGATATGATAGCAGGACGCGATCCTGCAGGAATGGCATCAGCGTCAATTTATTTTTCAAACGTGGTAAGACATGATGGATTCTCACAGATACAAATAGCAAATGCATCAGGTATAACTGCCGTAACCGTCAGAAATAGATTTCATGAACTAAGAAAAAATCCAAATTCACAAAGATAAAGATGGAAAAAATTTAGTATTGTCGGATATCTGCAGTACATCAAACTCAATTTTGGAGAAAAACTAGATGACAGATACCTCCAGTATTGTGTTTGTTTTGATAATGTGTGCGCACAAATCAATGACTAGCATAATAAATCAATTAAACGAAATTGATGCCGTAAAAGAAGCCACGTTAGTAGATGGGCCATGGCGAATTATTGTGAAATTGCAAGCATCCAGTTTGGATCATTTACGTGATGCCGTACAATGGAAACTAAGGAAGATGGAAGGAATTGAATCTACTTTGTCATTAGTCGAGTACATGAAATAGAAATGATGACGGAGATAATGAAAGAAAAATCCAAAAACATTATCAATAAAAAGGAGTTTGGTACGCATCATGAGAACATGTGTTGTCTGTGGAAAAAAAATTCGAGCATTGGTGTGATGATGTATGTTCTATTGAATGTTCAAATGAGTTAGAGGATTGAAAATGACGTGAGTGCACATAATGAAAACAAGATTGGCAGATATTTTTTGTGAAATTACAAGTATATAATATACAAAATTCGTCTAATCCTTTAAAAAAATAGACGTTAGAAAGATAGTAAAATATCTTTGGATTAAATCAGACGCATTATAGGGACTATTTTTTCCATTCATGTTCATTTTTGACATGTCCACATCTGCATTATTGAAACTCATTGTCTTTCATTTTTTCAAAGATACAAAACTCCAACAATTTCAATTCTTGTATTGTTGTTGATATTGATTTTCAACGTATCATCAACCATATGATATTCAATTTCAAAAAACAAAATTATTTTGCATAAAATTTTCAAAACCAATTTCAGGTTCATCAGTAATCATTAACAATTTTCTCTTTTTTACCGCTTCTTTGACATTAGCCATAAATTTCTCTTTTTCCTAATCATTCCAGAATATTCAAAGTGCCTTTCATTCCTGCATTATAGTGTCCTGGCACATGACATGCTATCACGTATGATCCTTTTGTAAGATCCAAAATTTCACTTTCACCAGACTCCCCACCGTGTACTTCTTCAATCTCAAAGAGAATATTTTGTTCTATAGTCTCTTCGTCTTCAGCAATCTCAGCTTTCTCAATTATGTCTTTTTTAGATACTTCATAGACGACTAGTTCATGCTCGGCCACACCATCGTTAATTAGAACAAATTTGGTTTTTCCTGCACTGATGTTTAGTTCAGAGGGAATAAACTTGAACTCCTTTGCATTTATTGTTACTACCTGAACACCATCTATCATCTTTACGTATGTAGTTTCAGATTGTTTGATTTCACCTTGTCCTTGCAATTGTTGATTCATCATTCCAGAATTCATCATGCTACTCCCCATCATGTTCCCAGAACTCCACATGTCCATCATCTCTTGTAACGCATCTGGATTTTCTGCCATGCGTCCCATCATTTGAAACCTCAAATCAGGATCATTCATCATAGTGGACATCATTTGTGACATAAACATCTGGTTTTCTTTCATAATTTCTGACATTTGTTCAACATGTCTGGGATCGTTTGCCATCCATTCCCTCATTTGTTCTGGATTTTCTATCATCTGTTGAAACATTTGTTGTCTAAGATGGGGATCTTCCATCATCCAAGACATTGCCTGATTGTTTTGCCCCATCATGTTATTGAACATCATTCTATTAGAAAAAGGGGTTTCAGTTTGTTCCAAATTTGAAAACAATGCAAATCCAACACCTAAACCTGCAATAAACACTCCCATAGCAATTCCAATCCAAACATACTGACTAGTCATGGGTAAGATTGGAATTGGAGAGTATTATATCTTGACATTTGATTTTATCTTTGAGAATCAGGTATGAAGATTGAGAATCACGGTATGAAAAGACAAATGGATAGAGTCCAAAATACATAATAACGCTTTTCAGGTTTGGAAAATACGTTAGATTCGGAGCAGTTCCACTAAGAGATCCATGTGAGGGAGGAGATACAACCGAGAAAGACAACACGTCATGGTTTGCATCATAGGCAGTCAATGTAATTGCAGAGGCAGTATCTTCCATACCCTGAATGTGTTGGTTATCGGCTATAGGTTCTGGAGAAAAATGAATCGACCATACACGATTATTATTGGTGTCAGTTATGTATCCAGAAAGATCATACATCACAACACCGGTAGGAAATTGGAATTGTTCATTGCCAGAACCTAGTGAACCAAATTTTAAGACAAAATTTCCAGATGAATCAAACTTTTGTACTCTGTGATTTCCAGTGTCTGCAACAAAAATATCCCCATAAACATTAACATTAACTCTCTGAGGGGTACGAAGTTGACCGTTACCAGAACCTAGTTG
>NZ_AEXL02000094.1 GCF_000242875.2 Candidatus Nitrosopumilus salarius BD31 | reverse complement strand
CAATATTACCGATACACGAGGGGATGCAATTCTTGTTTCTTTCACTATGGATGTTAACATCTTAAAGAAAGATATGTTCCAAATTCCCAAGTGTAAAGACTGGTTTGAGGGAGAATTTGAATAAAAGAACAGTGGAGATGTCCAATATGCTTACGTTCATACAAAAATTAAACAAATCATGGCTAAATTGACCGATAAACAACACGAACAACAACAGGAACGAAGATTAGCAAAATTAGAGAAACGTGCAGATAATGATGACAAGATAGTGACAAAATTAGAGAAAAGAATCACATCATTAGAAAAACAAATAGTAAATTTAAAAAAGAAAAAATGAATCTAGTTTGATCTAGATACTTTAGATATTCCATCTTGTTTTGAAATCTGGAAGATATTATCCACATATGCTTCTAGCTCCTTTTCATGAGATACCAAAATAATTTGTTCAGATTTTAATTCATCTAACACCTCTCTTATCTTTCCTAACTGATTCTTAGAAAATCCATCAGTTGGCTCATCTAAAATCAATAAATTAGACTTCATTGATTCTGTCTCTTTTCTCATTAGTGAATTTAGAGTTAGTCTGTATGCTAACGCAATACTTGTTTTCTCACCACCTGATAGATATCCAATCTCTTGGTCGTATCCATCTTGATTTACAATTGGTGTGAAATCCTCATCAATTCTTGATTCTTTGGTAGGGTCTTCAACTAAAATGGAGTACCATCTACGATAAGTTTCATTAAAGTTCTGTAATATAGATAGCAACACCTGCTTTTCAATTTGAGATATTGTTGGAATGAAAAATGCTTCTAGCCATTGTTGGAATTGGTCAAATTTCTTGTACTTTGATTCCCACTTTCTTGATTGAATTATTTTGGACTCATTTTGATTTATCTTCTCAGTTTGATTTTTGAGATTCTCTGCAGATGCTGCAATCCTGCTTGAATTCTCTATGATCTTTCTTCTAAGTGCATCCAACTCACTCTCTTTGACTGACACATTTGAGCCTGAATCGCCAAAGGATTCAAGTTCCTTCCTGATTTGTTCTAATTCTGCCTCTCTTTCTGAAATTTGAGAGAGTATTTCATCTACTTCTTTTTGATGATTTTGAATCGTTCTCTCTACTTTTTGCTTTGATTCCACTATCTGTTTGATCTGGTCTGTGACATTTTCAAATTTCATTAGATCGTCTTTTAGTTCCGTATAGTATTCTACTGGATTTCTGCCATTAAATTTTGAATCCTGGAACTCTTTTTCTAGTGATTTTATGTCTAATTGTTGCAATCTTGATGATTTAGAATTATACTCTTCAATTCCTGGAATTATTTTTTGAATCTCTGCAATTTCTTTCTCATATGCCTCTAGTTTCTCTTGAATCTCTTTGGATTTTGAGTTTGATTCAAAAAATGAATCTGTAATTGATTTTAATTCCATCTTTAATGCCTCTACTTCCTTTTCTTTCTCATCAACTAAACTATGGTGATGGTCTTGTGTAATCTCCTGCTTGCATGTGGGACATGCATTTCCTAACTGTGAAAACTTTGCAATCTCTTTTTCTATTGACTCTTTGAGAGTTTGCTTTTGGACTTGCTGTTCTTTCACCTTGTCTAGTTTTTCAACAATTTCATCAGCAAACTTTACCAGTGACTCTTTCTCACCTTGCAAATCATCTAGTGCACTTTGCATTGACTTTAACTCTGAATCTATTTTTTCACCAAATTTTTCTTTCAATCTTGAAATGTCATTAGATAGACTGTCTTTTTCAGATTTTAATTTGATTAACCTGTCGCTTATTTCCTGGAATTTTTTAATCTCTTTGATTATCTCTGGAATCTTTTTTGCAGTTTCAGGTTTTTTTATCTCTAGTAGTTTTTCTAATTTATCATTGTCTTCTTTTAATTCAATTTCGTAATCTGCAAATTCCTGCTCTATTGCATCTATTCGTGATTTGCCTGCTTCTATCTTTTCTTGTAGATTTTCTTTTTTTGACTCTAGTTTGACTAGATCATTATTCCTTGATTGCAATTCTTTTAGTTCTAGAACTTTTTTGCTTTCATCTATCTTGAGAATTGCATTCTCTTTCTCATTTTGAGAGATCTCAGACTCTAACTCTGAAATCATTCTTTTAGATTCTGCAATTTCTGACTCTAACTGTGTGATGTCGCTGAATCTTTCCTTTAGTATGGCTGATTTTGTTTTAATCTCTGATAGTACTTCTTTTGCATTTGAATGTGCAATACTATAATCTTCAATCCCAAATGCCTTACGAATGGTCTCTAGCCTCCTTCTAGAGTCAAAAAGTACCTCCTTCATGGCTTCCTGGGGCGTAAATATTGCATATCTGAATATCTTACTTTCAGCCTTTGGGTCGGCAGGTTCGTTGAACTTTAGCACCTGCAAAACTCGCTGCTTTAGCTCTGATGGTGATAGTAATTCTTTCTCACCTGCAATCTTTATCCAGGAATTTTTTGGATCCTGATTTACTCCAGAACTTTTCCTCAACAATGTACGTTTGATCTCATATCTTTCACCATCCACTGAAAAATCTAAAATCACAGAACCTGAATCATATTTTTTTGAAAGCAATGACTCTGCTTTTTGTGAACCCAACCCAAACAATGCAAATTCAATTGCCATGAGTACTGTTGATTTACCACTACCGATGTCTCCTTCAAACAAAGAAATCCCGCGAGGAAACTCTACCTCTTCATGCTCATAGCTGCGAATATTGTCAATAATTAATGAATTAAGAATCATTTGCATCTAATCCTAAAATTGCCAAAACATTGTCACGAATTCTTGGAATGTATTCGTTCTTCTTTTCATTCTCTAGTAACGGTTGTGCTAGTTCTGATAGTAACTTTTTTCCTAGTTTGACTCCTTCATCCCCCAGTAATTCAGGATAGTCAAATCTCAACTGCCCAATATTTTCAGAAAACACATTTGTCTCAATCTCTTCTTTGTTTGCACCTTTTGCTTCTGTGATGGAGTATTCTTTTGATGTTAATTGATTCTTACTTATATTCACTATCAAGGCATTTCGTTCATTGAGGTTATCTCTAATTGTTGAGATATCTACATCTGCAGTTTTGCCTGATGTCAACTCTCCACTTACTTTGATGATTACAATCTTGTCTGCAGGATCAATGTCTTTGGTTTTCTCAGCCAACTCTTGATTGATTGATTCAGCTTTTCTATTGTCTGCATTAATCTCTATAATTTCATATGATGTATTTGGAATCTCTACAAACTTGACAGACTTTACCATATCATCAAACTCCACTAGAACAAATCCGCGCTTTTGGCCATTTGCATTGTCTTCCAAATCTGCATGATATCCTGCAAATGGGGTTCCAGGGTATACCACATGTGAATACCCATCAAATGACTGGTGATTGAACTTGTGCATGTGGCCTCCCGCATAGTATGAGAATCCTTTAGGCAGCAAAGACAGCGGCATTAGGTCGCCATCCATGCCTGTATCTGTCTTCATATCTGATATTCCGCCATGAAACAGGAATATCTTAAAGCCAGACTCTGATTCCAAAGAACTCCTATCTAGTTTCTCATACCACTCTCTGTCTTTTCCAACTTTGAGTCCTGACAATCCTGCAATCTTGGTGCCAGTTTTTTTGTCAATTAGAAAATCTAAAGATATTGTATCGTCATCATTGCTTGTAGCTTTTGTCACTTTGGTGATGTAGCCAATCTCTGCAAGTAAATCAATCACAGAGTTTGACACTGGAGAAAAATCATGACTCCCATATACCACATAAATTGGAATTCCTGCATCATGCACCTGGCGAAACTTTGCAAATGCAAATTTCTGCACTCTCATCTCCGGAATATTTACGTGAAACAAATCTCCTGGAATTAAAACAAAATCAACTTTGCGAGTTATACACTCATCCATTGCTTTCTCAAATACTTGCTGTTCTATCTTTTGTAGTGACTCATGTTTCTGAAATCCTAGGTGTATATCAGATAGATGCGCAAATAACAAAACTAAAACACCTTTGTTTTTCCAGTGTTATTTTTTATTCCTTTCTCTCTTACAATATCTTCAAACAAAGGAATCTTAATTGGCATTGCAAATGGCACAAAGATGCTGGTTATGATTGCCTCACCTTTATCCAAACTTGCAATGTTCTTATCATCTTCAGATAAGTCCTGAGATGCCGATGCAATAATTGCCTCTCTTTCCTGCTTCATCTCATTTCCTAAAATTATTTTTGTATTCATGTTAGCTAGTATGGTTTTAGGAATAACACTTGATAGTTGCGTAATTGCAGTTAATCCGACTTTGAACTTTCGTCCCTCTTTGGCTATGGTGGAGTAGATGTTATCATTTCTTGATGTTAGTACATCTACACCAATGACACGTGGTGCTTCTTCAATGACTATGGTAGCTACTGGCTTTCTATCTAATTCGCCACTAGCTTTTGCATCTTTGTATTTTTGTAATAGTTTGGATGCGATGATATTTCCAACAAGTAACTCTGCTTCATCACCTAATCGAGATGTATCTAAAACTACAACCTTCCCATTCTCAATATCTTTTACAATGTCATCTACTGTGTTTAGCCCCTTTGTTGTACTATCAAATACCTCGTGTCGTGAAAACACTACTCCTTCTTCATCCTTTTCTAGGCTCAAAAGCAGGCGTAACTTCCTTTGAACCACCATCATCGTAGCTGCTGCAAATTCTGCCCTGCCTTGGGAATTACTTTCCATCCCTGCATCCACTGCATCAGTTAGCATCAACTCTCGAATCCAATTACTTCGAGATTTTCTAAATGCCATTCTAATTGCCTGGAATTGCGGATCCGAAAAATCTACAATGCCTTCAAAATGCTCAGGTCTAATTGATTGTAAATTAACAGTTAACCTGTTTGCACCAACTGGAGGGTTTGATGGTGTGTAATACACCATATTCTCTTTGGCTCTTGGATGGTCTTTGAGTCCAACTCCACTTCGTCCGAAATACTCATCATGTGCATCTAACACTAGTGCGCCAACCTTGTTTGTATCAAGTACATGCCAAAGAATTGTTTTAACTAAATTTGATTTACCACGACCTGTAGTTGCAGGAATCAACACGTGATGTGAAAATACATCTTCAGCTGGCAACCAAACTTCAGCCTCTTTGATTATCTTACTTCCGCTTCTAATGTATCCAACAAAGATAGAGTCTTTTTCTTTTTGCAAAAATTTCAAATCCTCTTTTGATATCAATCGTAATTTGTTGAAAAACGATGGTAGCGACTTTGGAATCTTTACATCATTGTTCTCTTTGTATACTCGTGCTAGTGGTTTGATTCTAGCTAGAACATAATTTACAAATTCAGGTTCATAGAAATTTGCATCAACTATTCCTTGCTCTAAATTAACCCCTGACATCATCTGTTGCATCTTGTCTTGTATTTGAGACCCATATTCCAACGCAAAGACCTGTAAAATTAAAAACGAACCATTCTCTTCAGCTATCATCAAATCTCCAATCTCTAAATTGGTTCCAGACTTTTGACGAATTACAATGTCTCCGAAACTTCCTCCAACTACTTGCCCTACAATTGAAATCTCATCCATTAACTAGTCACTCCATTTAGTGTGTCATGCGCACTCAAACTGGCTGAATACTTTTGCAGTCTCTTCCATTCTGGATGACGAAGCTTCTCAGATAGTATGAATCCTTGATACATTCCTAGTTCATCACGCCTAACTTGAGCGAATCTGTCTGCATCAATTGCCCCGTATGGGTAGCCAATCATGGCTACATCCTGGGAATTTGCAACCAAACTACCT
>NZ_AEXL02000095.1 GCF_000242875.2 Candidatus Nitrosopumilus salarius BD31 | reverse complement strand
GAACGTTTGAGGTGGTCTCATGTCTTTTTCAGTAGGGTTTTCGTACTTCTTGCCTATTTCATCAACTCGTATGTTGAGTTTTTCAAGTAAAGTCTGATTCAATCCTTCTCCATAAACATCAACTCTTGCTGCGATTACTGCTTTTGCAGCAACTGCTCGTGCAATCTTTCCTCTTTGCCATCTTGGAGCTGCATGAACCATTGCATGTTGGAATAACAATCCATGCTTTGGTGGTTGAGAACCTGTCTTCAATGATCTAAACAATGCTTTTTCTGCTCCAAGGACTTGAATTGTACTTGCAGGAAGAGATGCTAATCTCTTAAGACTTCCAGCTCTTCCTAAAATCCTTGCACCTACTGCACTTCCAAGTATTGCTGAAAGATTTGGTGCAATTGTTTGCATTTCAGATTCTACATGCTCTTCAAGTTTTTTACGTAAATCATGAAAGTCAAGAATTTGTTTTGCAATTGATTGAACAATTGATAAATTAACATCTGAGATATCTCCTCCTCTACTCTTTGATGAAATTAATGACAACATCTCTACTTTTGATTCTGGAAAACCCGCATCTTCAAAAACTTGTTTTGTTAATGATTCTCGTTTTCCTGCAAGAACTATCTGTGCATATCCGTTAATACTATCAATGATATTATCTAATTCTGGAAAGTGTAATCCGTACCATTCTCTTAGTCTTGAGCTTAACCCATTTGCTATTTTGTCAATTTCATCAAGTGAATTAATTGCTTGAATGATGTGTAGATCAGGACTTTCTGATACTTCTGTGACTTTAGAAGATGATAACCCTAATGCAAACTCTCTTAGTTTTCCAAGCGTATCTTGAAGGTTTGACGCAAAACCTGAATCGACAATAATTTGTGGTTTTGTTGCTTGTATAGTTTCTAATTCAGATTCATCCATAAGATGACAATCAATAGAATGTTTTTTTAAAATTGCAAGCAATGATTCGTCACTGACTGAAACTCCTCTTTGAGTTGAAATCAGATAATTGATAAGCTCGTTTAATTTTGATTCTTTATTTTTAACTAATAGATACTCTTTAACTGGATTTGAGAATGGAAATGCTTTTTCTAGCTTTTTATCATTGAAGACTGAGATTCCCAACTCTGTTAAAATTACAGAATACATGAATAGTTGATTCTAAATCACCTTTAAAAAAGGTACCAGAATCGTGAATCAACTATTATATTCTAAACTTAGGTGATTAATCAAAGTGGAACCCAGCCTTGAAACTTCCATAGGTCAAATACAACTTGATAGGCCTGTTATGTTGGCATCCGGAATTTTAGGAATTTCGTTAGATGTGTTTAAACGACTATATCTGTCAGGTGCTGGTGCGGTTGTAACTAAATCTCTAAGTATCGAACCTTGGGAAGGCTATCCAAATCCTACTATTCTTAGTGTTAAAGGAGGTGGATGGATTAATGCAGTAGGTCTTTCAAATCCAGGTGCACCAAATTTTGCAAAAATGATTGAACCCAACAAAGACGTTCCAATAATAGTAAGTCTGGTTGGATCAATCCCTGAAGACTTTGAGATGATGATCAAACAATTTGAGCATTGTCAAGTAACAGCTTATGAATTAAATTTATCATGCCCACATGTTGCTAAAGTTGGTCTAGAAGTTGGAGATGACCCTGAATTGGTTAAAAAAATTGTCACTGCTGTAAAAAATTCTACTAATGTTCCTGTAATTGCTAAAGTAGGCCTTGGAACTTCTAATTATCTCAATACTGTTGGTACCGCGATAGATTCTGGAATTGATGCCATTACTGCTATTAACACTGTTCGTGCTATGGCAATAGATGCTGAAATTCAACGTCCAATTCTTAGTAATAGATATGGTGGATTGTCTGGTACTCCGATTAAACCAATTGCATTAAGATGCGTATATGAAATATCTTCAAAGTATGATATCCCAATTATTGGATGTGGTGGTATATCTACATGGGAGGATGCAATTGAATTTTTCTTGGCCGGAGCATCTGCGATTCAACTCGGTAGTGCAATAGGTGATAACTGGATAACTGTATTTCATGAAATTAACAAAGGTATCTTACAATATATGAAGAGAAAAGATTATTCTAACATTCAGGAAATGGTGGGACTTGCAAAGAGATCATAATCATCCCACCATTGTTACAATTGAAAAAGTAATTGATGAAACTCCTACTGTTAGAACTCTGATATTCTCAGATGAAGTGATGTCAGAGGCACTTCCTGGACAATTTGCAATGGTTTGGATTCCTGGAGTAAATGAACTACCAATGAGCATAATGATTTCAAAAGAACCTGGAAAGGCTGCATTTACTGTTAGAAAACATGGGCTTGCCTCTACTGGTTTGTTCAATGTGAAAGAAGGTGAACAAATTGGAATTAGAGGACCATATGGAAATTCTTTTGATCTAAAAGAGGGAAAACTTTTGTTTGTTGGTGGTGGAACTGGTCTTGTTCCTATGATGAGATTACTCACTTTTGTAAGGCCTCGTGATGATGTTACAGTTCTAATTGGTGCAAAAACAAAAAATGAAGTCTTCTTTGAAGATTTGGCAAAAAGTCTTTTGGAAGAACATCATCATCATCATGTAATTGTATCAACTGATGATGGTAGTTATGGCGAAAAAGGATTTGTTACTGATGTGGTTGAAAAACTTTTGAGCAAAACCCATTTTGATGGTGTATATACATGCGGTCCTGAAATCATGATGTACAAAACTGTCCAATCTGCTAATTCTAGACATATTTTTGTTCAAGCTAGCCTTGAACGAATGATGAAATGCGGTGTAGGAATTTGTGGCAGTTGTTGTGTTGGTACAGATCTTGCTTGCAGAGATGGTACTGTTTTTGATGGATTACATTTATCCAAAAATAAGGAATTTGGCTATTTTCATAGGAATAAGGCTGGAATTTTGGAACATTATTGAACCTGACTAGCAAGGTTTAAAATAAATCACAAAATTATTTCCATGAAGGGCATGGGTAATCCAAAAATAGTTTTAACAGCTGATAGAACTTTGATGTCTCCGTATCGGGGACTTTCTCTTGCAACATTTTTTGGATGTGCACCTGCAATTGATCCTCATCGGGATAAAAACAGTTTTTGGTATAAAATTCTTGGAAATCAAGTAACTCCAAAAATTTTATTTGATTTCATTTGTAATTATATTCCTCACACAAACGGTGTTGCAAATTATGCACCATACGGACTAAGAAAATTAGAAGCTGGTCTACTTCGAGATGGATTTAGCAGACAAGATGTTGTAGTTGCTCATCCTGATCACATTGAACAATTTATTGGACCTGACACTCAGGTTATTGGTACTTATGAGATGGATCCTCTTGGCATGGGTCCAGTTACTATGACGTTTACTTATGGTAGAAAACAAACATCATATGATGAATTTTACAATGCCGAATTACATCATAGAATTAAAGCTGCCAAAGCAAAAACTGGAAGTAAAGCCAAAGTAATTTCTGGAGCATCTGGAACTTGGCAATACAACTATGACCCAGAAAAAATTGAGGAATTTGGAATCTATGCAATTTTAGAAGGTGAACTTGGTGGAATTGCACCAGAAATTGATGGACATGCTGGAAGATTTTTCAACTATTTGATTAACGGCGAATTTGAAAATATGGATCCTTTCAGAAAAAGAAGCGACTTTAAAGTTAACGTAAAAGAATTTGAAAGAAATGGTAGAAAAATTCATGGAAGATTTGTTAATTTCTGGGACAGACCAGAATTAGAAGAAATCCCTGACATTGTAGAGCCAAGTATGCATGGAATGGTTGAAGTAATGCGTGGTTGTGGCAGAGGATGTAAATTCTGTGATGTTACATTAAGATCATTAAGATACTATCCTCCAGAAAAAGTCAAAAGAGAAATTGAAATTAACATTAAGAAAGGCGGTTCTAAATCTGCATGGATACACAGTGATGATATCTTTGTTTATGGAATGGATCCTAGAACTGCAAAGGGAATGGAACCTAATAGAGAAGCATTAGAAGAACTATTTACTGCAATCATGTCTACGGGAGTTGAACACACCAACCCAACTCATGGAACATTGGCTGGTGCTATCGCTGATGAAAAATTAATTCCAAACCTCTCTAAAATTATTAAATCTAGTCCTGATAACATGATTGGTATTCAAGCTGGATTTGAAACTGGCAGTCTTAGATTAATTGGTAAATATGCCGATAGAAAACTTGCACCATATTCTCCGGATGAGTGGCATTGGGTTGTAAAAGAAGGTGTTAAGACTTTGAATCAGGATTACTGGATTCCAGCATTCACTTTGATTATGGGTCTTGATAATGATGAACAACCTGAAGATTCTTGGGATACCATTAGATTAATCAGCGAATTAGAACACGAACAACCAGATTCAATGTTTACTGCCACAGCCCTAACCTTTGTTCCAATTGGATTACTAGAAAAATCTGACTTTTTCCATATTGGAAATGAGATGACTCCTGCACAACTGGGTGTTTTGTACAAAACATGGCAACACAATTTCAAATATGGCATTCAAAAATTCATGACTAAAACCGGTTCCAAAGGTCCACAAAGATACTTCTTTAATGCTATAGCCAGATCTCTTGGTGGTGTACCTTTAGGTGCGATGGAAAAATATGCACGCAAGAAAAGTAAGGAACACGAAAAAGTTATTGAGACTGTAAAGGCCAAATACTGGTAGTTATACAAATACATAAATTCACTAATCATTATTCAGAAATATGGCAACGCACGGTTCACTTACCAAAGCAGGAAAAGTAAGAGGACAAACTCCAAAGGTTGAAGGAAGAAAAATTGTAGGTACTAGTTCTAGTCTTAGGAATAAAAGCAACTTCAATAAGCGATTTGTACTAGGCAGATTCCCTGGTCAAAACAAACCTGGACAAAGAAGAAAGAGACGTTAGTCAATTTTCGATAAATCTCTATTATTACAGTCATTTTTCACTCCGATCAACCGATTTTTGACAGTCAATATGATCAACCTTAGATTTGACAGAACCTTAAAGCAATACTCTTATAAAGTACTGGTACCGTACCATACGGTATGGTAGAAGATTTAAGATTAGATAGTTTAGAGGGCGTAGGTCCTGTAACTACAAGAAAATTATCCGATGCAGGTATCCACAACGTCATGGATCTCATCGTCAGAGGTCCTGTAGAAATTGCAGAAATCACTGGAATGGAAAAGGATACAGCTGAAAAAATTGTCAATAAAGCCCGACAACATTTGGTTGAAGGAGGATTAATTGCTAAAGACTTTGTAAGTGCAAGTGAAATTTACAAACACCGACAGAGTATTGGTAAAATTACAACTGGTACAAATTGTCTTGATACATTATTTGATGGTGGTATTGAGACTCAAGCCTTAACCGAAGTTTATGGAGAATTTGGTTGTGGCAAAACACAATTTGCCCATACCATGTCTGTAATGGTTCAAAAAAGTAAAGAAGAAGGTGGTCTTGAAGGTTCTGTCTTATACATTGATACAGAAAATACTTTTAGACCTGAAAGAATCGTATCCATTGCACAAGCACATGATATGGATCCTGAAAAAGTTCTAGATCATATTATAGTAGCTCGTGCATACAATAGTGCACATCAAGTACTAATTCTAGAAGAAGCAGGTCAAATAATTGAAGAAAACAATGTAAAACTAATTGTAGCAGATTCTGCAGTTGGATTATTCCGTGCTGAATATCTTGGAAGAGGAACCTTGTCTGTCAGACAACAAAAATTAAATCATTTTGTACATCTTCTTTCAAGAATTGCAGAAACATACAACTGTGCTGCAATTGCAACAAATCAAGTCATGGCATCACCTGATGTCTTCTTTGGAGATCCAACTCGTCCAATTGGTGGAAATGTAGTTGCACATACAAGCACATACAGAATCTACTTTAAAAAATCAGGCAAGAAACGAATTGCTCGAATGGTGGATAGCCCTCATCATCCTGAAGAAGAAGTAATCTTTGCTCTGGGTGAAGCAGGTGTGATGGATCCTGAAGAAGCAGAGAAAAAGACAAAAAAGACTACTAAAAAAGCAACCGCCAAAAAAACCAAAGAATCTGAAGTAGAGACTACCGTAGATACACCTGAAGTAGAGACTACCGTAGATACACCTGAAGTAGAGACTACC
>NZ_AEXL02000096.1 GCF_000242875.2 Candidatus Nitrosopumilus salarius BD31 | reverse complement strand
AGAATCTACAATAGATGTCGAATCAGATGATTTCGAACCAATAGAAGAATAAACTCTTCTTTTTCATCTTTTATTTTTTATAATTTTTTATTTTTTACATTATTGATTAAATTATAATATGATTTGAGACTAACACTATATCATGACAGATCTTTATAGATTGCTTCCAGAAGAGATGGAGCAACTGGTGATTGATATGGGTTATCCTAGATATCGAGCAGATCAAATTCTATTGCCTTTGTATTATAAATTCCCAAAAGATATCTCTGAGATTAAACAACTCCCTAAACAAATGAGAGAAGAACTAATTGCAGCTGGTTATACGATAGGTTCAGCAAAAGAAATTCATCAAGTTGTAAGTGAAGATGGCGATACTACGAAACTATTGCTTAAACTCACCAATGATAGTTCTGTAGAAGCGGTTCTGATGCAATATGATCCGTCCAAAATTGGTGGTCATCCAAGATCCACCATTTGCGTTTCTACTCAAATTGGTTGTGCAATGGGATGTGTATTTTGTGCAACAGGACAAATGGGATTTGAAACCAATCTTAAAGCTGAACATATTGTATCACAAGTAATTCATTTTGCAGAACTTTTACAAAAACGAGGAGAACATGTAACAAACTTGGTTTTCATGGGGATGGGTGAACCTATGGCAAACTATGATGAAATGATCCGTGCTGTAAGAATTTTAACACATGATAGAGGATTTGGATTGGGTCAACGACACATCACTATTTCTACAATTGGAATAAGATCTGGAATAGAAAAACTAGCTGATGAAAATTTGCAGATTGGTCTTGCAATCTCACTTCATGCTCCAAATAATGAATTACGTAAAAAATTGGTACCTACAGCAATTCCTAACTCTGTTGAAGATATTATTGAATCTGGGAGATACTATTTCAAGAAAACTGGAAGACGTGTGACATTTGAGTATGCGCTCATGGCTGGGATCAATGATTCTCCAGAAATTGCACAAGAATTAGCTAGACTTTTGAAAGGTAATGGCTCTCATGTGAATTTGATTCCTATCAATCCAACTGCTGGTGATTTTAAGCGTCCAACAGAAAAGAATATTCGTGAATTTGAACAAATCTTATCTAATGCTGGTGTAAATTGTACAGTTCGTGTAGAAAAAGGAACAGAGATCTCTGCTGCTTGTGGTCAGCTTAGAACTGATATTATCGGCTAATTTTCTTAAAATCATGTTCTAAGTCTTAAAATAGGGCTTTCAAAGATTTCACTTTAAATGGCAACTAAGAAATCTCATGGTCGTTCACATGGATTTAAACACAAATCCAGATCTGTAATGAAGAAACAGTCTCCAAGAGGGGTTTCATTTCTATTACGTGAATACCAAGAAGGTCAACAAGCACTTGTCATTATTGATCCTAGACAGCACAAAGGATTACCACATAGAAGATACCACGGAAAAGTAGGTGTCATTACAAGTGTTGGTAGACGTGCTATCACACTTGATGTGAAATTAGGCGATAAATCGAAAACCTTAATCACTAGATTGGATCACATAAAACCATTCGGTGTATAATATGGAAGAAGTAAAAAAGAAACAAGCTATTTCTCTTTCAGAAGTTAAAGAAATTTTAGGAAAAGTTGATCCTGAAGATATGGACCAAATTCAACGATGGACATATGACTATGTTTCAAAATTTGTATCAATTGATTCTAAAGATGCAAAAGAAATGAAAAAACAACTCGTTAAAGAATGTGAATTAACAGAAGATGAGGCTGTTGAAATAGTAAACATTAGACCAACAAGTTTAGCTGAATTACGTTCGTTCACATTCGGATGGAAAAAACTAATTCTTGCTGAAACCCTAGAAAAAATGCTCAAGATTATCAAGGAGCACTCGTAAACTTTTAGGAGCATTTTATTTTGTATCGGGCACAACCCCCACCTAGAAAGTATGAGGAATACGCATACGTTTTGGATTTTAATTCTAGAGGAAAATCATCTACTGTTCGTGGAAGAGAAGGGATTATTGTAACTGCAATTGGAGAAGATCGTCTTACTCTTTTAGAAATTCTTGGAATTCCAAATACTACATTTGAAATAGGTGAGAAAATCTACATTGGAAAAGATGGACGAACTAAAGTTCTATCTGTTTTGGGAAAAATGGAATATGATAAAATTTCTTCATCTGCACAAAGTGAATTACCAACAGTAGTGCAAACTATTGTAACTGCAAACGAATCAAAATTTGTAGAATATCTAAACAATGCGAGACCTTTAACTCCAAGAATACACGCACTTGAGTTAATTCCAGGAATCGGAAAAACCTACATGAAAACAATGTTGGAAGAAAGAGAGAAGAAAAAATTTGAAAGCTATCAGGATTTACAAGATAGAGTGGGATTCAAAGATCCAGTAAAACACATTTCAGAACGAATTATGGATGAAATTACTGGTGAAAGTAGAATGAACCTCTTTGTAAAGAGATGATAAAACGAAAACAACTTGGACAACACTTCCTCAACTCAAGTTCAATAGCTAAATCCATTATTCTTGATGCTAAAATCTCAAAAAATGATATTGTATATGAGGTGGGAACTGGGTTGGGAATCTTAACTCCCTTACTATGTGAGAAAGCCCAGAAAGTAATCTCAATTGATCTGGATGAAAATCTTGTTAGGGACGCAAAAATCAAATTCTCTAACCTTGAAAACCTTGTCTTAAAATCTGGAGATGGATTTAAGAACACAGATTCCTTCACTATTTTTGTATCTAATTTACCTTATTCAAAAAGCAAGGATGCCATAGAATGGCTTTCACAGACTCCTTTTTCTCATGGGGTAATTATGGTTCAAAAAGAATTTGCAGATAAATTACTAGCAAAATCATCCAAAAACAGAAAGGCGATAAGCATCATTGCAACACATGCATTTGAAATTACTATGTTGTCTAAGGTAGGAAAAAATAATTTCTCGCCTCCTCCAAAAGTTGACTCTGTACTTTTAAAAATTGTTAAAAAAAATGATCTGAAGAAAGACCTAATTCTTACAATTCACAAAATTTTTTCGTATAGGCGAAAAACTATCAAAAATATACTTAAACAATTCCATATAGAAACTGTAATAGATAAACGAGTAGATGATCTAACTGGGGATGAAATAATTGCCATTGCAAACCAAATCTTGGAAAAATGATGAGTACCCTCCATCTGAGGATACTTTTTTCATAGTAGATTACATTGAACATGAAAAAGGAAACTTTGCTTTAGACATTGGAAGTGGTTCTGGATATTTAACAAAATTACTTTCTGAAAATTTTTCTCTAGTAGTTGGAACTGACATAAATTTTGAAGTGCTAAAAAACCAAACTTACAAAACAACAAACCTTGTTTGTTGTAATGGTTCAGATGCATTAAAAATTAAATTTGATTTCATTGTTTGTAATTTACCTTATCTTGCTACTGATGAAATTTTGGATATTGCAACAGATGGTGGTTCTGAAGGATTTGAAATACCTAAAAAAATATTTGACTCACTAATTCATAATCTAGAAAAAAATGGCAAGTTTGTTTTCATTACTTCCTCATTATCTAACTATCAAAAATTAATTGATTATGCTCAAAAATTAGGCTTGAAAACCCGAATCATGGCAAAAAAGAAGCTTTTCTTTGAAGAATTAATTTTGGTTGAAGCTATCAACTAATTATTTTCGCAGTTTTTCTTTAGCATGAGTAATTATCGCATCAGTCATTTGAGTTGTTGACGCATTACCGCCGATATCCCATGTTACTGTCTTTCCTTCATTGATTACTTGATCAGTTGCAGAAAATATTGCATCTCTAATTTCAGTTTCACCTAGATACTGTGCCATCCAAGCACCTGACAGAACTGTAGCAGTAGGGTTTACCTTGTTTTGCCCTGCAAATTGAGGTGCACTTCCGTGTGCCGCTTCAAACATTGCAAAATTATCCCCCATGTTTGCAGAATAAATTAGTCCAATAGATCCTACTAATCCCGAAGCTAACTCTGAAATAATGTCCATGAACAAATTAGTACTAACTAGAACTGCTCCGTTAAATTGTTCTGGTGCTACAACCATCTGTTGCGCCATATTGTCAATGTAGATCTCTGATAATTCCACATCCGTTCCTTCAACTGCTTTTTGGGCTGAGCTCCAAAAAATACCATCTGTCTGTTTTAAGATATTTCTTTTTGTAATTGCAACCATTTTTTTCATATTGTATTCTTTTGCCCATTTCATTGCAGAGTTTAGGAATCTATCGCAACCCTGTCTTGTGATTTTTCTAATTGCAATTGCAGAATCTTCTGTAATCTGAGCTTCAATCCCTGTGTACAATCCTTCTGTGGCTTCTCTGAAACATACACAATCAAGTTTTCTATTTGGTGTTAATCTGTCATAAGTTTTAGTTGGTCTAATGTTAGAGTATAATTCAAATTTTTGACGAAGAGTAACTGCTACGCTTCTGGGAGCTCCTGGAACTGGTATTGTAGTTGTAGGACCCTTAAAACAAGCATCAGACTCTTCTAAAATCTTCATTGTTGCATCTGGAATGTATGATTTATCTTTCCTTCCGTTTTTATCCCATTGTTCTGAGCCTGCTTCACATAGAATAATTTCTGATTGAATGTTGCATTCTTTCAAAACTTTAAGCATTGAATCTACAACTTCAGGTCCTATACCATCCCCTTTCATTACTGCTGCTTTTTTACTCAAAACTGCAAGCAGTTGATGGGTTAATTATTTAATTCTACCTTGTTTCAAAACATTTCACATAGTGATGATTTAATAAGTAATTTGACAAATTAAACTCAAATGCAGATAGTTCAGATCTCTGATCTTCATGTTGGTTCTCAGTTTTTACAAGAAAAATTTGATATCTTGGTTGACGAAATTAATAAACTAAATCCTGATGTAATTGTAATAACTGGTGATCTTACTAACGAGGGACTAATGCATGAATATGAACAATGTAAATCATTGTTAACCAAATTTACGACAAAAAAAATTATCGCTATTAGTGGAAATCATGATTATAGAAACACTGGTTATTTGTTGTTCAAAAAATTTTTCCCTTTTGAAGCAATTAATGAGTTAGGTGATGATGTTGTTTTAGTTACAGTTGGAACTGCAAGACCTGACAGAAATGAGGGTGAAGTTGGATATAGACAAAATTTATGGCTTGAGAGAACGATGAAAAAGTACAAAGACAGAGTAAAGATAGTTGCAATGCATCATCACCTAATTGCAATTCCAGATACTGGTTCTGATCAACTCACTGTTGTTGATGCCGGTGACGTGTTGAGAGCTGTTTTGGATTCACATGTTGATGTAGTCTTATGTGGACACAAACATAGGCCCTGGGCTTGGAATTTTAAAACACTTACTGTTGTAAATGCCGGAACTGCAACATCTGAAAGAGTACGTGGATATTTTGAAAATACGTACAACATTCTTACCATAGCTGACAAAAAAGTGCAAGTTGATCTCAAAATTGTGGGTGGAAAGAGATTGCCTATTGATGAAATTGTTAATAATTACAGCCAATTTGGAGATGAATGACTTTATTTGCTATATGTACAGATTTCTAAAAAAACACCAAATACTGTGACTATTTGATTTTCCTCCTTCCTCAATACTCTCAATTAAACAAAATTATACTGTAGAAATTAATTAAAATACTGTGAATGTTAAAATCATCATTTCTGTAATTCTTGTAGTTGTAGCCGGACTGATCATTTTCCAATTTCTTTCATCTCAATCTCAAAATGATTCTGTCACTTCATATGAAATGGAGAGATTAGACATAAAATCCCTTTTTGATGTTTATGGGATAAATAATGAATATACTATGAAAGATGGTAAAAGATCATGGACAAATATGAAATTTGAATTAAATCCGGAAAGTGATGAACTTTATAATGAACTTAGATATGATTCAAACAAAAAAACTGTTGTAATTTATCCGATTTTAACTGAATCTGCGTATTATGATGAACATGGATATTATTCGTACTATAAAGAAGAATGTGATGAAACATGTTTAACAGTACAAATTCATAGTGGTGATAATCAATCTCTTTTTAATTCCAGTGGAATAGGATTTCAGATATTAAAATTACTTGGATATGAAACACTTTCAGATATTGATGTCGATAAAAACCCTAAAATCCTAGATAAGTATGATAAAGTAATTCTTTTACATAATGAATATGTCACAAAAAAAGAATTTGATGCTATAACTAACCATCCTAAAGTAATTTACTTATATCCAAATGCACTTTATGCCGAAGTGAAAATTGACTATTGGAGTAATTCTGTATCCCTAGTAAAAGGTCATGGTTATCCTGAAAAATCAATTGGAAATGGATTTGATTGGAAATTTGATAATTCTAAATTAGAATATGATTCTGATTGTACAAGCATGGAATTTTATAGCATTGAAAATGGATTCATGTTGAACTGCTATCCTGAACTTGTTATTCACAAAAATCAATATTTGCTTAAAACCATCAAAGAATTATAATTCTTGTACAGAAATCAATCTATTTGAATCACTTCTGAACTAAAATGAAAAAAAGTTTGACTTATTTACAGATTAATTCTAGGCATCCTTATGCGGGGATCGCCTAGCTTGGTAGGGCGTGGGATTGCTAATCCCATGTCAGCAATGACTCGTGGGTTCAAATCCCTCTCCCCGCGCCATTAAAACTTAATAGACCGATTTAGGAAGTTTTTTCAATGGGACGAAGAAAAACTCAGAAAATTATTCGCACTGGTCCTAAAAATGCAACCACCGGAATGTGCCCTCTTTGTAAAACGATTGGTAAAGTATTCCTCTTAGGCCCTCCAGGAGAAGAAAGAGGAAAATGCGAAAAATGTCGCCAAGAGTTTGAATTATAGTTCAAAAAGCTAACCTGTCCATCAAAATTTTTACCCATAACTTTTTAAGACAAATTTTTCTTGATAGATAATTATGAGTTCAGAAGCTGAAACCATCTATGAAAGAGTTGCGAAACTTGAAGATGAAATTGCATTACTCAGAAGTGAAGTAGATATTCTCAAAAGAGCATTGAGAAATAAAATTGCTCGTCATGAAATATCCATGATAAAAAAAGGAACTGACGTAGATTCTATCATTGATTAATTTTTTGTCTTTATACTTCTAATCAATTCTAAAATAAAATCCACATCTTCTGCATTTGGATTTATTTCTAAATACTTATTCAAATATTTTAATGCAATTTCAGAATTTAGTAATCGTTCTTCTAAAATTCC
>NZ_AEXL02000097.1 GCF_000242875.2 Candidatus Nitrosopumilus salarius BD31 | reverse complement strand
GGTTTAGGAACTTTTTCATTTGCTGCAACTAGCAATAATGCACCATCCATCAAAGCAGATCCTGAAAGCATGTTTGCCATTAAACTTTCGTGTCCTGGGCTATCTACAAAACTTACTACTCTAGATAATTCACTTTCTTTTCCACAATTATTGCATTTTGGAGTTGTTGAATATCCTAAGGGCTCCTCACATTTTTTACATTTGTAAAATGCTGCATCTGAATAACCAACGCGAATTGTAATCCCACGTTTTAATTCTTGACTATGTACACTTGTCCATGATCCGGTTAGAGCTTGAATTAGAGTAGTTTTTCCATGATCTACATGACCCGCAGTACCAATGTTAACACATGGTTGATAACCATATTTTTTAATATACCAATCAGGAAGTGTTTCTCTCCAATGCATGAATCAAAATTTACAATCGGTATATGTTAAGTTATTCTTTTTTATCTTCTGTTTTTTCTACAGAATCTTCAGTAGGAGCTTCAACAGGTAATTCTCCATCAAATTTACAATTTACTTGATAAATTTCTTCGGATACAGTATCTCCACGCATTAATTTTCTTTTTCTTTGTCCAATCTCTGCATTTTGCAATCCTACTCCTTTAGAAAGTAAAACTTGTTTTCTTGCGGCACCATGAATATCATTTCTCATTGGCACTCCAGATTTATCACTTCCACCAGTTAGTTTTAATTTTCCAGACAA
>NZ_AEXL02000098.1 GCF_000242875.2 Candidatus Nitrosopumilus salarius BD31 | reverse complement strand
AAAAAGACGATAACATCGTTAGCAAACTAACAATCGTCTTATAGATGACGAATTGTTTTCCTTTTTCTAAATCAAGTCAGTGTTAACTAAAGATATTTCAAATCATTAGCAGAGATGAAAAATTTCAGAATCAAGAAATTTAAGATAAACAAATTTTGAAACTAATTTTTAATAAATTTTAAACACGAAAAAAATCTCAAAAAAAGAAATTTCTAAAATAAAAAATAATACCCAACATTCAAATAAAATTAATCAACAAAGAAATTTTAAAAATAAAAAATCAATATAGATAACTCATTAATTTAATTTGTTCTTCAGTAGAAATAACATTTTTGTTTGTTAAGATTTCTAACAAATCTTTAAAGAGTGCTTTTTGCTCAGAAGACATTCCACCGGATGGTCCTTTTTCTCCAGGTGGGCCGGGTGGACCTCTAGGACCAGGTGGACCCACTGGGCCTTGACCTCCTACAGGACCTTGATCACCAATAGAACCCATTGGACCTGTTGGACCACGTTCTCCTTGTGGGCCTTGAATTCCCTGTGGACCTTGTGGACCTTTTTCTCCAGATGGACCAGTAGTTCCACGTTCTCCTTGTGGGCCTTGTGGGCCTTGTGGGCCTTTGTCACCTGGAGCACCTATTTGTCCTGTTGGACCTTTTTCTCCAATAGGACCCAAAGGACCTTTTTCTCCTTTTTCTCCTTGAGGTCCTGGCACTCCAGTTAATCCTTTAGCTCCTGCAGGTCCCTGTGGACCTTGTGGACCTTTTTCTCCTAGTGGACCTTCAGGACCTTTGTTTCCTTTTTCTCCTAGTGGACCAGGTGGACCTTGCTGACCTTTATCGCCGAGAGGACCTGTTGGACCTGTTAATCCTTTATCCCCAGATACTCCAGCTGGACCCACTGGGCCTTTATCGCCGAGAGGACCTACTGGACCTTTTTCTCCAATAGGGCCAGGTGGACCTTGAATTCCTTTTTCTCCTTGTACACCAGATAATCCAGTTGGGCCTTTGTCACCCGTTGGACCAGTTAAACCTGTTAATCCTTTATCACCAATAATTCCCTGAGGACCATCATCTCCTTTGTCACCTGGAGAACCTCTTAATCCAGTTGGGCCTTTGTCACCAGTTGAACCAGTTGGGCCTTTGTCACCTTTATCCCCTGGAGGACCTTTTAACCCATCTGCACCTTTGTCACCTGGAGGACCAGTTGGGCCTTTGTCTCCTTTATCCCCTGGAGGACCAGTAACTCCTTTGTCTCCTTTGTCTCCTTTGTCTCCAGTAATTCCTTTATCTCCAGTTAGACCTTTGTCACCTGCAATACCCTTATCTCCTTGAGATCCTCTATCTCCAGTAGATCCTTTGTCACCAATAGAACCTGGGGGACCTACTGGACCGTCAGGACCTTTGTCACCTGGAGGACCAGGTGGACCTTGTGGGCCTTTGTCACCTGGAGGACCAGGTGGACCGTCAGGACCTTTGTTGCCATAAGAATAAGAAGAATCAACACTTGTTTTTGCAGAACGCTTCACAGATTGATCATCGGCAGATTTAGTTTCAGATTTAGTTTCAGATTTAGTTTCAGATTTAGTTTCAGATTTAGTAGTGGATTTGGCTAAAGGAACATCAAACATAGAATGTAACGAAGAAAATAGATCAGTTACCACAATCCAAATTTTATCAAGATTTGCGATAGATGCTGGAAGAGGGTTTGATGGAGAACCAAGAGTTTCAGAGAACATCCCATCTTTTACTCTAAGATGGAAATTACCTCTCCACAACGATGAGAATTGTTTTGTTCGAAGTGCATCGTCTGAAGGCTTTATTTCAGTAATTGCGATTTGAGCTTCATAGACACCAGATTGCTTGAATGGTGCCTGTCCGTGAATTTCTATTCGTGGCTGAGATGACACAAACGATTGTGCATACTTCAAGTATTTCTGTATTTAGATCGCATAAATTCATCACAAGTTCAAGATATATGCAATTAGGCTCGATTAAGATGGTATTTATCTAGATAAAAACACAATTTGTCCTAGTGAAAAAACTATTTAGAGAAAAATCAAAGAAGAATGAAGAGAAAAAGTTAGAGAAATCTGTAAAAGAAGAAACAAGTATTGTAGATTCGGACTATAACCGTAAAAAATTATTCAAGCGTGGAATTAATTTGATGGCAGATGAGAAACTTGAAGAAGCCATAGAGATTTTTGAGCAGGCATTGAGAATTGATCCCAGTAACATAGAAACTTTGATGAAATTAGGATATGCCAGATTTCACATAGATGATTACAGTGAAGCTTTAAAAATTTATGATAGAATTTTAGACATAGATGTTACAAATCCAGAAGCTTGGAATCTTAAAGGACTAGTCCATTATGAACAGAAAAATTATTCTAAAGCTCTAGATGCAGTTCAGAAAGCAATTGAGTCAGACCCAACATATGGAATGGCATGGTACAATCAAGCGTGTTTCCTATCTTTGTTAAATCAAGTCCCAGAATCACTTGAAGCATTAAAGCGCTCCATTGAGATTGATGTTAAAAATGCAAGAAAATCAATTCGAGATAAAGACTTCATGAATGTTAGAATTGAAGAAGGGTTCAAGAGAATTCAAGAAGTTGTAGTGTTAGAATCAATAAGACAAGGATATCATACACTAGGTGCAATTGTTTGGACAACATTTCTAGACAAAGCTGATGCAGATAATGCATTGGAGAAACTTTTAGAAAAAGGGTTAATTGTTCAAAACGAAAAACGTGATGGCTTAAGTAAAATTCCAATATATGATCTTGCACCAAATGTTGCAGAAAAAATAGGTAAAGAAAAGAAAGGATTGTTTGGAATTACAAAAAAAACATTACCAAAACCTGTAAAAAATTTGAAAGAACTAAGTCAAGCTATACAATCAGTCAAAGAAGCAATTGAAGAAGGAGATGTTGAAAAAACTATTGAAATTTTTGATGTGTTCATAGACCCAACAAAATCAGGAGAACAAATGATTGAGAATTTCTTTGATGAGCACAGAGAAATCAGATTATGGAAAATTAGATTAAAAGATAGAGGAGAAGATTATTTGATTGATAACAAAGACAAGATGTTAGTTCTGTTTGACAATATAGAAGGCACAGTCACAAAGAAACTTAGAAACGAAATTTCTTCTTGATTATTCTGCAGATAAATCCCAATAACTCGCATCTTCTTGTTTTTCTGTAGGTTTATGAAGACTCTTCCATTCCTTAAAAGATCTAACATATAATTTTGTGTTGGGTAAGCCTACAGATTTCAAAGCATAGTATGCTAAACCTGATAGTGTTCCCACACTGCCACAATACGTAATAATTTCAGAATTTCCAGTAATTCCTCGATTATCAAGCAATCTTTTCATATCATCTTTAGAGCGTAGGATTTTATCATTTGAAGCAAGAGTTCGATAAGGAAGACTGATTGCTCCGGGGATATGCTGTTCAAGAAAATTCAATCGTTCTCTATTATCTATTAAAATCACATTATCTCTCGATTTTGCACTTTCCAAATAATCAGAAGTGGCCAAGATTTCAGAATGTAAATTCAAAGAGTGATCTTTATTTTGAACATCAGGTGTTTGAGAGTCATTTTCCAATCCAAGAGATTTCCAATGACCATAAGTAGTTTCAAGCAATGTTACATTAGAATGTCCAATGTATTCTAAAGTCCAAGCAACTCTGGATGCCAGAGCACCAAATGTATCATCGTAAACAACAACAGGAGTTTCATCGTCAATTCCCATGGAAGTTACAAGTTTTAAGACTCGTTCTGGAGTATCATCAGACAAAAGAGTTGCTAAAGGCAAATTAACCGCAGTTGGAATATGATCTTGTTTGTAATCATCTTCTCGTCTAACATCTATTACTCGTACGCTCTTGTCTCTTATTTCGGAGCGTAAAGAATCTACATCGGTTGTAATTTTACCAGATTCGGTCAAGCAGCACATTCACCTTTTCCAGTTTTTGTATGGTAACTTGTATCACTGCCATAGTCAAGATAAAAGTCAGGATCACTCTCTTTTGCAGGAGGAACGATTAGAGGTTCCAATATTTTTTTGATGTCATTGATTGATTTAATTTCAGAATCTTCATTCCCATTTACAATTCTATGAATCCACGATTTGAGAGTATCATCAGATTGCTTGTTTTGTTTGAATAGTTCGATGATTTTTAGAATTACAGGGATTACTCGTTTTGCAGGAATTCTAAGACATGTTTGACCTAACATAGTATCGCCGTCAGAGCGTCCACCTAAAGACATCTGATAGTTTGGATACATGTCTTTACCAACACGACCGCCACCTCCAAAGAATCCAATTGTTGCAATCCCATGTTGCCCACAAGAATTAGGACAACCGCTAATCTTAATGGATGAATCACTAAGATCATCATCTTCATCAAGTTTCAGTTCAAGGAATTTTCTTTGAATTTCTTTTGCTAGTCGGTGAGAGTTTGTCAATGCAAGATTACAAGAAGTGGTTCCAGAACACCCAATAGGAGCAGTCATGGTTAAAGCACCGGATTTTGCTAATCCAACTTGGAGAAGTTTAGAATATAGGCGTGGTAAATCGTCTTCGTGAACATATCGTAATGCAACATTTTGTACAAATCCACCTCTTGCCTTTCCCTCAGATGAAAATTCACGAACAATATCAGCCAATGCATTAAGTTGACTTGCAGTGATATCTCCTGCCTCCAATGTGATAAATGCAGAACGATAGTCATTTTGAGATTGCTTAACAGTATTGGTTTTCAACCATCGAGCAAATCCATCAGGAAAAGATGCACCACTTTCATCAGAAATTCTAATTGGTCGTTTAATTACGTTAGGAGTATGATCAACTTCCAGCTGAGTGATTACAGATTGGGTGGCCCTTACAATTGCACGTTCCTTGAAAACAAGATTCTGAAACTTTTCCCAGCCCATATCATTTACAAGGTAACGCATTCTGTTTCTTGCAAGATTTTTTCTATCACCTAATCTATCAAAGATTCTCATTACAGCAATAGAAGTGTACAATAAATCTTCTTCAGGGGTGAATTCCTCCAATTGATGTCCAACGTATGATTTGTTTCCAAGTCCACCACCAAGAAATATTTTAAAGCCACGTTGAGAAGCCCCGTCTATTTTTCGAATTTGCGGGATTAATCCAACGTCAACCATTCTCACCATCCCGTGTTTTTCACAGCATGTAAAATTAAATTTGAATTTACGTGGGAGGTTTTGAGCCATAGGATTTCTCAAAAAGAATCTTGCAGTAGCGAGTGCATAAGGAGTTGAATCAAACTCCTCATCAGGACAAACACCAGATAAAGGACTACACATTACATTTCTTACAGAGTTACCACATGCTTCTCTTGATGTCAATCCAACTTCCGCTAGACCTCTAAAGATTTCTGATACATCCTCAAGAATCACCCAATGTAGTTGGATGTTTTCCCTAGTTGAAAAATGTGCACTGCCTATAGAATATTGCTCACTGAGTTGAGATATTTTTTCAAATTGATTAGGATAAATTTCGCCTGCAGGGAGTTTTATTCTAACCATGGCATAATCCCCAGTCATCCTGGTACCATATGCACCATGTTGAAGTCTAAACCGTCTAAAGCTGTCCTCATCATATTTTCCTTGGCGGAACAATTTTACAGTTTTAGCAAAATTATCGGCTTCCTCAATTCTTGCCCAATTAATTTTAGGTTTAACAGAATCAGAGGCAGATTGCTTAAGATCAGATATGGTCAATACAATGAAATTCCTTTTGGTTTGGTTATAAATTTTTGATATTTGGATGTTTTAGGAGAAAAAATTTCTATAACGTACATAATTTTCCTACTTCTACACATGTAGACATAAAGTAAAATTATTAGTGCAACCTAATTTTTTAAAAAAAAGTTGTGGGAAAGTATTAATTGTTCACGAAAGAAACCAACGCCATGCAAGAAGCAACCATTGCAGAACAATCATCTAAAATATTCACAGATGTACG
This sequence comes from Candidatus Nitrosopumilus salarius BD31, assembly GCF_000242875.2. GTDB lineage: Archaea > Thermoproteota > Nitrososphaeria > Nitrososphaerales > Nitrosopumilaceae > Nitrosopumilus > Nitrosopumilus salarius. The sequence goes on along the minus strand of NZ_AEXL02000098.1, from coordinate 37,026 downwards.
TGAAGTTGAAATCACACGTGCAATTGCAAACGAATTTCATGACGTGTTAATTGATAGAGCAGATTCAGACGTCATCATTATTGGCGCAGGTCCAGCAGGATTAACAGCAAGTAGAGAACTTTCCAATATGGGTTTCAAAGTTCTTGTCATTGAACAAAACAACTACCTAGGAGGAGGTTATTGGTTAGGAGGATACATGATGAATCCAGTTACAGTTAGAGAGCCAGCACAGAAATTTTGGGATGAATTAGGAGTACCATACAAAAAGGTTGCAGATGGATTATACTTAACGCCAGGACCACATGCAGTATCAAAATTAATTGCAGCAGCTTGTGATGCAGGTGTAAAATTTCTTCAACTTACAAAATTTGATGACTTGGTGTTGAAAAATGGCAGAGTAACAGGAATTGTTGTGAATTGGATGCCAGTTTCAGCATTGCCACGAAACATCACATGTGTTGATCCAGTTGCATTAGAAGCCAAAATGATCATTGATGCTTCAGGTCATGATTCTGTAGCTGTTAAAAGATTAGTTGACCGAGGATTAGCAAAATGGAAAGGAATGGAACCAATGCATGTCAATGATGGGGAAGAACATGTAGTTCACAAAACAGGCGAGGTTTATCCAGGACTAGTAGCAGCAGGGATGTCAGTTACAGAGACCCACGGATTAGCAAGAATGGGGCCAACGTTTGGTTCAATGCTATACTCTGGAAAAAGAGCAGCTGAAATTACAGCATCTAAAATTAAAGAGTTAGAAAGATAACCTTGTGATTTTCTAAAGGGTTAGGTTTTCTTTTATACTGCGATCGTACTATCATACCATATGATTGAACGTGAAAGAATTGACGAGTTAGGATATCTCAATGTGTTGAGATCCAGAGATAAATTCCTTACAAACAAGTTCAACAAGTCAAAGTCTACTAGTACTGTTGACTTTTGCAAGGGAGCACTGCATAGCTTTGACAAGTTTGCGTTTGCAAAGTTTGGAAAAGACTCCACAGAGCAAGTAATTGAGGACATCAAGAAACTTCCAGAGTCAAGACATGAATCAGTGATGATTGACTTGTTTCAAAAGTATCTCCACTGGAAACACGAGGATTCAAAGGCAAGCACCTCAGTTGCATATTACCAGACAGTAGTAGAGTATTTTTCATATCACCAGTTGAGGATAAACCACTACAATCTAAGACGAGACATTACACTACCAGAGGATCCAAAAAACATGAGACATGCCCTAACCCTTGCAGAAATTAGAAAACTAGTTGACAATTCAAAACCGAAGAGAAAAGCACTGTATACTGTTCTAATTAGCTCAGGAATGCGAATTGGTGAGACAATGGGGCTAAAAAAGCGAGATTTTGACTTTTCGCAAGAAAGAATACGAATTACAATTCCTGCAAAACTCACAAAGAAAAACACTGAAAGGCAGACCTACATTTCAAAGGAAGCTGAACACTATCTTTTACCAATAATTAAAAGAATGAATCAGGACGACTTGGTTTTTACCACAAACAAAGACAACAGAAAGGCAGTTGACAGAGAAATACTGAATTTCTGACATTTGAGGAAAAAAACAGAACTTGACACAAAATATGACAACTCTACAGTACACAAGATAACTTTGCATTCTTTTAGGGCATTTTTTGAGACACAAGCATCAAACACCCATGGACTGGAATATGCTCATGCATTGATAGGACACAGCGGATACATGGAACAGTATTATCGACTCAGCAACGAGGACAGATTAGAGAAATACATTGAGCTTGAGCCAAAGATAACAATCGGCGAGGACTTTAGAAATCAGATAAAAATAGACAAGCAGAGCAAGAAAATCTCAGAACTAGAAGAAAATACACAAAAGATAGAAGAGCTTGAAAGTACGATACAAACACTGCAAAATAATCTAAAAAATAGAGACAAAGATTGGGAGAGTTCAGTTGTCAAACTATTTGAGGAACAAGCAAAAAAGTTCTCAGATCCTAACTACATTAAAGAATTACAAGAAAAAGAAAAATTATAACAATATTAGGGTACTACAATAAATCACAAAGAAGAAAAGATAATTTCCTCTAGACATGCGCGTTATCAATTACATTAAACTAATTTAATCTTAATAAAAATAATTACAAGATACGAATTACAATATTTTAGACACAACCACCTCATAATATAGGGAAATTGTGGTTTGTCTAAATTGTGGTATTTTTTAGGCGTGAAATGCCACAAAAAAAAGCCACAAAATTAGACAAAAGTCCACAAAAATGTGGTTTTTGTCTAATTGTCTCAGGCACGAATGTGGTTTTGTTTGATTTCTTGAGATTGATGTGAAAAATTAAATTCATTTGAAAAAAATTTGCGATATTATAAAAAAATTGAAAGCCATTGAAAATAATTTAATTTCAAAGAAAATGTAAAAAATTTATTAATTTTGTATTGTTGAGATATGTTTTGAAATGAAAATCAAATCTAGTGATACAGAAATTGTAATGGAATACTTGTGGTCAAATCATAAAACATTGATTCCAAATACATTAAAAGAAATGCCAAGCCCAAAGTAAGAATTGTCTTGAGATTTGTAAAATTATTTGTAATTTTTATTGATTTGAAATATAGTATAATCGACCAAATAAAAAATGGAATGATGATAAAATTGCTCAACATGGGTGGAGAAAACATAAAAGTTGATGCATATGATGTAGATAACTCATCAAATGAGGGAATGCTAAAAAAGTAGAGAAAAGTACTCAATGCCAATGTCATTGTACCGATAATGACAGGAATCAAACAAAACGACATACTTGTGAATATTTGTCTAAAACTAGTACTGCCACCTAATTTTCTCCCAATGTAAAAAATAATCAAAATAATTACAAAATTATTCAATACAATTCCACCAAAATTTACTACATAATGGATCAAGTTTGGAAGTTCTCTGAGACCATATGATATTTGAAAGAATAATTCCGATATTTCAGCAAAAAATGAGGTAAAACATGCAAGACTAAACAAAATCACAGATAGTCTGAAATATCGTGGATTTTGCGATATTTTCTCAAATGCAATATTTGGTTTTGATAAAACTTCTCTTATGATGTACAATGTCATGTATAGAAGGATTCTAGTTGAGAACTATTATTGAATCATTTCTAATAGATTTACAATAAATCTCTGAAGGAGAATATCTTCAGGGTCAACGTCTCTGTATGTGCAAATCTGTCAAGGTTTGAACATTTTTCTCTTAAGGGGAGTTATCTGATTGGTTAAAATCTCTGATTAATGATTTATCTGGCAGAATGCTTATTCTACGTAATTGTTTTTCCTGGTGCCTGATTTTCAAAATCATTTTGAGCCTTTGTTAAATATATCCAGTATCCTCCTACAAAAATTAATCCTACTACGTCAAGAGTAATTAATTTCACAAATTCCTCCCATGTTAATTCTGATAGTAAAATAATATGTATTCCAACTATAACTGCAAAAAACAATGCAATTGTAATCCACCAATTTTCTCTATTAAGAAATGACACTTTTCCAGACATCCATATTTTTGGAATTACTTCTGTATCTGTAAATTCTAAAAATTCTTTTTCGATATTTGATATGATCCCCATATTACGTACAAACCAACTATTTGTAATCAATGATGAGATAACTCCTGCAAAACTGAAGATTGTCATGATGAATAGGAATCCAAATACTCCTATGGTGTCTATGGCTATTCCTAAACCTGCAAATAATGCTGTATATGCTGCAAAAATTTTCCATAATGAATCCTCTGCACGACTAACATTATTCCAACTACTTTCGTACATTTTTATCAAAAAATCTTTGCGAGTTGGTTCTTCTGCCAAGGTTAATTCTATTTCAAACCTAAATTATAAAACTTCACACATGGGTAATCTGTTATGACTCTGCTTGATGATCTTGGAATTAACGTCGAATTTTCACCAAAATTCCAAGTAAATGAATCTAAAGTAGAATTGCTTAGTTCGTCTCTCTTAGAATTGAGTCAAACTCACAAAGGCTATGATTGGATTGATGATAATTTTTGGTTGCCAAAAACAGAATCTGATGAATTTGTTTCACAATTCTTTACTTTAGGTAATTCAATAAATTTCAAATATTGGTCAAAAAATAACTCTGAATTAATCTATTCTAGTGGAAAAAAAAGTGGAATTGATGCTAGAGGTGCAATGTACATGTGGAGGTGTCTCAAAACTTGTGTTGATTCTGGAACCTTTGATATTCTTGATTCAAAAAAATTATCTGAAATAACATTTGATGAATTTAGAAAGATTTTCCAAGATGATTCTAGAAATGATGTGTTACCTTTACTAGAAGAAAGACATAGAAATTGGATTGATTTGGCAACAAAACTAAATGATTGCTGGGATGGAAATATGATTAATTTGTTACATCATTGCAAAAACTCTCTAGTTGAATTTACAAAATCCTTGAAAACGTTTAGAGCATTTGATGACCCAATATGTAAAATGATTATGGTTAATGCAATTATGCATCAAGGAAGGGGATTAGTGACTTTTGATCAACCCATAATTCCTGGAATTGATTACCAAATACTCAAACAGTTATTGAGACTGGGTGTTATTACAACTAATTCTGAGATTGAAAATAAACTTGAACATTATCACTTGTTGGATAATTCTGATGCTCTAGATATTAGAAAAGCTGGTTTATCTGCATTGTTTGAAATAATGGAAAAAACTAAACTTCCTGGAGATTATATTGACAACATGATTTGGGGAAATAGAACAAAATGTGAAGAAAACAATCCTATTTGTCTAACCGATGAAACCGCATGCCCCTTTCACAAATTCTGTGATAAAAAAACTAGATTATTGATACCATTAGAAGACACCCGATACTATTAACCTGAAAAGATTAATTCTAGAACTTCTGAATCTTTGTGATGTCAAAATATTCTAAACCTGTTTGGCAAATGATTGTAGACACTTTTCAAAACAACGATTCCCAAGAATATGCTGATCTTAAAGAAATCTCTTCTCGTGTAAAGATAGAATTTCCGTCTGATGACGTAAACAAGATGACTTTACGCCTACAAACCATCTTTCATTGTGTAAATCATCCTGGAAATAGACATGATGCATCCAAAAGATTTGAACGTAATCCTCAATTTCATTTTGATGGGAAATCTGGATTTCGATTATTGGCTCCAAATGAGATCAAGAAATATACAAAATCATCTTAAATAATAGTACATAAAAATACATAACATTATGGCAAATGGTAAAGTCAAAGTTACCTTAAACATTGATGAAGATGTAATTAAAAAGTCTGAAAAAATTCTTAAAGAAAAAAATATTCCTCGATCAAGGATCGTTGAATCTTTCTTACATTATGTAGGTGACCCTCATCTTTACTGCTTTTCATGTGGTGAAAAATTTTATGTCAGTAAAGCTAAGGTTTGTCCAAAATGTAGTTTTGTTAAATGCACTAAATGTAAAAATTGTAGTTGTAAATTAACTGAACAAACATCAGGCGCAGTTTTCTACATGCGTAAAGTCTATGAGGATTTAATTGGAGGCCGAGTCAAATGAAATCTATTTTAATTTTCTCTGGTGGCTTAGATAGTACTACTCTATTATACAAATTACAACATGAAGGTCATGAAGTTTTTCCTATGACTTTTTTGTATGGTCAAAAACATTGTAAAGAATCTGAATCTGCAAAAGAAATATGTCAAAACCTAACTCTTTCACATAAAGTAATTGATCTGTCTCCTTTACAAACTGTACTTGATTCTGCCTTAACTAATCCCAATATTTCTATTCCAGCTGTTCCTTCTAGTGCACAATTTTATGAAACATTAAAAACAACTGTTGTCCCAAACAGAAATGCAATTTTCCTATCTATTGGTGCAGGATATGCTCAAAGTATTGGAGCAAAAAATATTTTCTTTGCAGCACATTATTCTGATAGAGGGATGTATCCTGATTGTAGAGAGGAGTTTATCTCCGCATTTGAAAATATGACCAAACTATCTTTAGGTGATGATGATGCTTCTGTCTCATCACCTTTTGCTACAATTAAAAAATCTGAAGTAGTAAAAATTGGTCATTCTCTAAACGTTCCTTTTGAATTAACCTGGTCTTGTTATGAGGGAAAACATAGGCATTGTGGTAGATGTAGTGCGTGTAGAGAGAGAAAAACTGCTTTTAAAGAGGCAAACGTGACTGACCCTACTGAATATTCTGAGTAATATTATGAAAACTAAACTAGGTGTAGAATTTGAAATTGATTTTTCACATATTCTAAAAGGACATCCTAAATGTGGTAAACTACATGGGCATACTTCTAGAATTCAAGTTGAAATTATGGGTGATTTAGTTAAAGGCAGTACATATCAAGATAACATGCTTATGGATTTTGCTGATATGAAAACTCAATGTTGGAATGTAATTTCTCAACTAGATCACAATGACTTGAATACTATGTTTGAATATCCTACATCTGAAAATATTGCAGGATGGATATTTGAAAATCTTGAAGATAAAATCCCTCTCTCTTCAGTAAAATTCTATGAAGGTAATGGAAAATGGTGTATTGTTGAAAAGTAATCTCATTCGATTTGGTTATAAAGACTAGATCTCACCTCAGTACATGGTAGTAGGTAATTTACCCAAAAATCCTATTCCTTTCTTGGTAGCTGACAGACAAAAATCCCTTGAATTATTGAGATATAGTGGTGTTCACAGACAATCTTCTCCAATTGGTTTGATGGGAAATGCAAATTCTACTCCTAATTTTTAGAAAAGCATTCAAAAAATTTACTGGTAAAAATATTGTAAAAATTACTGATTCTGGAATTTTTACAAAAGATGGTGGTTTATCAAAAAATTATTCTGAATTGTTTGAAAAATATGAAGAGATGGGAACTGACTATGGGATTATTTTAGATGTTTTAAAAAATAAAAAGAAAACAATTCAAAGTGCAAAAAAATGCAATCAAAGAATACAAAAAGAAAAAAAGGTCATTCAAATTAATTGGGGTTGCTCAAGGAAAAACTGTTAAAGAATACCTTGAATGTTATCGTTCTCTAAAAAGAATGGGTTACAAGAATATTGCAATAGGGGGGTTATTGGCAAAAAAAGAAAACACTGCCCGATTTGTAACTGTACGAAATGAAAGCTTTTTAGAAAAAGTTACTGCTGAAATTCGCTCAAAATATCCTAAAGATTGGTTATTTTTGCTAGGTTGCTTCCATTCAAAGCGCTATGCGTTACTAAAAAAATATAAAATTTTTGGTGCCGATTTTAAGGGGTGGATATTCAATTATAAAAATCCTGCAGAAAAACGTGGAAGATTGATAAAACATTTAGAAAAAATTGAAGAGGAAAATTTTGTTAAACCTCTAAAAACTATTCTTTCTAAAAATAAATTTCATAATTTGGATACCGATGATGCTCATGAAGAATTTTTAGAACTTTTAAAATATAAGAAAAAAATTTCGAAGAGACTAAAAAACAAAGAATATGATGAAAAACTAAATCAACTTCTACAATTAGAGAAAAATTCGGAAGACGAATTACGTGCAGAAAGATTTGAAGAAGTAAATCGTTTCTTACATAAAAAAATCTACAGTCTTATGAAACCAAAAAAACTTCTTGTTGTATCTTGTTCTCAACGTAAAAAAATAGAAATGAATCGTATGCCTGCTGTGGAGATGTATGATGGACCGATGTTTAGGATGATTCGAAAACATAAACCCTTTAACTATAATGGAGTAGATTTATTGATAGTATCTGCAAAATATGGATTAATTCGTCCTACACAACAAATAACAAATTATGATAAACGCCTTTCATCTGACCAGATTCCTACACTTCAAAAGAAAACTCTAATTAAATTAGAAAAATTTACAAAAAATGAAAATTACAATGAAGTAATGCTATCTATGGGAAAAGATTACCTCTGTTTGTTTGATGGTATTGATAATGTTCTCCCAAAGAAATGTGTTGTAAAGACTACTAAAGGAAAGATTGGTCAAAAACTACATAGTACAAAGATTTGGCTTTCAAAAAAATAACTTGAAAATACTTGAATAGGAGTTGAACTGGTAATTCATAACTTATGATAAATCCACCTGATTTTGACACCTATTTTTCATTGAAATGTTCAGAAAATGATATGTGGCAATTTTTTTGATCCTGCAAACCGAAAATGGGTTTTTTTTAAATATAAAAAAAAGACGGTTCTCAGAGTTATTTTGTTATTTTTCGAAATGGATGGATTGTTAGAAAAGTTCATCGAAAAAGATCTCCTTATTATTTTCAAATTAAAAAAAACAATCTAATTTCTATTGGTTCAAAAAATGCAAATTCTACTATTCATTCATTTCCAACATCATCTACAATTAATTTGAAATGTGTAGAAGAATCTGGTTATGTGATGATTAATTCACATAAATTTCATTTTCAATCCGATGAATATTTTGAAATAATGGATATTGAAGGCGTAATTACATTTGAAGGGAAAATTTCTGTCCCTATTTCAAAATTTTCTACGTTGCAATCCATCATGTCAAAAAAAAATGTGATGATTTCAATTGAAAGTTCTGACACTGACCAAAACCCCGATGATGAATCTAAAATATTGCAATCTGAAATATCTGAATTATTAAAAATTCTTTATAGTGAATTTTTAAAAAAAGAGTCTGAAATTGAAGAATTACAATTAGCATTACTTATGAAAAACACTGAAAAAATTTCTAAACCCGAAGTTAAACAACTTTTAGATTCAATTTTTAAAAAAGAATTTTCATCATTTGATGATATATTATATGATTTTTTGACTGAAAAATTAGTAAATTATTTTGATTGGAAACAAATGGACAATTTTTCTGTACCTTCTGATATTGTAAGTTTACTTTTATCTGGAAAATCTAAGAAATTTCAAGGTCATTGGACTTCAAATGAACTTTCACTCATTTTACCAAATTTTGAATTACCTGTACATCTTCAAACGACCCTTGCACCATATAATCAATCTGTTGGTGAACTAGATCCAAACAAAATTCGATTTAAAAAAACCCGATTACAAAAATGGCGTTTATTCCCATTTCTTGGGAAATTGAAAAACACTGGTAAAAAGAATGAAATCTTCTTTGAAGATACCTCCCATGAATTCATTGAAACTTGTTTACGAACAATCGTGGGAATTCCTACAATTGAAAAAATTTTGAGAGATATGTGTTATTTAGATAGTTTTACTTTAGATTTACAGGAGTGGAGAGGTTCAGATAATTTAAGTAGATTTTTTATTACCTATGTAAAAATTCTAGAGCCTATAGATTATAGTGGAAAAATTCCATGTATGATTGTAGAAGACTTCTTTGGAAATATATTCAAATTATCTTGGGATTTTGATACTTATGAAAAAAATTCTGATGAAATTCATAAAATTTCCAAAAATGGATATTTGAGTATCGTTTTAAAAAATTTATTAGATAATAAACATAATTCAAGAGATGATGTAGATTTTTCCTCTGTATCTGGAATATCATTTAGATTCATCAAAAAAGAAGATTTTATTCTAAAAAATATTCTTGCGTTAATAAAATATGTTGGATATGTGGATAACAAAATTTTAAAAAAATTTGTTAGTTTATTTCATGAAATTAATTTTGATAATCAGATGTCTTCATTATTGAATGATGATGATGTATTGGAAAAAAATAATACTTTTTATTATAAATATAATGCTTTAACTAAAAAACAATATTCTTTTCTTTTGAGTATTATGGATGACCCTTCATTATTACCAACTCGTGAAATTTTTAGGGAACGTTGGTATGTCTTGTGGTCATTAATGCGTGAAAATTTATCCTTAATTCATCCTTTATCTTATTCAATACCTGTAAACTTGAAAGACAAACTACATGACAATTTAAAAAATATTGACGTGATTTTTGATTTTGTTGCTTCTACCAAAAAATATCATAAACAACAAATCATTAATCGAAATAAGTCTCGAACTAACTTTATTCTAAATGTGTCAACGGACTCTAAAAATTTCCAAGAAACTTTAGTTGGGAAAAAAGATAAAGAAATTTACATTAACCATTCCAGAAATATCTTTCGAAAATTTGGACAATCATGTGTAAAATCTAGAGGTAGATGGGTACCAAAAGCACATTATGTTGCAAATTTTGTTTCTAGACAATTTGCTTTTATGGAACCTCGTGTGAAGAGAATTGATAGAATAATCGTTGACAAAACTGGGCGATCAGTTAAAGAGGTAGAGTTCTATATTGAAGCATACAAGATTGAGGATTAAACATGTTTGTGACTAATACTAATTTGGAACCTTGGATGGATGAGATTTTAGACCACATATCTCCCGCTTCTGATGATCAGGAAACATTGAATTTAATGTCAAAACGACAGATAATTGATTCTTCTTATGTTGAAAATGAATCTTTAGGAAATGCGTTTGATGCTAATTATTTAGTCCCTCCTCAATTATATCGGTTAAAATTAAATCAAGTCTGGAGATTTCCTCCTCATATTTTTTATGAATTTCTCGTTAAGGGAAGTTCTGAGACAAAAATCAAATTAAAAATCAGATATGCTGTTCCTAGATTCATCAGATATGGAGAAAGACGATTTGTCTCTGGCGAAAAATCAAGTCATGTACGAATAATTCATAGTGTAAGTAATCCTAAAGTTAACTTACCTCCTACGTTTGGCAATGTTAATCTATTTGGAAAAACATATGGTCTAAATTTTGATAGTGAATTTAAACCAAAAACAGTTGAACCAAAATTGTTTGAACATGATGTTGAATTTTCATTAAATGAATTATTACAGAATAATCCAAAACAAATTGATCTTGCTAATTCTACTGATTCAATCTCTGTAATTAAAAAATATGATGCAAATACTGATACTTTAAATGAAATTAATCAAACTTCTATGGATGCCTTAGATTATGAACCCACTCAAAAATGTGATCCAGATAAAACTTCTATAGGTTTTATTGAATTAATAACTGGTGATACAAAAACCACTTTAGAAATTTCTATTTCTAAAACAAACCAAAATGATGTTTTTAAAATAGGTGTTGAATTTTTAAATGCAAATTCTTATTCTTCCAGCCCTCCAAGAACTTCTGAGTGGACAAAAAGATGTATTCTTATGCCTTTTATTATAACTAAAATTTCTAATGGGGATTTACTTTTACCTCCTCAACAACATTTTGAATCATTACAACATGTATTAAAAAATGGTGAAGATTCTTTAGCAGAAGAATTCGATAAAAATCCATATTCAAACACTAATGGTGTTTTGACTGCATCTGTTAAAGAAAAAAATACTCTCTGTTTTTCAACATTTGGAGTTTTTGATACTATTAGAGAAATTCCTGTTTTAGGAGCAAGTTTAGATGTGTTAGAATCTGATGAATCTTTTTTGGATTCTTTGAACCAACTTTCTATAAATGACAAACAAATTTTACAACAAAAAAATCTTGTCGGTCTAATAAGAAATGTTATTTTAGCTGCCTCAAAATCTTTCAATGTAGATACATCCTTTTTTAAATTTCAATGGGATTCAATACAAAACAGGATTAAACAAATCGCTAATGATGAATTTGGAACAACATCTATTATTAAAGCGCCTACTGGGTCAGGAAAAACTTTGGTGTTTATGGTTAATGCTGCATTACATTCTATAATTACTAAGCAGAGGTCTGTTTTGATTTTCCCTACTAGGATTCTTAATCAAGATATGTTTCAGCGACTTACAAAATTTGTATATGAAATTCGACAATTACTTAAATCTCCTGACGTTACAGGTGGAATCTACATTGGACTTTTTGATCCTTTGTTTAAGGCTTTGGCAAATCCTGTTGTGGGGAAACAAATGGTTCAATTTGACGCCTGTCCATCATGTGGAAAAAGAAATTCTATTCTTGCCAAAGAAAGTAACCACAGAATCATTGGAAAATGTTCATGTGGTCATGAGATTTCTTACATGTTTTCACCTAAAGAATCTGGTGATTACTTACCTTTGATTACAATAGCTACTCCTGATAACATGTTCTATAATTCAACTGCTGCAAGATTTGAACAATATACTATGAGGTTTTTTGGTGGGCATTTTGTTAAATGTTCTTGTGGATATCATGCTCCTGCATTAGGTGATAAATTCACTACCTTATCTTGTAAAGCATGTGGCACATCATTAGATTTAAAGAAAAAACAAAGTTCACCTATTGGATATTTGGTTTTTGATGAAGTACATTCCCTTTATGGTTTGACAGGAATACTTCTATCGATTTACATAAGAAGTCTAAATGTCATTTCAAATAAAATTCAAAAGTGGGATGTTCGTGATCCTCTCCCATTTCAAATAACCTTTGAAACAGGAACTGCAACTATTGCTAATGAAAGTGAGTTACTTTGTTGTATTACAAGAATGAAATCAGATAAAATCATCACCATCCCTGAAAATTCATCATATTCTTCTTATTTTGAACCCAAACCTCGCCTTATCAAATATAGAACTGTAGTTCAATTACCTGTAGCTCGCTCTTCTCGAACTTCGATGTCTAATTCTATGATGAAAACATACAATGCAATATATCATGACCCAAATTTTAGTTCAAAATTAACAAACAAAGTTGGTGATGCATATAATTTCTTGCTTGGTTATGTGTACCGTAAAAGTGATGGATATACTATTAGAAAGTCATTACAAGAGCTATTTGGTCAAATATTCAATGAAAATAAATCCATTGAATTTCTAAGTGGTGATGCCTCTACAACTCAAGTTTCAAGACTTTTCCAACGTGCAATAAATAAAGAAATTGATATTCTGCTGGCAAATCTGGTTATTTCATTAGGATTGGATATTGGAAATTTGAATAATATGATAATGATGGGCATGCCAAAAAGTATGACTGAATTTTCACAAACTGCAGGACGTACAGGAAGAAAAAATACTCCTGGTCATGTCAATATCCATTTACTTCCATCTGTTCCAAGAGATGTATTTGTCTATGAAAATTTTCATAGAATCTTTTCTGATGTAAGTGGTTATTATGAAAGAAAACCTATTCAAAGCACAAACGCATATGCTTCTAAATTAATTTTTCCAAATATTTTAAAATTTTTAATAAACATCATTAGTTATTATCAATATCTTTTAACCGCTCCCTCAATTAATAGAGCATTAATTACTCAACCTAAACTAAAACAAAGATTACTGTATGATTTGTTAATATGTTTACGTGATGATGTTTTTGCTCCGAATTCTGTTAATTTACAAATTGCTAATCAAGCAAAGACTGAATATAATGAATTTGTTTCTGAATGGAGGAAACTTAGTGGACCAGGTCATTATTTGAGTGAGTGGTTTTTGAGTCATGGTAATTCTCTTACTACATTACGAGCTAACAAAAATAAAGAAATCAAAGTACATGTTGACGATGATAGATTATTAAGTTTAATTCAATCTCAATATCTTCCCCCATGGATGACTTTCCCTGAAGAAGAATTAGATGAAATATCTATAACTGGTGATAATGATGAATGAAATACCTGATTTAACCGAATGGCAAGTTCTTTTTAAAAATTATGAGGGTGCAGTTTGGACAAGTGATAATGTTACATTACGAACATCTAAAATTATTGGAATTGTTGAAGAACATCCTGATAAAGAAATTTTAAAAGCATTGGCAAAAGAAATCTCTGATTGTAAAAACCAATTACAACGCCATTATTTTGAAAAACAAAAAAATAATGCAAACAAATTTGCTAAAGACACTAAACAAGAAATCATTTTTTCAGAAAATACCGATATTGATAAACAACTGAAAGAAATGCTTGGCGAACAACCTCAAGTTATTGATAAAACTTCTGATGATATTGTAAATTATACTGTAAATCCTTCACAAATTAATTTATTTTATATTAATGAAAACACAAGATTGGATTCATCTGTGTTCCCATTATCTTTTCGATGTTTTAAATGTGGACATTATGAATTGGTGAACCCTCAAAACCCTAAACTTACTTGTCCTTGTTGTAATGAAGGTTTTTGTGGGGATTGTCAAAAACCTATGCCTCATGTTGATGGCAAATGCTCTGAATGTGATAACCCAATTAAAAAGAATTCTTTAAACCAATTTTCATATGTTTTTGCTTGTCCTAGATGTGCCAATTTAGAGGAATTGACTCCTAGGATGGCTAGATTATCTGAAGTGCAAGGTTCTTCAATTCCTTGTCAAAGCAAGGACTCTTGTTCTGGGCATATGCATTTTCATATGTATGGTTCTTTTTTGAACTCATATTGGAAATGTGAAACCTGTAATTTCAAAGAAACTGTAGATAAGTTTTGTAAATGTCACATCCGAAAAGATCCTGATGTCGGTTATGATGGAAAACCTTCTATAATGAAACCTATAGTAACATCAGCTCCTTCTATTACTTCTCCTATGATCAAAACTTATCTTTATTTAGGCAACAGCAATGTCTCTTGTAGTATTTTAAATAAATCCTATGAAGATAGTAAGGATGATGATTCTGATAGCTGGAGTCTAAATGATCTTCACGATGTTGAAACTAAAATAATTCATGAGCAATATGGAATTGAAAAATCATTCACAGTTCCAAAAATCACTACGCTGACAGTAATTTATGGTTACAAATCTGCGGTTTCTTCTCATCCTGTAGTGATTCCTGACAATGAACGAATGGCACGATTATTTCAATCGGGAGATACATACAATGCATATGTTGTCAAAACTGAAGGTAGAGGATTAGTTCTTTCTCTTGATAAAAAGAAAATTATTAAACTTTTGAAACAAACCAATTCTATAACTGAGGATTCTTATGATGATTTAGCAAATAATACTCTTAGTTTTGCAACACAATCCAACTTTCAAACTTTAATTGAAAATAAAAGCAATTTACCTTTAATTTCACTACTTCATTCAATCGAACATGCTTTATTGTCATCATTAATGGAAATTACTGGTCTAGAAGATTTTGGTAGTAAAATTTTGATTTCTGATGGATGTATAATTTTGTATGAAAGAGGAGACCTTGGAATAGGCGGTATTACTCAAATAACAAAATCTTCAAATGCAACTGAATTCAAAAGATTGCTTAGATTAACTGAGCATAATTTAAAATCATGCTCACAAAAATGCTCCGACTCCTGCATCGCATGTATATTTATCAATGATTTTAATTGTCAGCCTTATTTACCAAATGAAATTTCTAGGTGGATTCCAGCAAATTCTTTGTTAGACAGAACTTTGAGTGCAAAATTATTTGAAATTTTAAGTGATTCTGATGAATAGTGAAAAACTTAACCAGTGGGTTGTGGACACGTTTGAAAAAAATGGTCAAATTGGTAATGAATTAGATAATGTTTCTTCTGATGATCGTGAAAGCATTAATTTCCTCCTGAACTATTTAGTCAGCGCTGGTTTTGTAAAATCTGAAAAAATAGGAACAAGAATTAATTATGTTGTACAAGATTTGGATAAAATTAAAGAATTTTTAGGACTAAATAAAAAAACTGAAATAATTTCATCTTTACAAGATTCTACAGTAATTAATTTGCCTTTATCTATGCACGAAAAATTGATTTCTCTTAAAAAGAATTATTCGGATTTAAATATTATTGAATTGAAAGATGTTTTCAAAAAATTATTAAATTCTGCATCTGATGAAGTATTGATTGCATCTCCTTTTATTGAAATTGATGGGATTGCATATATCCTTGATGAATTAATAGATAGTGCTTCTCGTGGTGTTTCTTTCAAAATTCTTACTAGAGATGTTTTAGTAAAAAAATCATATAATAATACACACACAAAAAAAATTAAAGCGGTTCTAAAATTATATGAATTATTTGACCAATACCAATCAAACCCTAATGCATTTATGGAAATTCGTGATTTTGGAGAAGAAGTTTCTGATTCTCATTTAAATAAATTACATTATGAAGGGATTCATCAAAAATTAATGATTGTTGATAAAAAATATGCATATGTTGGAAGTGGAGAAATCCGTTCTCCTTCATTTCTAAGTAATGGTGAATCTGGATATTTAACTACTGGACGTCAAGCTGAATTTTGGTATGATTTCTTTGATATATTTTGGTCTAATTCTAAACCTGTATCTAAAGACTTCAGTTTTACTTTGTAATCTAAAAATTGAGTTGATTCTCAGAGTAATGGTTATTTGATAATCCCATAATGGAAAATACATTGATGAATTATATTTTTTATGACTATTAAAAAAGCAATAAAAATTTTGGATTGGACATAAAAAACAAACAATGGAACAACTTAGAAAAGAATGGAATTATGATGCCCTTGATGAAGCAATGGGTGTATCAAAATTACTCTTCAATGCGGATAAAGTCACAATTTCAAATTTGGAGGCAATAAGAAGTGAACTTATTCCTAATTGTAAACATCCAAAAAAGATGCAAGATAGGGCATCTAATGGACAATTATATTGCATGAATTGTAATTTTGACCTTGATTAATTCAAATTAATTAAGAAAAATATTCTTCATTCTTTGAGAATCTTTCGAACCATTCTAATTTTTCTATATAGTATGATTGTGTCTAGCCTGTTGAGATATTTTACCGGCTTGGTTATTTTATAGAGTTTTCCTCTTTCTAACTCATGAACTGGGATTGATTTTGATAATGCGTAATTGATTTCTTTACCTACTCCTGCTGTTATATAATTAAAGAATTTTGTAAAAATTACTCCTTGACATTTCTCAATTAATTTGAAACAGTATTCCATACCCTCTTTTTGTTTTTCCAGATTGTCTTGAAATGAACCCGGATCTACAATTTCTATCTCAGGGAGATTTCTCATGATATGTTCTTTTTCTCTCATCTCTGTCTTTGTACCGTAAATTGGCATGGCATGTGCATAATAAATTTTCATATTCTTTCCCAAAGTATATCTTCTATCATTGTAATGATATTCTTATGGATAAAACTTTGGTATTGGATATTGAAACTGAGAATCTTGGATATGATATAATGAATGATAACAAACGAATTATTTCAGTTCAACTCAATGATGGATCAAACCAAAATTTGTTTTATGATGGTTCAACTGATAGTCCACTCACTGAAGGTAAAAAAATCATTCAGTCAAAAATAAATGAAGGATTCACTTTTGTTGGATTCAACATACGTAATTTTGATGTCCCCTTCTTAAACAAGTTTTTAGATATTGAAATTCCTTCTGAACAAATTTTAGATATTAGTGAAATGTCAAATTTAATTCCTATTAAAGAAAAAATTGGTAAAAAACGACCAAGACTAGTTGAAATATGTGATGCAGTTGGAATAGACTGTTCTCACAAAAATATCATGGATGATTCTGCAGAACAATTCAAAAACTCTTCCAAATGTTATTGATTTAGCAAAAGAAGGAGCTAAAAAATGGAATATTGATCTTGGATGGGGTTACAATTTCTCTTATACTTTGGCTCTAAATCGAATTGCGGGTGGTATGGCAATAATGAAGGCATTTGATGATTTTATAAAAGATGGAGGTTCATCGGATTCACTATTCTACAAATATGCGATGGGGGATGTTTTTTCTGAATATAATTTGTATCAGAATTTATGCTAAGTTTTGGTGACTGAATGTTGGAACCAATTTCAGTTAGGGGGTTTGAGCCTAAGACTGCCAAACCTGGGGAAGAAGTTGCCCGCAAAATTACTCTTCGAGATTTCATCTTAACAACTCATGAAAATCTTGACAAATTAAGAGAAAAATATCGTGGCAAAAATCTCTCATTAAATGTAATTTTTTATCTATATTCTGGCAACATTGCTGATTCTAGTCGATATGTCAAAGACCTTGATAACTTACTGAAAATTGTGTTAGATATTTTACCTGATTATATGGATTCTGCAAAAAAAGAATCGGGCTTAGGAATTATTGAAGGCGATAGAGATGATTTGATTCATGAAATTCATACAAAAAAGGAATTTGTTCTTGATCAAGACAAAGAAGGGATGGAAATTGAGATTTCTGAGGTAAAGAATTGACTATAAACAAGCTTTTCAACATCTCATATCCCTTAGTACCATGTATTGACTCTTCAAATAATTTCAAAATTAAATCTCTCATAGAGATTTACATTATAGGTGCAATGCTATGAGAGTTCAAATCTGTTGAGTTTCACTCGCCAAAAAATCAATTCTTAATTTTGAATATCGTCTATCCCTTTAACAATATCCACAACATGGATTTTGATGTGATGCTCCAAATCATCCATAGTTATAACGTCATTACAGCCATCAAAAATACAAGTCATTTTGTAGTATTTTGACGTCTTTTTAGATATTAATAATGCCACAGTGTACGACCTTGTAATACCTTGTAGTACTTGCTTAAAAATACTAGCTAGTGGCACTGGGTATTACAGCATGAAAGACTTCCATACTTGGAACATTCGCACAGAGGTTTTATCCAGATTATCAAGATTAGGAGTGGAGTCTTAGGATGGCAAAAGAAAAATTTTCAATATCTATGGACGATACACTTGTGAAATGGATTGACAACGGTATCAAAAAGAAAAAATTTGCAAATAGATCACATGCATTAGAGTATGCAGTAACGGCACTAAAAGATGCATCTAATTCTTAGAGATCAAAATCAAAGTAAATCCATTAAGATTTGAACCGAGAAATTAAAGACTTACACGGTCAAGGCTCGAATCTTTTACTCTTCGTTGGAAGAATAAGACCTAGTTTTCATTTCTTTGTGAACCATTCTCATCACAGGTAAAGTCTGTCAAATATTTTGAGATAAAACTTCCAGGTACATCAGTTTGTAATTCTCTATTCAGATAACATTTCAAATTGATATAGTCTAGTTCATCGTTTTCATCAAAGTACAAGTTCATTCTAACTTTGAAACCATCATCACTTCCTGCAAAATAGGAAATGTGATCAATTCTGACTTCTTCATGTGCATCAGGATACTTTGCATAAAATTCATCAACCAGAGGATGATTTTTGAGGTCTTCTAAACCCTCATGTTTGGATTTCAACATAGACAAGGGAGAATCCTGGTCTATAATGAATGCAAAATCTTTACCATTGGATTCCCATACTATCTTAACAATATTATTATCAACAACAAATTTTGGTTCTGGTTTGAGGGCATATGGACTAAATTCTTCTTTTGGTGCAAAAATGACTTTATGTTTCTCAAAGGATTCACCTCTGTTATCACTTGTCGTATACAATACCTGACGAGTTTCTAAATCAACCCAAGTTAGATACAGTACATTATTGTAATGAACAATGTCAGGACGAGAACCATGCCACAAGTATTTTTTCTCTAGAGTTTCTCCATGATCATCACTTTTTGCAAATGATAGGGTATGCACGGGAGGAATCTCTTCTTGCCAGACTAGAATTACATCATCGTCCATTAAGATCATTTTTGGCTCACCAGTCCAAGTGTTCTTAGACATGCTGATGTCTTTAGATTCTGAAAAAGTTGTCCCATAATCGTGACTATATGAGAAAAATACTCTATCAAACTGCTGATCTTTTTCATTTTTTATTGTAGTCTCTCCAAATCTGTATTGATATTTTCCATCAGATCCTTGTTGGTCTAATTGATGTTTCCATATTTCCAAACAATTCTGCAATGTTGGACTTCTAGGAGTTTCCATGAATACTGGCAAAGTTCCGCATTGATACATAATGGATTGATATGTACCAAAAACTATTGTTGCTACAACTATTCCAATTATGATGAACTTGAGCCTAGTTTTCAATTACTCAAGCATGAATTATGATGTTCATAAGTAATTCGAATCATTTACTCTTGCAGGATAAAATGAGACGTTTTATTCTTTAGCCTAAAGCATAATCATCGATAAAAAATTAACATCCGATATCTTCATTCCATAATTTTGGATTTTTCTTGATAAAATCAGACATAAGTTGTATACATTTTGAAGATTTAATATCCAAAATTTCGACTCCATGAGATTCCATGAATTCTTTTGCACCATCAAAGTTCTCAGATTCCCCAACAATCACTTTTTTTATTCCAAATTGAACTATAGCTCCAGCACACAAATAGCAGGGCATAAGCGTAGAATAGATTGTCGTATCTTTGAATGAGCCTATTCTACCTGCATTTTGCATACACACTATTTCAGCATGGGCCAAAGGATCATCGGATTGAACTCGTTTATTGTGACCTCTGCCAATTACCTTTCCATTTTGAACAAGAATGGAACCAATAGGAATACCTCCTTCTTCCAATCCCTCTTCAGCTTCTTTAATCATTTCAGAAACAAAGGTGTCATTTTTTTCAAGCATGGATGATAGATCTTTAAGGATTATAGCATATCAAGTTTTTTACATTAAGAAAACAGTACAAAATAAGGAACTTTCATATTTGAATATAATATGAAAAATTCATGGGAGAGTCACCGCAAGAAAAAACATTAAGTTCTATGCGAAAAGACACTTTTCTTCCACTTTTAGTAGGTTTTGCAATTGCATCATTTGTTACAGGAGTAGAATCTTTCAGAGTACTGGTGGCAGGAAATTATCATAATCAAGATTTTGATTTTAATTTACTAATTTTTCCAATAATATTTTACATGACAAATATGCGATTTGTCATAGGAAATCTTCTACACATTACAGCATCAGAGCAAAATGAAGGGCATTCATGGGCAAGTAGTTGGACAGTAATGATTGTTCAACATACAATATTGGTAGTTTTAGGACTCTTTATTTATCAGGGTTCAGAATTCTTCTTTTTACCAATTTTACTAATTCTTTTAGTATTTGACATCATTTGGGTAGCCAGCATGAACATCTACAAAAAAATAAGACATAATGAATCAGATTGGACTCCAAGTATCGGATGGGTTGTGATTAACAGTATCAGTACTGGAGTAATCTTATTTTTGATGTATAATCCATGGGTAAAACCATTTTCAGATTTTGGATACATGATACTATTATCAACATTTACTGTTGCGGCAGTAGCAGATTTTGTTTTAACAGTTAAACGTCACAAAAAGTTGTTTTCTAAAAATTCATAAAAAATCCAATTTTTTCACTATAACTTTCTAAAAAAGGTCAAACCTAGTCTCCTTGTCTATACCCCTTCATCATAATGCTCTCATTACAATTTGAACTCTAGGCATAAAAAATCCAAAAATCAATTGGGTTTGCACATACCTTTTTTGTAGAATTTGAACCAAGAAATTTGAAAAAATAAAGGGTTAAGGCTCGAATCTTTTATTCTTTAACAATCAAGAGTAAGATCTAGTTTTCATTTTTCCGAATTAATCATCTCAAATAAGACATGTTCCTATGACTTCTATTTTAGTTGAATTATCTGAAAATGCTATTTGCAATGTTCTGTGTATGGAAGTGGTTTGGATTTCATCGAATATGATTTCTTCTCCATCACGTAAAACAAAAAATGTGTCATCTAGAGGATTTACCTTACGTGGAGGACAATAATCCATTTTTGCGTCCAATAGATCACGTGGAATGTTTAATGTCAAATTTCCACCCATAATGGAATCTATCAGTATCAATAATGAATTGCTGTTGCTGAAAGTCATTTCTTTGACTGTACCTCCTTTAATGCTATAATTAACATCAAATGGTATGTTGTCTTTCATTACTGGAAATGTAGATGAAATGCCAGAATAAATTGGGCTGCATCCGTGAATTGGAAAATCGCATTGGGTCATAATCTGAGTTCCATTCTCAAAAACACCAAAACAAAAAGAAGGTTTTTCAGTGCAAGCATTGTTCATGTGCATTGTTTTAAAATCATAATCACCAGATGAGGGTAAATTTGATTCATCATAGTTTTCAGGTAAAACAACGACAGTACCAGAAATCCAAGGACCAGGTATTCCATGATAACTAAAAATTCCTGTATTGTTAAATATCACAGATGATGATTCGCCTGGCTTTACAAGTCCAGTCTGCCATGCGTTGTTTTCATAATTACTAGATAGTGCATGCGCCACATCATCACTGTTAATCCATGTTACAGTGTTGTTTTTACCCATTACAACAATAATTACTTCAGGATCCAAGGCTTTGTTCCCCTCAATAACTGCACCCTGTAGAATCGTCACAGTGGAATTGGATTTATCAGAAATTCCTGTAATCCACCCATCAAGAGAAGAACGAGGTTTAGGGTCCATAGTTTCAAGATAATTGGATTCACATTCACTCCCCGCACTGATGATACTAAGATCACATTTTTCAGAAATTATTTTATAAATTTTGACATTAATTTCATCCAAGGATTCATCAGGAATAAAAGTAGTTGACAAATAATAACGAGTGCCGTCGCTTTCAACTGCTTGAGTCACAAATGATTTGTGAAGTCCAGTTGAGTATGCAGGGTATGCAGCATGTACTTCTGAAATTATTTTGTAATCATCTAATTTTAGATTAAATGCAGCAGTTGCTTTTTTCTCCAGAAATTGCTCAAAAGGAGTTTGTTTTGGAAAAATACAACCGCCTCCAGGCATATTACATTGTGGATCTATCCAAATTGCATTGCATTGATAGTGACTGTCAAACCATCTTTCACATAAAAAAATAGAATAATCATCAAACTCTAACCAATAATTTGGTATAACGATACCCAGAATAACAATAACGGAAATCCCAATAATTATCAAAAGCCTAGTTTTCATTTTCTAGCAAATAATAGAATTCTTTTAGACAGTGCCTTCCAAATTCCAGATCCCAACAATATCCAACCAGAATACAAGATAATCATTGGGACAGGACTGTGTGGAGAGAAAATTCTAATATCAATCAACGATGGCATGACAGTAAATAAAGTAAGAAATCCAATTCCTAAAACAATAAGAAAAACCGAAAAGGATGGTTTTTTCATGTTGCTTGCTCTCATCTTCTGTCTCCAAACTCTGTAATGTAAATAATATAGTTCATCCAGTCATAGGACTCTCCGGTATCAGGATTGGCAGCTGACAGTAAAATTGATTCTACTCCGTCATACTCGTTTCCAACAAGCCAGTCATCCTCAGGGTCAAGCAATACTGTAAAATCACCTGTTCCAACACCTGTGTCTGGCATTCCCTCAATTTTGTAGGTAACAGAATCCTGATTTACAAAATGAATTGCAGTGTTTTGTTTTTCTGGATAATTTACAACAAAGTTCTTGCGATGCTGTATAGTTTCAGGAAGTATGACTATCTCAAATGTATCAAAGGAGGAATCGCATTCAACAAAAACCCAAATCATGGACTTGCCATCAGTTGGCTTGTCAAATGAATACTCTACGCCGTACGAGTTTTCCTTGGCAGAAAAGACCAGATCAATGTTTGTAAGAATTACATCAGTGGGATGCTCATATGCATACCATCCAGACTGGACTAGTTCTTGTGATGCAGGACAATATTCACTGACTGTGTTATTTTGTCCTGAGACTGTAGCTGAGGTAAGAGAGTCAAAGCTTTCGGCATATTCACGATGAATCAATTCTCTTAACGTGTATCCTGATGCGCAAAATGCAGTGCCGTCAGAGATCTTGTAGCTGCGATACAGATCATGGTTGCATCTTACTTTTTCAGGTTCTATTCCGTCTTGTTGTTGTGCATATGGCGATGGTCTTATTCGAACACAGTTCTCATTCCATACCATTCCGGGTCCACCTAAACAAAGTGGCTCATCTAGTTCGTATGTGCCAGTAACTTCTGCAGCACTAATCAGATTCACTGGAAACAATAAAGAAAATGCAAATAGCAAAATTAAGAATATAGTTTTCATTTTATATCAACCTCAGAGTATCGTAAACATATCTTCCACGTTTCTGGTGTTAAAGACTTTACCGGTGATTGCATCAACAAAAAATGATGAATATGTTTGGCACAAGTTGCATTCTCTGTAATCTACTTCCCATGCAACATGTCCGTGTTCAATTCGTTGAGATGGTAACCCAAGATAGTCTTTTTGAATCTCAGAGTACCACTGAGGTGTCCTGTAAAACCCTTCATTACCAAAGGTCATAATTTCAGTTGGCAATCCGGATTTTTCATCTATTTCAAGTGTAAGATGAGTTCCTTGTGATTTCACATATCCCAGACTAGATGTTATTTTAAAATCAGTATTGATTGGATCAGTGTTTAGTTCAAGATTCGTTTCATCAATGAAATCACCTACAATTTGCAGTGCCTCATCTCTGCTTTTTAATTTTGAGCTAAATTCATCTAGTACTTCAGGTATTGCATATTTTGTGTAAATGTCAGTTGATTTGTCGACCCACCCTCTGTCCCACAATGCTTGTGCGGTATTGTATGATACACATGCAGGAGAATCATCATGTTTGATGACAAGATACCAACCATCTTTGCAGGAAACAAGGTATGGCAAAACACCTTGCTTTGCTTGTTTGTGCGGAGACAGCGTTGCAAGATAATTTAGATTTTCATCAGCAAGAGTTTTTGTCAAACAATACTCTGGAACATCGCTGTCTCCATGCATTGGATCATTCATCAGATAGCTAAATGTGAATGGTATTTCGATTGTTTGATTCCCAGAAACTTGCATCCAAACATCATAAAAGCAGTCAGTCTTTGTGACATGAGGATTTACTTCTTCAGGTCCATCTGAAATTGCGAATACCTCAAGTCCATGTCCTGAATGCATAGAGTCATCATGGTCAGTGTATGGATAGTTTCGTGGTATTTTTAGTGCAAACATTCCTCCTTCGTTGGTGCTTATCTCAGCTACAATACTGCCTGACTGAGTATCAATGCTGTTTACTTTTCCGTTTACTGCAATGTATGGAATTTTGAATGTCTGTGGAGACTTTGGTGGATCTGAGCGATGATATTCTCCAAGCATATGCACCACATCCCAGTTTGTGATGTAAAATGGAAGAGGTTCTGATTTAGGAACATCAATCCAAGGTCTGTCAATTAATCTAGTTGTAATTTCGTGTACATCATAAGAGATACGTTCTAGGTTAACATAGATTCTTGTGTATGAAAAATCAGTCATGTTTGTGGCATAGTGTATTCCAAATGAGGGAAGATCCATTTTGCAATTTTCAGAATAAGGGCTGGATCTTAGACCAGTCGAGATAATTTGGTATGAATCATTGTTTGTTACTTCCTTGAATGCAGAATGAGTTTCTATCTTTAGCTTTGCCAAATCCATTATTGGTTCATAGTGTGTCCCAAACAAATCATACCGCTTTTGACATTCGTCTTGTGATAATCCTTCCCCTATGTCTTTTGAGAACACTGTGTTATCTGCATATGCATCATAGGTTGTTACAGTAACCAAAATAACAAATACAATTATCAAAAGTTTAGTTTTCATCACATATCCCAGCAAGGATTATCCATTATTTGTTTTTCAGATTGTACATCGCTTAACTCAAAAAAAAGTTGTTCGGTAATCAAAAGAAGAACAATGGTACATAAATGCCAGATGATCTTCTTGGAAATTACCAACAGCTAAAAACGCCATCTTTTGATCATGAACCATTTCAAAAACTATTGCAGGTTCTTGTTCCAATGCTTGAACGTATCGTATTTTGTTTTCAGGATACATTTTATCAAATGATTTTACAATATCAGAACTCATAGCTGTCTCAAGCATGTATTGATCAGAGTACATTAAGTGTAAAATTAGATTAGGATAAACAATAAAAATTCCAAAAACTGCAACTAAAACGATCCCAATAATAATCAAAAGTTTAGTTTTCATGTTCTAATCAAAGTCCAAAGTTATGTCCAAAACTATGCTGAACGATTTGAGGATAATCACAAGTTACCCCCTGCTCAGAATTTGCAAGCGTGTGCCAGGTTAGAAAATAATCAATGCCATCTATCGTGTCAACGCCCAGATATTGCACTATGGTTACTGAGGTTCCCTCATAATTATTACATTTGGCAATAAACGTATCATATTTTTCTATAATTGTATGAAACTCAAACTTGTCAGTTATTTCATAGGTTGTCCTGTCTTTGTTTCCAACGCGGTAATCATTGTCTGCAAATGTAAACAATGCAGTATTTTTGCCAATCATCTCCATATTCTTTATCGTAAAAATTCCCCCTTCAAGACCAACTTTATCAAAGTGTAGTTCGCCGTTAATCCCGTTATTTCCAGTGATAAAGGAAGTCAGATGGCCTCTATTTTGGCTGTCATGTATCTTTGGTTTTTCATAACAGTACTGATTCATCGACGGAGTAGTATAACAAGTGGAATCTTTGTCATCGTGCACATCTTGGAATTCATTTGGTTTGAGAGTAAAGTTTGGAATTATTGTGGCTTTGTTTAACGGGACAGAATATATGTAAAAATCAACTATTGCAGAATAATTAATTGAGATTAGAATAACTCCAACCATAATTACTGACATTGTTAAAAGTAAATTAGAATTCATTTCCTAATTCTCCAAATTACCACAGCCAAAACAATACCAATAGGTGCAACAATTATCATCAACAGTGGCACTCCCAGTATGCTCCAAGTCCAAATTGAACCACAATCTTCCCAAGCATAACCTAGAAAATGAATTACAGGACAACTGTCATTACCAGTTTGTTTATCAGTAAAGTCTTCATTTGGAATGGATGCTAATTCTTGAATTGGTTTTTCATCTTTAATCATCGAGTCTGTTATTTGCAATAGTTGTTGTTCGGGCATCTTAGATTCTAATCTGAGTTTTACATCATCAAGAAAAACAATTACACGAGAATCCACGTATGCATTGCCATCTTCTGTTTTAATCTCAGCAGACGATAAGATGCCATTTTTTCCATCTATCATAATTTGCTGTTCATTAGTGTTAAGGAATTGAAGATACTTATCATATGTGAAATACTCTTCTTTTTCAAATGTTATCAACAAATTTTCACCATCTGAAAATTCCGAATACAAGGTATTTTCAGAAAGAGGTTCTTTTGAATAAAACAATCTTGGCTCCTCTTTTGAGCCACTCATCACTTGAAAAGAATATTCATCAGGAAGACTTGGAGGTAACACATCATAGGGAATAATATCAAATGCCTGACTTTCAGACAGGTCAAATCGAGCATTCTTGGAAAACATCACCCCATCAGGCTCCATTCGTATAGGATCAGGTGACGGAGGAGTGATTTGCTCAGTTATTTCAACATAAAACGCAAATGATTTGGCACCAAAAGAAGTGCTTTGTGCTATCAGTGTGTGCAGGACTGTCAGTCCAGTATTTGCATCAGGACTTGCACTTACTGTAAGAATCGAAGTGCCAGTTTCACCAGATTCCAGTTGTAATTGGCTTGGCTCAAAAACAAAATTGCGGTCAGGTCGCGGAGTTTCTTTTACCATGTATAGATTGATTGTTTGTTCAGTGGAATCATTGTTTGAAACTTGTATTGTAATCTGTTGGGAATCACCTCTCTTCATTATCAAATAAGGATTATAGTTTGGATATGCCTCGTAAAAGTCATCACTTGTAATACCTAAATCAAATGGAGTGATGTAAATTGATGCATGAGCGGTTACAAAAAAACTCATCAAGAATATTGAAATTATCAAAAGTCTAGTTTTCATGTTCTTTTTCCCAATAATTTTCTAGCCACATACCAAGTTCACGAGTTGGTTCTACAAGTATTGCATCAGTCTTCCAAATTTTATAGCAGTCATCAGGCTTTATTTTGTCAACATACGTTCCAGTTATTTCAAAAGGTTCATAGACAAATACAGATGAAATGTAAAGTTCAGTGCCGTTAGATGCAATTATCGGAGAACATACACGGTTAACATCACGGAATCCAATGTCAGTATTTGAATAAGATTGCTCTTTTGGAGTAAATTCAATTCCATTTCTATGTAAAAAGCCATTCCATATGTATGGAAATACAGATTCTATACTAGTCGGAATTATCGCAACTGATGAATTAAACTCAATGTCTACTTTTTCACCAGTAATATCAGTTATTTTTTGAATGATTGACTTTCTATCTGCATCAGAGTCATAGTATTTTTCAAGGATATCTACAACTAAAAATCCATCACCTATTCCATAACCCACAATTACATCTTTGATGTTAAATGGACCTAAAGACGCATTAGCATGATATGCTTCTCGGAGTTTATTTCTTGCATCAATTAGATTCTGATGATCAACACTGATTGGTGGAGACTCTGGTTCAGAAGATATTAGATTTTCCTGTCCTCCTTGGACCCAACCAACACCAGGATATAGTTTGTATCCTGCATCTAGCATAAGATCTCTTTCTGTTTTTGATGTAATGATCAATTCCCTTTCAACTAATTTTAGAAGTGTTTGCTCCTTCACACATGCAGGAGTGTTGTTATTTTTTATTACAAGAATTAATGATTCGTTACATTGTATCTCATCAATTGGAATTCCAGACTTGAATTGTTTTAGTGGAGATTCTATCATCCACGGAACAGGATAAACAGTATGATCAAGTGATCCACCGGAATGATTTTGCCGTACTACAAATTGCCAA
This sequence comes from Candidatus Nitrosopumilus salarius BD31, assembly GCF_000242875.2. Taxonomy (GTDB): domain Archaea; phylum Thermoproteota; class Nitrososphaeria; order Nitrososphaerales; family Nitrosopumilaceae; genus Nitrosopumilus; species Nitrosopumilus salarius. The sequence continues at coordinate 8,466 of NZ_AEXL02000098.1, read as the reverse complement.
TCCATTTCTTGAAGACCATTTTCCAAAACAATGTGATAATTTCCAAGTTTCCAATTGTTTGGAATGGTGAAATTAAAATTAAAACCTCCAAACTCATGTGATGAAGGAGACAAGGTCAATACTAGATCACGAGAATCTTCATAGTCTTTGAAAATATTTACAGTAAAGTCATCAGATTGTTGATTGAAAGTCCCATTTACAAACATGGTTTGTCCAGGGGGGATAACATTGTTGGAAATAGTCATTATGGATCCAGAAACTTTATTGTCTTTTTGGTAGGGGCTAGGCCATTTTTCAGAAGATTTTGAGGACATATTTTGTGATTTGTCAACTACACAAATGCCATTTTGCAATGTTGTTCCAGACCCACAATTTTCATTAGTGATATTGGATTCAGATTTAGGTTCAGGAATTGGCTCAGCAAATGCAATTACTGAAAAACTAGCCAAAAGTAGAAAAATTACAAGATACTTCATACAGTATGAAATCTTAATGTGTCATTGAAAAATGCTTCTGATATTTTGTATCTAGTTATTTTTGTGCACACCAGTTTCATCACATGTGTTTCTTTCCAAGAAACGCAAAAATACTTTCCTGTGCCACATCCATCTGATGGACTCGTTTGGCATAGCAATGAAATGTGATATTTTCAATGTCATAGTGTGAATCTAGTTCTAGATTCATTCTGACACTAAAATCATCCCCGTCTCCTGCAAAATAAGATATGGTGTTATCCTCAAAGACAGTATCGGCATCATCATACACATCGTAAAATGCTGTAACCTCAGGCAGTGTCTTGTAATAATCCAAAATTTGTTCATCAGAGAAAATGGTTTTTTGCAACCCATCCCCTCTTAACTAATTTTATAACAGATTCGTCAAACACACAAACAGCTTTGCTGTAATCAGGTTTTACCACCAACTCATGTTCAGGTGCACATCCATCCAGTGCAGCATCAGAATATTCTTCAAATAGTATGTACTCAGACTTTGATGTTTCAACTATCTCTCCGTTGACTTTGCCAACAATCAATATGAAAAACCTTCCAACATCGTCAAGAAAATAATCCTGATGAGCACCAAAACTTTTTCCAACAGACACGTCACCTGAATGCTTTTTTGCATCCCAATAGTTATTCCCATCTACGTTTTCAAAAACATACTCTATTGATGCAGTTGTGCTGTAATTGTTTGGATTGTTTACTGAAGCGTGTATTGAAACTGGATTTCCAACCTGGCCGTAAAAGGTCCCATACTTGTCCTCAATGCTTTCGGCAAATACAGAAGGCATAAAAAACAGCATAAAGACAAACCCAATTCCAAGAATTACCACACCTACCATGAAAAACAGACTAGATTTTTCCATATAACAGACACTGATAAATCATTAGTAAAAATCAAAGTTTTACGAATAAATGAATCCATAATCAATCATTGAAAAGTGCTTCTGATGTTTTGCATTTAATGTGAATTTTCTACATTTGGTACTGCTAATTCATTTTTGCTAGTCAGTAACGCCAACAATACCGAAGCAATTGAGATCAGCGCAGCTGTGATAAATATAACATCATATGAAACATGAGTTGGAAAATATCCTACAACACCATCAACAGTCCCCTGGTACAGTTGTTGTATTATTCCCGACACTGCAGGTCCAACTGACATACCTACTAAATTAAGCAATAATGTCATTCCAAGTGCAACTCCAGTGATCGATATAGGAACTGAAACAAGAATTGTGTTAAATCCGCCAGTAATTGAAAGAGACAAACCAACTGCCAGGATGGTCAAGCCTACTGAAACCATTTCAGAAGTTGAGCTAAATAAAAACAAGAATGCAAATCCCATTGTGCTAATTACAGTTCCTATCAAAGTAAGTCGCGTGTTTTTGATTTTGTTTAGAACAAAACCAGACATGATGGTACTAATTAAAAACACAATCATAAATGGTAACTGCACTTCAGCTACTGCCAGTGCATCTCCCCCAAATCCTAGAGGTTTTGGGCTTCGTACCAACACTGGGATAGTTATGTAAACCATAAAAATTGAAAGAAAAGTTAACATCAGAACTATTGTGGGAGGCAGAAAACTTTTGCTACGCATCAAACTAAAATCAAGCAGGGGCGACGCAGCTCTTTTTTCTATAAGGATAAACAGTACCAAGGATGCCACAGACGCTGCAAAAAGTGTGGCAATCAATTCAAGTGCGCCGGATTCCAAAAATGTCACTCCTGAGAGAAATAATATTATGGCAGATGCAAGAGACATGGTTCCTGTAATGTCCAGTGTTTGACGTTGTTTTAAGATAGAATTTTCTTGCACAAGTGACTTGACATGTAAAAACTTGAAGATTATTACCCACAATACAATTGCAACTGGCAATATTGCCAAAAATGTTGCAGACCATCCAAAATTTTGGATTATAGCAGCACCGCCAATCAGACCAAGTATTGCTCCGGCGGGAAATGTAGAACTAAATATTGTCTGACCCGTTGCAAATTTATTTTCAGGCAATACTTCTCTGATTACTCCAAACGCGATTGGAAACATCGCCATGCCAATTCCTTGCAAAGCTCTGGCTACAAGCATGAATTCTATGTTAGTAGCAAATCTGCCAAGTACAATACCAATCGTGTATGTTGCCATAATTGCAAGCAAAATTCTTTTTTTGCCGTAAATGTCTGACAGTTTTCCACCTATCGGAGTCATGACTGCTGCTGCAATGATATATGCAGACAGCAACCATGACGATGTGCTGTAGGAAATGTTGAAATTCTGAATAAAATCAGGAATGGCAGGAAGGATCATTGTTTCATCAAACATTACAATCAATCCCAAACACGATAAAATTCCAAGTATTGCCCACGAGGATCTGTTCGCAGTCTCTTTGCCTACTGACAATTCAACCGGTTCAATTTGAAATAAGTAAAATATCTTTGGATTAAATCAGACACATTATAGGGGCTATTTTTTCCATTCATGTTCATTTTTGAGATGTCCACATCTGTATTGTTGAAACTCAATGTCTTTCATTTTTTCAAGGATGCAAAACTCCAACAATTTCAATTCTTGTATTGTTGTTGACATTAATTTTTAACGTATCATCAATCACATGATATCCAATTTCTTCATTGTCTACAAGAATTATTAGCCCATCCAGTTTTACATCAAATCTTTTTTCTAAAACAGGTAAAGGATCACACATTAGAATAATTTCCAAGATAATTAGTGGGAATTAAACTGGCAACATATTTTTAAAAAAGATCATATGGGCATGCTTGATTTATTCCTTGGAATCAAGTAGGATTCTCCTCTGTTTGTTTTGTATCCACCAGCAGAATTGCTAGTCTCATAGGCAATCAGATGGGCAGGATCCACACCTGTCTGACCCTCATTCTTGTCTTTCTTTAGTTTCCTGTTACTGATAACAAACATCACTACACCTCCAATTGCTGCAAATCCTGCCATACCATACATTACAGTTGCAGGAAATTCATTAGTGTCAGGGTCGGTACCAACTTTAGTTTTCAAGCTAGTCAAAAACACCTCATCTCCATCTATCCTAGTTGTATCGACATATCCTTCAAAAGAATTGATGCATCGTCACTTGATTCAATTACTCTTATCGTGTATTTTTTATCAAGATCAATTTCCTGAACCCACAGTCTATCATCACATGGACCAACATCAATGCTACACTCCCCCATGGAGTAATGGGTGATAACATTTTTTCCAGTGTACTTGTACTCTACAGCACCTGGAATAATTGCAGTGTTATCAAACATGGAATGCCATTTGTGTAATGGTAGATCCAATATACCGCTTGCGTCAATTAATGGCAACTGTATAATGGACACATCTTGCAGTTTTTCAGAAACATCTGGAATCATTACATCAAGTGCTGATTTTGGATTATTCACATCAAATGATCCATAAACAGTTTGAAGAACCACTGGCTCATCAATTGACATACCTCTCCAGTTTGCATCAACTACAGTCTTTTCAAAGGATGTTGTAAGTACATGATTTGTAATTGTTGGAATTAATTGTACCTTGTATTCAATTACTGCAGAGTTTTCATTTCCTTGTAAAATCACATGATAAATTATCTTGGCATCAGTTACAATAGCATTACTTGAAATTTCCTTTAGGTTTTTGTTTAGTTGTACCACAAGTTCATCCATGCCAGGAGTGTCAGAGTCTGCAACAAAAGAGAGAATTTGATTTGTTTTACGTAGTGATTCTGAGAGAGCACCGTCATTTGGATATTCAATGTAAATCACTCTCAAAAACTGAAAAGATGGCTCTGTTGGATTCTCATCAGATAGTATTGCAGCATCAAGTTGTACGGCTGACGCGTATGGAACAAGTCCTGTAACTAGTATTATTGCTAAAAGTATGTGTTTCATACTAATATATCCATAGAAATGGATATATTCATTATTATCAAATACATAGAGTATGGCGGATATATCCACGGCAGCACATACTTCGATGGATATATTCAAGGCAATAATGGACCATGGACCACTTACACTCTACTCTGCAAACAGCAAGACAAGAATACCAATAGGCACAATTCACAGGCATTTTAAGCAGTTAAACAAATCAGGCAAGATTCGAGTGTACGATTCAAAAGACAACGGTAGGAAAAAAATAGAATACGGACCTACAATGTACGGAATTGTAAGTTTTTACAAGCAAGACAAAGAGTTTGCAGAAAAAATTGAAAACTATTACCTGATTTGGATTGAAAACAAAGAATTCCAAAAGGATCTAGAAGGTGAAGGCTTTGACGTATCAAGTGAGAACCTAAAAAAATCAAAACATGTGTTTAGAAAATATATGAATTATTTTAGTGCAGTTGAAGAACAGATTGAGAAGATAAGAAGTGGAGAAGATTCAGTGTCTCGAGACATGCAGATATTTTTTAGCTCAATGATGTTATCAACAAATCCCAAATATCAAAAACTCTGGACGGAGTTATACGGTGAGCTTCCTGGAATGCAAAAGAGCCTTGAGGAATACATGGATACAATGACAAAATCATACAAAGAGTTTAAGAAAAATCTCAAATGATATCATTATAGTATGTAATGGCAATTGCAAATATGATAAGAACAGTTGGTACAAGATAAAAGAATCGATTTACATGTTTTTGCTTGTTAATGTATGCAAGATACAAAATCACGCCAACAGAGATTGCCATTAATACATTTAAGACATCAGACATGTCATTTACAATACTGCATTGGCGCAATCCCCACATACAGTATGACATCAAAAAGACAAAGTTCCATGCAGAATGAAACAGAATTGCAAACCAACCTTTTTTACTAATCCAAGTCCTTACGCTAAAAAATATGTGTGGGATTGTAAGCAAGAATCCCCCATATGCCAGTGTCTCAACTGTAAAGTTACCAGAGCTAAACAGATGTGCAACAGACCAAACAATTCCAGTTCCAAAAAGTATAAGCGGATTGCCAGACAAAAAATATGGAATTCCAAAAAATATGGATTCCTCTAGCAGCCCCGAGCTTAGTGCAAGTGAGATAGATACTGGGAATTGGGGAATTTCATACTCAGAGATAACATTTGTTGCAAGGTAAGAGCCCAAATACATCAAAATCAGGCTCAATCCATGGTAAAACAAGCCCATTTTCAATAGGTAAGAAACGCTTGATTTTTGGAATGGCTTTAGCCATGTCTTTGGATTGATATCATGAATTTCAGGAATCATTTTTTTATTGTCATCTCTTATCTAATAATTTTGATTTTTACAATCGATTATCTCACGGGTGACATAATCCCTTACTTGTTGGGAGTTTATTACATCTAATTTCCCATCATAGACAACTAATTCATCACAGCTTAACTTGCTGAATTTTGAATATTCTTCAGTGGATTTCATTTCTTCGTCACACTCTTGTAATCTTTTTTTAACAAACAATCTGTTTGCTTTGGTAAGATAATCCCCGCCTAAGTTATTTCTGGATATTATTTCATCGCAAGACATTTTTTGTAATGTTTCAAGTTCTGCAGATTCATGGTCTGACAGATTTTTAGTTTCATCACTTTTAGCCACTAAATTAGATAGTCTTGATTCTTGTTCATCAATACATTCATGCATTCTTGTATTCCAAGCATCTGCAACTTCAACACTTGGAAATTCAGGGTAAATATGATTTAGATCTTCGCAATCCATTTTCAGAAATTCTTGTGCAGATGGAATGGATGAATTAATATCACCTATTAACTTAGTTTGTTCAGATTCTGAAACATTATCAATCAGACTTACTACACCGTAAAACGCAAAGAGTATAAGAACTGCGATGCCAACATTTCTTGCAAACTTTTTCTTGTATTCAGGACCAACCGGTGTAAAAAAATAATTAAAACTATTCATAGGCATCGGATTCCAAAACAAATTCTATCTCGTTATCAATTATGGAATATGTCAAGACATCATTACAACTTTCCATAGTAACACCACTGGCACCTCCAGAACTAGTTTCAATCTTACAGTACTGTGTAATCATGCCAGATTCTATTAGAAAGTAATTTGTTGCCCATGCAGGGAGTTCTCCACCAAGCCCTATCACAAAGATGCATTCATTATCATGAAGCAATTGACCTTCGAGGCACTGGATTTCAGTCAGAGTATAACTAACAGATTCAACTGTATACTCAATTTCCACTGGAGGAGATAGAGCAGTTGGATTGTCAATGCTTTCCCATACAAAAAACACTGTCCTATACTCACCAGTAGCTTGGGGAATCCATGAAGTCGATGGACTAAAAGATGAGCGAGGGTTTATTGTGCCATTAATCCAAGACAAAAATTGAACTTTATTTTGAGAGTCAATTGTTTGTGCAATCCAGATAAATTCCTGAGGAGTGTCTTGTTGGCTTGCAATATCAGACATTAGCAGTATCTGCTCTCCAACTACAGGATGGGTTACAGAGTCGCCATCCAAGCCTATAATTCGTGCATTACTTGTAGGAACGCGCTCAAGTGGAGGACCAGTTGTTCCAATTAGAGTTGTTTCCATCAAATAAATCTCTGAGAAAACATGATCAAAAGGCAATGTGTCATCAGCATATGTGACAATTGCAGTATCCCCTTCTCTGACATACAATACACCTGGAGCAGAACGCGTATCACTTAGAGAAAAGGTCCTCTCAAAGATTCCAGAATTTTTTTCTGTCTCATAAAGTGTCAGATTAATTCCTTCAGGAAAGCTGTCTGAATAAACAAAGACTGTTACTGTATCAATGTAATTTGGAATATTTGGAGCATCAAAATCAGTCAGAACGATTTTTGCAGTTCCGGTTCCGTTAATTAGTCCATAGTTGAATTTACTCCATTCTAGTTTTGCTTCAGTGTATTCAGGGGAATTTTCCGCAAAAACCAATGCAAGTGGAATCAACAAAATAATCAGCAGAGTTATAGTTTTCATTTTGAAAGTCCTTCAATTATTATTGGAATATCAAATGGTATCAACTGCTCGGCTCTATCTTGGTAATATTGTATGGCATCAGGTAACATTTCATAAACAGCAGGTCTTAAACTAACTTTCAGAGCATGATCTGCATTACCTACCCCCATACCACCATAAGGAATCTCAGAATTCATCAGAATTGCTCTGCCCATACGCAATCTATCTTCTAATGGCAAATCATCTACATAATCATCTAAAACTACAATGTCACCTCTAGCATACGAACCCCACGATAATGGGTTCTCAAGTGTGGGGGCTTTTCGTGCATCCCACTCGTAAATACCTGGCTTTTCAAAAGTCACTTGACCATTTCCAAAAGGAAGTATGACAGGCCCAATCCAGTTTAATTCATGCGCTCTTGTTATCTCGCCAGTACCTGACTCTTGTATCCGTATAGTTTCAGGAGTATGATTAACAAAATCTACTGCGTTGTCATTAACATGGATAATCAAATCAGATGGGTCTGCCTTTGATTTATGCCCATCTTCAGTAAAGACATGTATTGTTTGTGGATAACTAAGAATATCCACTAGAGGTAATTCTTTTGCAGTATCAAAAAATGTCAGTTGTGTAATAGCATAATAATTAACACGATTAGAATGGGCAGAAGCCTCTATGAGATAAGAATTGCCATCTGTCGCGTTAATCACAGACGTAAATCCAACGTGAGGAGGCAGTGACAGTAAAGAATAACCTTGATGCACATTAAAGTCATCATACACATTGATGATACCAACTTGATTCATTACACGTGTTATCTCATTTTTGACTAACAGTCTTCCAAGATTTTCATAAAACTCGTCTTTGTAAATTTCGTAGTTAGATTCTAGTTCCCAGTCCCAAGCATCTTGCCACTGCTGTACGTTCTTACCAAGATAGGTATCATCTATTACTTGAGTTGTTTTATAATATTTCAAAGACTCATAATTTGGATTTACAAATTTTGTAGAGCCATGACTGAATA